>JADGOW010000026.1 GCA_017882765.1 Frankiaceae bacterium
CGTCGGTGGGAGGCCGGGTCGGCTCGGCGCTGGCCGTCGCCGTGACGGCGCCCGCGGTCGAGGGGAAAGCGACGGAGGCGGCCATGCGGGCGGTCGCCGAGGCCCTCGGCGTGCGCCACTCGGCGGTGCGGCTGGTGTCCGGCGCGACGAGCCGCACAAAGATCGTCGAGGTGGACGGCGTGGACACGGCCGCCGTGGAGCGCCTGTTGGGGCCGCTCAACGAGTGATCTCGGCCCCCACTCGGCCGTCGACACGTTCGCGGCAGGTAGTCGAGTACATGATCACGCCGCGGCCGCCGCTTGGCGCCAGCCAGTCCGGGCGGGCAGCCTTGCCAGCCTGTTAGCCGGCGGGTGCTGCGGTTTCGGTCAATACGCCGGCAAGGGTGCTTTCGAACCAGAGTTGGCCCTGGGGGAAGGTGATCCGTCGCCATCGCGCGCCCGGGGTCTGCAGCAGGAGCTGTCCCCTGTCGCCGACGCCCCTGTCGCCGACGCCCCTGTCGCGAACGCCTTCGTCGCGGACGCCCAGGCTGTTGCGGTATTCCCACAGCTCGGCGTCGTCTTGTCCGGCTCGGGGACCGAGCGCGGCGCCCACAACCAGGTCGTGGTCGGCCGGCGTCGACGGGATGGACACGACGTCGGGTTTGGTGGCGGCGGTCGAAGGGCCGGTAACCAGCAACCAGCGGTCGGTATAGGAACGACCCGGCGCCGACGCGGTGTCGAGCACGTGCTCGTAGCTGCGTCCGTCCAGCCGAAGATAAGAGGTCACGTAGCGGGAGTGGGTGGGGTTGGTGATGTGGAGCCGCAACTGGATCACGGCGCCGGCGGTCGTGTGCTGGGCAAGCAGCGATCCGCGGGGACCGAAGATATCGTTGCCGCGCAACTCGTCGAGGCTGAGCCGGTACACGCGCCGGCCGGGCGCCCGCTCGGCGATCCGGTTGGCCCGCACTCCCAGGTCCGCCGCGTAGATCACGCGTGCCCGCAGGTCCGGCGGGTTGTTGAGAAACGGGTACCCGCCGGGGACGTAGGTGGTACCTGCGACCAGGACGACTGCCGGAGTCGCCAGCTGGGCCGGGATCAGCGCCTGCACCCGCCGGTAGTCGTCATTCACGAGGTGCCGAACCGTGATCTTATCGGGGATGGCCCAGGCGGTCACGGGGACGGCAGCAACAAGGCCGACCACCAGGGCCGGGCGCCATCGGTGGGCCAGGGCGAGTAGCCCGCTGGCCGCCAGGATGGCCAGGAACCCCAGGCTGGGGACGTAGTAGTGGGGGCCGATCCCGTTGACCGCGTGCGTCGCGGCCAACAACGACGTGAACCAGAAGAAGTAGCCGGCGGGGAAGGCCAGTGCGAGAGCGACCAGCAGCAGGCGCTCGAGGCGCTGGCGGCGGGGCAGCGCGCCCAAGGCGGCCAGGCCCACGATCAGCACGCCGCCGAACAGGAAACCGGGCAGCGTGCGGAGGCCGAGCAGCAGCGCGTGCACGGCAGTGTGCACAGGGTAGGAAAACGGAGCCTGGTCAGGGACCATTTGCCGCTGACCGAAACCGAGCTTGTTCACCAGCGGTCCGCCGGCCGACAGCGGGGCCTGCACCGGGGAGCCGGTGACCCGGGCGTTGTAGGCCAGCAACACCAGCACGAACGGAGCCACTCCGACCGCTACCCAAAGCGCGCGTCGGGCAGCGGCCCGCGGCTGGCGGCGGAGACGGATCAGTCCGTACACCCCGCACGGCAGCGCGACGAGGGCGACGTCCAACGGGCGGGTGAGCAGCGCGGCACCGAACAGCGCTCCCGCACCTGTCAGCGCCCGGCGTGACCCCAGCCGGACCCCCCGCACCAGACAGGCCGCCGCGCCGGTCAACAGCGCCGCGGTGAACACATAAGACAAATACAGCCCGCCGTGGATCAGGGTCAGCGGAGACAGGGCGACCACCCCGGCCGCCAGCAGCGCCGTACGCCGGTCTGTGAGCAGTTCCCGGGCCAACCCGTAGGTAGTGGCCACCCAGGCCGCCGCGGCCGCGGCGGGTGCGAGCACCATCGTCCCGAACACAAGTTGGGACACCGCCAGCACCGCCGGCCAACCGGGCAGGAATTCGGTGTAGAGCCGCCCGTCGTGTTGCAGCGTCAGCCACGGCCGGAAGAAATCACCCTGGGCCGCCCCGGACAACGTGATCTTTCCCTGCAGCAGCATCTTGGCCTGCAGCACGTAGACCGGCTCGTCGTTGTCGCCGGAATACAGCGGAAAGTACCAATGCTGCACCGCCAGGCTTACGGCGAAGGTGAACACGACCAGGGCGACCAGCACCCGGTGCCGCCCGAGGCGACGGGCCGCGGTCGCCAGAAGCGTGCCGAAACCGGGCCCCCGGCCACGCAGCCGCTGGTCGCTTCCCTGAGCCGGCTCGGCCGGGTCCTTCACCAAATTCGCAGCCGTCACCAGGGTAGGTCCTCGGTGCCGTATCCCCCACGCACCGTCCGGACTGTACCTGCCGACAACCAGGAAACACCTGCCGACAACCAGGAAACACCTGCCGACAACCAGGAAACCGGCACGCCTCACGCGCGCCTTCCCTGGCGCCGGTGTACCCGCTCCCGTCGCCGACCGCCAGTCCCCGCCCGGGCGCCGGAGCGGAACCGGCGCGGTTCGCCGCCTGGGTGTACAGGCCAGATGCCCGCCTGTCGATACCGCGTTTGTGTCGCCACTTTCTGCTCGCACCGCATCGTCGGCCGGAAAGTGGCCCCCACGAACATCCTCCCAGCGGCTCCGCCGGGGGTTTCTTGCCCTGCCGTTGTTGCTCTCCGTCCTGCTGACCACGGGGTGCCCCGCGCACAGCAATCCTCCCTTCAAGGACGCCGACAACGGGAGCCCGAAAGACCACGGCTGGTTCGAGGGCGGGAAGAAGTGGCGGGGCGATTTCGGGGATCCCCATCTCATCCGGGTCGGGTCGACCTACTACGCCTACTCCAGCCCGGTTGGCGGGCGCCAACTGCCCGTCCTGACCAGCACCGATCTCGTCACCTGGTACGCACACCCCCGGTGGTCGTGGTCCGGCCCACCGAGGTCCGGCTACGACGTGAACACGGACCCGGCGATCCCCGTCGAGATCCGCCGCTCTCCGGCATCCGACTGGGCGAAGTACGACAACAACGACGCGCTCGTCCGGTTCGCCTCCTGGGGCTGGGTGGACAACAACCTCGGTCCCTGGCTCACGCGTGACTACTGGGCGCCGGGCGTTCTCAACATCGGCAACACCTGGCACGCGTACTCGGCCGTGCGCGTCGGATTGCAGTCGGACGACCCGCACGGGCTAGGCCGCTTCTGCCTGACAGTCGCGTCGGCGACGAACCCGCTGGGACCGTTCCGCGACGCCAGCGGCGCGGGGCCGATCCAGTGCCAGCCATACGACCACGACCCCGCCGGCTCCATCGACCCGTATCCTTACCGCGACCCGGCTACCGGCAAGAACTACCTTCTTTGGAAAGCCGCAGGAAAGGTCGGTGTCCGGGAGTCCGCGCTGATGGCCGTCGAGCTCGGCAATGACGGGAGGCCGAAGCCGGGTGCGCCGTTGGTGAAGCTGCTCGAGACAAGCCGTAAGTACGCCTGGGAAGGCGGCACGATCGAAAACCCGGCGATGATCACGTACAACGGGGTCACGTACCTGTTCTACTCGGCCAACTTCTCCGGCGTCCTCAATGCGCAGCAGCTCAGCTCGTACGCGACCGGCTATGCCATCTGCCCGAAGGGCCCCACGGCGGCCTGTTCCCGGCCGGCCCGGCAAGCGCCGTTGCTGGCCAGCAACGGGGACGATCAGGGCCCCGGCGGAGCGTCAGCGTTTACGGACACCGCGGGCCGCCTCCGCCTCGCCTACGCGTCCTTCTGGCTCGGTGAGAACAGAGGCGCGGGGATCCACCCACGACGGTTGCATATCGCGCAGCTGGTGCAGGACAAGGGCGGTACGCTTCGTCGCGCCTCCTGAACCACTAGCGGGTTGAGTGATGGTCTGGTCGATCGCGGCACGTCTGCTGCTGTTTCCCTCGACATGGTCAGTACCGCGCGCTGCCCGATGTGAGCGAGTCGGCCACTGTTTCCATCGGGGAGCGCCCGGCGGCGGCGAGGCGGCCGCACAGCCAATCGACCGTCTCCCCAACGAACGCCCGCTTGTTCGCGAGCAGGTGCAGCTCGTGTCCCTCGTCCTCGAACACCCGGAACGTCACGTCGCCGCCGCGCTGGCGCAGCGCGTCGACGATCCGCTCCGACTCTGCCAGCGGCACGTTGAAGTCGTTGCGCCCGTGCACGACCAGCAGCGGCGCGCGAATGTCGCCCGCCAGGCGCAGCGGCGACAGCACATCGAGCAGCGCCCGGTCGCGCAGCGGGCTGCCGTACTTCGTCGCGGACACCACAGAGATCCACGGTTCGGTGTCCCGCATGAACGTGATGAGGTCGGACATGCCGCAGATGTCGACGCCGGCCGCGAACAGCTCGGGATGGAAGGCGAGCGCGGCCAGCGTCAGGTAGCCGCCGTAGGAGCGTCCCGAGCAGGCAACGCGCGCCGGGTCGGCCAGGCCTCGCGCCACCAGATGCCGCACGCACGACACGACATCGCCAATGGCATCGAAGCGCCCGTCGACGTCGTCGGCCTCGCGGAACGCCTTGCCGTACCCGGTCGAGCCGCGGACATTCGGCGCGAACACGGTCAGGCCCCGCGCGACCAACGCCTGGTAGAGGGGGGAGAACGTGGGCCGGTCCTGCGCCTCCGGCCCACCGTGCAGGTGCAGCACCACCGGGCCGGGCAGGTCGGCGTGCCCGGGCTGGTACAGCCACCCGGTCAGCTCGGTGCCGTCGGAGGCCGTCAGCCGTTCGAGGCTTGGCGTGACGAACGCGTCCGCCCCGGGAACCGCCCGCTCGCCCGGCCGGGCCCGCCGCCAGGGGCGGTCGTCGGCCGCCTGGCGCACGTCCACCATCCAGATCGACCGTGGCTGCGCCGTGCCCTGCGCGCAGATCAACAGGCGCCGGCCGTCCCGCGTGAAGACGCAGCTGTCGACGACGTCGGCCGGTACCGGCGCCGGGACGGTCATCTGCAGCGTTGCCGTGTCCAGGAGCTCGAGCTGGCTGCGTCCCTCGACGTTCCAGACGAGGGCGGCCATCCTCCCGTCCTCGCTGAGGACGAAACTATCCAGGTCCTCGCCGTCGCGGTCAGCGACGGTCTCGACGTCGAACTTCCTGCCCCGGACGCGGATCCGGGCGAGCGCGGACCGCTCCCGGCCCGAGTCGGTCAGCGCGAAGACGTCGCCGTTGGGGGCGAACGCGGCAGCTTCGGTCGTGCCGGTCTGGCCGGGCGCGCTCGGGAGCAGGACGTGCTCGTGTCGCGTCCGCAAATCGACGAGGACGAGCTGGCGCGCCCCGCGCGCGCCGCGCCGCAGCAAAGCCCGCTCGCCGTCGTGGCTGAGCGCCAGAACGGTGAAGGGGAAGCCGTAGGAGAGCTGGAAGGTCTCCCACGACCCGACCCGCAGCAGGTGCGAGTTGTTCTCCTCGGGGCGTCGGCCGGTGGTCGTGATCGTGAGGGTGGAACCGGTATGGGCCCAGGGCCCCATCGCCGCGTTCCCCTGCCGGACACCGGCGACGCGACGCAGGTCGCGACCGTCCGGACGGACCACCCACACCCGCGTCCGGGTGGCGTTGCCGCCGGGGGCGCCGAGACAGGCGATCCACTGGCCGTCCGGCGACCAGGCCGCGGACAGGATGTGGTCGTCGCCGGTGCGGAGCAGGCGGGGCTCCCGTGGCGCCCAGAGGTCGTCGAGACGCTGCACCCACACCTGGGGGGCGCCACCGCGGTCGCTGACCATCGCGACAGCCTGGCCGTGCGGGTCCGGAGTCGGGGACCAGTATCCCGGCGCGGTCGCCCACTGCTCCCACGACGCAAGCCCGCCGACCCCGGGCACGCCTGCGCTCGCGAACGTGCTCACCTTCGCTCCATCGACTGCAGCCACAGCTCCAATAGTGCAAGTTGCCATAAAGCGTTCGAACCCAACGTCGTGCGTTCGGCGTTCGGGTCGCTGAGCAGGCGGTTTACCGCCTCGGGGCGGAACAGGCAGCGCTCGCGCGCCGCGCGGGACGTGAGCGCGTCCCGTACCAGCTCCAGGAACGGACCGCCGAGGTGCCGGATAGCCGGCACCGGGAAATACCCCTTCGGGCGGTCGATGACCTCATCCGGGGCAAGCCCCCGCGCCGCCCGCTTCAACACGCCCTTACCGCCGTCGGCCAACTTGAGCCCGGGCGGGCAGGCGGCCGCGAGCTCGACCAGCTCGTGGTCGAGGAACGGGGTCCGCGCCTCCAGGCCCCACGCCATCGTCATGTTGTCCACCCGCTTCACCGGGTCGTCGACGAGCATCACCTGCGTGTCGAGCCGCAGCGCCGCATCCAGCGCCGTCTCGGCCCCGGGCGCCGCCATGTGCCCGGCAAGGAATGCTTCGCTGACGTCGCGCACGTGCCGCTCGGGATGCAGCAGCGCGAGCAGCGAGTCGTGCGAGCGGTCCACGAACACGCGGCGGTAGGCGCCCGCGACGTCCTCGCGCGGCACCTCAGCAAGCGGCGGGTACCAGTCGTAGCCGGCGAACACCTCGTCGGCGCCCTGGCCGGACTGCACGACCGACACCTGGCGGGACACCGCCTGCGACAGCAGATAGAAAGCCACGTTGTCGTGGCTGACCATCGGCTCACTCATCGCCTCGATCGCACGGGGCACCGCCGGCAGCAACTCGTCGTGCGGGATGCGGATCTGGTCGTGCTTCGTCGCGAACCGCGCCGCGACAAGGTCGGAGTAGGCGAACTCGTCCCCCGACTCGCCGGCTTCCGCCTCGAAGCCGATGCTGAACGTCGTCAGGGCCTGCCCCTCGTCGGCCAGGAGGGCGACGATCAGGCTCGAGTCGAGCCCGCCTGACAGCAGCACGCCCACGGGCACGTCCGCGACCATCCGCCGCCTGACCGCGACACGCAGCGCGTCGAGGACGGCAGCAGGCCAGTCACCGTCGGACAGCTCCGGCCGGTCGCGGGTGAACGAGGGCTGCCAGTACGTCTCGTCCCGGGTTGAGCCGGTGGGCTCGACCGTACGCACCGTAGCCGGCGGCAGCTTCGTGACGCCGGCATAGATGGTGCGCGGCGGCGGGACGACGCTGTGGAAACTCAGGTAGTGGTGCAGCGCCACGTTGTCGACGGACGTGTCCACGTCGCCACCCGCCACCAGCGCCGGCAAGGTGGAGGCGAACCGCAACCGGTGTGGGGTCGAACTCAGGTAGAGCGGTTTGATGCCGAGCCGGTCCCGGGCGAGGACGAGCCGCCCCGTGTCGCGCTCGAAGACCGCGAACGCGAACATGCCCGCGAACAGGCGCACGCAGGCGCCGCCCCACTCGGCGTACGCCTTGAGGATCACCTCGGTGTCCGACGTCGAGAAGAACCGGTACCCACGGGAGACGAGCTCCCCGCGCAGCTGCTTGTAGTTGTAGAGGCAGCCGTTGAAGACAGCCGTGAGCCCGAGCTCGCTGTCGACCATCGGCTGCGACCCGCGCACGGACAGGTCAATGATCGACAGTCGGCGGTGGCCGAAGGCGACCGGCCCCGACGCCCACAGCCCGTTGCCGTCCGGGCCGCGGTCGGCCATCCGGTCGGTCATGCGGGCCGTCGCCGCCACGTCGGCGGTCCGGCCGTCGAAGCGGAACTCACCGCCGATACCGCACACGTCCCCTCCTCCGGTGTGGTCTCGCGTTCGCGTCAGCCGACGATCCAGGCGTCCTTGTCGCCGCCGCCCCGCGAGGTGTTCACGACGAGGCTTCCCGCCGGCGCCATCCGCGTGAGCGGGGCGGGCAGGGCCGTCGCCTTCGGCCGGCCGGTGCCCTCGCCCGGCCGAACGGTCGCAAAGACCCGCAGGTCCGCGTGCCGCGGCTCGATCCGCCCCCCCACGAGCGTCGGATGAGTGGACAGCTCCACGCGAGCGTCACGACGCCGTCGCGCACAGGGCCGCGCAGCGTACGTCCCAGCGGGCGGCGTCCCTGCGGCGTGCGGGCGCCCGGCGACGCGGGCGGCCTGCGTGGCCCGCGCAACCCGTCGGTCAGTTGTGCTCGCACCCCTTGAACGCTACGAACGCCCCGTTTCCAGAGCGTTTCCCTGGGAGGCCCATTCTGTTTCGGGGGGGGAACGCCGTTGTGCCGATACCCGGTCCCGGTGACAGCCCCCACCCGGCCGAGCCCCACCCAGGCGACGCCCGCCCCGCCCGAGCCCCGGCCCGGCCCCGGCCCCCGCCCCGCCCGGGCCCCGACCTCAAATGGCGATCTCCGAGTGTGAGATCACCGTTCGCGGTGCGACACCCCGGGCAGCAACCAGACAATTCCGGCCAAGCCGGGCGGCTTGGGCACCACAAGTATGGATGTTGGGAGGCAAGATCACAGTATGCGGTGTGCGCCGCCGGTGCGCGCCGCCGCCAACCCTGCCCGCCGCTGCCCAAGCCAGCCCAACCCTGCGCCGCCGCCGCTCACCGCTGCCCGCCGTCGGCTCAGGCGAGCCCTGCCCGGCAGAACGCACCGTAGGACGGCTTGATCGTCGCGGCGGGCACCGCCACGGAGGCGACAGCGTCGGTCGTCTTGAGCCCATCGCCGGTGTTGTAGACGACAGTCTCGGCGTCCGGATCGAGCCGCCCTTCAGCCAGCAGCTTGCGCAGGCAGGAGACGGTGACGCCGCCCGCGGTCTCGGCGAAAACCCCCTCGGTGCGGGCAAGCAGCCGGATCCCGGCGACGATCTCCTCGTCTGAGACGTCGGCGACCGCGCCCCCGGTGCGCCGGCAGACCGACACCGCATAGGCGCCGTCGGCCGGGTTCCCGATAGCAAGCGATTTGGCGATGGTGGACGGCTTCACCGGCGACACGTCGTCCGTGCCGTCCCGGAATGCCGTCGAGACCGGCGAACAGCCGGTTGCCTGAGCGCCGAACACCGCATACGGCTCGGCCTCGACCAGCCCGATCCGGCCCAGCTCCGTGAAGGCCTTGTCAATCTTGGTGAGCAGCGACCCGCTGGCGATCGGGACGACGACCTGGCGCGGCAGCCGCCAGCCAAGCTGCTCGGCGACTTCGTACCCCAGGGTCTTGGACCCCTCCGCGTAGAAGGGCCGGACGTTGACGTTGACGAAGGCCCACTCCTCCTCGGAGGCGATCTCGCTGCACAGCCGGTTCACGTCGTCGTAGGAGCCCTCCACGGCGACGAGCGAACCCCCGTACACAGCGGCTGCCACGGTCTTCGCCGGCTCCAGGTCGGCCGGGATGAGCACCACGTAGCGCAGGCCCGCCGACGCCGCGTGCGCGGCGACCGCCTGGGCGAGGTTGCCGGTCGATGCGCAGGCCACGGTGGTGAACCCGTACTCACGCGCGGCGGACAGCGCGACCGAGACGACCCGGTCCTTGAACGAATGGGTGGGGTTGGCGCTGTCGTCCTTGACCCACAGGGACCGCATCCCCAGTTCGGCGGCGAGCCGGTCGGACCGGCGCAGCGGCGTGCAGCCGGCGCCGAGCGAGACACGCGTGGCCGGGTCATGCCCGGCGGGCAGCAGGGCCGCGTACCGCCAGAGGTTGCGCGGCCCCGCTTCGATGGCCTCGCGAGTGACGGCGGCCAGCAACTTCTCGTCATAGGAGATTTCCAGTGGCGCCCAACACTGCTCGCACACGTGGACGGGACTGAGTGAATACGTAGCGCCGCAGTGCTTGCAAGACAGGCCGGCGGCGGGGTTGCGCACCGGCTGACCCCCCGCGAGATCGACAACAAGCCTGGATGGAGTGGGGGTGGGACGCTCGAGCGTCAAGGACATTCCGTTCTCCTCATCTTCCCCGCGGCACTCGCTCGCGGGCCGGAATTGGCACCTACCGCTCCTGAACGCGGTGGTTGCCGGGGCTTCTCTGGGCCGGTCCCTCTGCCCCTCTGGATGAGCACTATTCAGTTGTCTCGCAGCAGCAACAGCTGGCGATCTGTATGGCAGCGTAGCTGGTGTGCGTCCCGATGTGCAGCGCTGGTTCGAAAGTAGAACCTTTCGGGTGACGCCAGGGCCGGAGACACTGGTGGCCCGCAAGGCCGGGCAGCGGGTCAGTGTGGTCCTTCCCGCGCTCAACGAGGCGGCCACCGTCGGAGCGATCGTGTCGGCAGTTCGGCGCCATTACGTCGAGCGCGTTCCGCTCGTCGACGAGATCGTCGTGATCGACCCGGGGTCCACGGATGCGACGGCACGGGTTGCCGAAGCGGCGGGGGCGGTTGTCGTCCCGGGACGGTACGTCCTGCCCGGCTACGGTTCGTCACGGGGAAAGGGCGAGGCGCTGTGGAAGTCGCTGTATATAACCGACGGTGACCTGCTCGCCTTTCTGGACGCTGACCTGCGTGAGTTCGACCCCAGCTACGTCCCCCGGCTGCTGGCGCCGCTGCTCACCGACCCGTCCGTTGCCCTGGTGAAGGGCTTTTACGACCGGCCGTTGCACGCCCAGGGCAGCCCCGCCCGCACCGGCGGCGGGGGCCGGGTCACCGAGCTCGTCGCGCGGCCGCTGATCGCGCTGCACTGGCCGGCGCTGTCCGGGGTGGTGCAGCCGCTGGCCGGTGAGTACGCGGCCCGCCGCGACCTGCTCGAGCAGCTGCCGTTCGTTACGGGGTACGGGGTCGAGCTCGCCTTGCTCATCGACACGCTGCGGACCGCCGGGCTGGAGGCAGTGGCCCAGGTCGACCTCGGCCGCCGCGTCCACCGAAACCAGGACGACGCGGCGCTCGGGCGCATGGCGGCGGCGCTGCAGCTCACCGCGCTGTCGCGGCTGGGGCGACCCGCTCCGGCCAACCTCGCGCTGACCCAGTACGTGCGGACGTCGAAGGGGGTCGTCGAGCCCGCCACCTCAACCGTGGATGTGGCCGAGCGGCCACCCATGGTGACCGTGCCCGAGTACGCGACCCGGCAAGCTGCGGCTTCCTGACCGCTGGCCACGACCGGTCAGAAATCGTGACCTCTAGGCTTGCCGCCGTGCCAGGGGCGAATGTCGTGGTCGCGTCCAACCGTGGGCCGGTGTCGTTCTCGACGCAGGACGAGCAGTTGGTGCTGCGGCGCGGCGGCGGCGGTCTGGTCAGCGCGCTCGTCAGGGCGGCCGGCCAGCCGGCCCCGCAAGAGTCCGACGGTGCTGAGGGCGGCGGGTCGCTGTGGGTGTGCTGCGCCATGTCCGAGGCGGACCGGCGCGCCGCGCGCGAAGCCACGCACGGGCGGCTCGACCTCGCCGGCCACGACATGGGTGGAGGCCGGGTGCGCATGCTCTCCATCGATCCCCGCGTCTTCGACCGCGCCTATAACGCGATCGCCAACCGCGTCCTCTGGTTCGTCGCCCACATGCTGTTCGACACCTCCGTGGCGCCCCGCTTCGACGCCGGATTCCGAAAACAGTGGGACAGCTACGAGCGCTACTGCCGGGCGTTCGCCCTCGCGATCGCAGAGGACGCCGCGGAGGGAGCCGTGGTCCTCGTGCAGGACTACCACCTGACGCTGGCCCCGGGCCTGCTTCGTCTGCGCCGCCCCGACTTGCGGATCGGCTTCTTCTGTCACACGCCGTGGGCGCCGCCGGAGTACTTCCGGATGCTGCCCGGCACGGTCGCCCGCGACATCCTCGCCGGGATCCTGGGCGCGGACCGCGCCGGATTCCTCAGCCCCCGATGGGCAGCCGCGTTCGCGGACTGCTGCGCCGAGGTCCTGAACGCGGACGTCCGCGGCGGCGTCGTCCGGTACGAGGGGCGCGACACCGTCCTGGGCGTGCACCCTCTCGGCGTCGACGGCGACGAGCTGCGCAGGCGGGCCGCCCGCAACGATGTGGTTTCCCGGGCTGCGACGCTGCGCGACCAGCTGGGCGGGCGGCAGGCGATCGTGCGGGTCGACCGGATGGAGCTGTCGAAGAACATCGTCCGCGGCCTGGAGGCCTACCGGGAGTTGCTGCGCACCCGCCCCGAATGGCGCAACCGGGTCACGCACATCGCGCTGGCCAACCCGTCGCGCAGCGGCGTCCCCGAGTACCGCGAGTACACCGGCAGCGTCCTGCGGATGGGCGAGCAGATCCGCAACGAGTTCAGCACCGCGTCCTGGGAGCCGCTCGTGCTCGACGTCAGCGACGACTACGCACGCTCGCTGGCCGCCTACACAGTCGCCGATGTCCTGCTGGTCAACCCCATCCGCGACGGGATGAACCTGGTGGCCAAGGAAGGCCCGATCCTGTCCAGGGACGGCCTGGCCCTGATCCTGTCCAGGGAGGCCGGGGCCGCGGACGAGCTCGCGTCCGACTCGCTGATCGTGAATCCCTACGACGTCTCCCAGACGGCCGACTCCCTGGACGAAGCGCTGCGGATGCCGCGCGAGCAACGCCAAGAACGCACCCGGCGACTGGTCACCGCCGCAACCGCGCTACCCCCACAGGCCTGGCTGCGCGATCAGGTGGAGGCGCTGCAGGCACTTAGCAGCCGCTGAGCGGCGCCTGACACGCCGCCCCGCACGGCTACCCGGGCAGCCGTGACGCCAGGGAGCGGAACAGCTCCACGACCCCGCTCGGGCCCGGCACCACCAGATCGGCACGGTCGCGCAGGGCCGTCACCTCAGCCGACTCCGCGAACACGCCGACGCCAGGGACGCCGCGCCGCCGCAGGGATTCGAGCTCATCGAAGACGACCAGGTCACCCAGGTCGTCGCCGGCGTAGAGCACCGCGGACGGCGTCCCGCCGAACCGCTCGGCTAGCAGCTGCCGCACCGCGTCACCCTTGTGCGGGCCGGGCTCGCGCAGCTCCAGGACCATCCGACCCGGGGCGGGCTCCAGGCCCGTTTCGTCGGCCAGCGCCAGCAGCCGGTCGCGCAACTGGTCCATCGCGGCGGCCGGGTCGGCGGTACGCCGGACGTGCACGGCCAGCGCGTGGCCTTTGTCTTCGATGCTCGTGCCGGGCATCGCGTCGGCGAGCAGCGCGGGCAGCCGCCGGCGCACCTCATCCACCCCGGGCCCCGGCTCGGGGCTGATGACCTCGCCAGTGGCCGCGTCCCAGCGCTGCACGCCGTACTGCGCGTAGACAAGCAGGTGACCCAGGTCGGGATGCTCCCGCAGGCCGCCGAGCCGCAGCAGTTCGGGCAGCGTTCGCCCGGACACGATCGCGACCGCGCCCACCCCGCGGGCGAGCCCGCCCAGCGCGTCGATCGCGCCGGGCGCGGGTATGGCATCCTCCGGACGATCGACGATGGGGGCCAACGTCCCGTCATAGTCGGTCGCCACGACCGCTTGGCCAGGCGCGGCCAGTAGGGCGGCCAGCCCGTCGCGCCCCGCATCTGTGATCGGCTCAGGCAGGCTGGCAGCAGCGCTCACGATGCGAGATCCTTGCACACGACGAGGACCGGCCGTGTCGTCATCACCTTGGGCAGCGACAAAGGCAGCCGGATCAAGGGCACCCGCTGCAGCGACGGAACCTCGGCGGCGAGCCAGGTGGCGGCCGCCACCGCCGCGGGCGCGGCGCCGAGAAAGCTGTTGGCGCACTGCGGCCACCCGGCCAGGCCCGGGATGACCTCCGGTGCGGCGAGAGCTGCCGGCATCCGCGCCGTGACGGCTGCCAGCGCACCTGGCCGCCCGGTGCCGTCGACGAGCCCGATCACGATCGGCGCCGCCAGGCCCGGCGCGGCACCCCCGCCCCCGCCGCGCTGCGCAGTGGCCGGAGTTGTCGGGGCCCCGCCTGGCGAGGCGCCGATCGCCAACGTCCCGGCCGTGGACCCCGACGAGCCGGGAGAAGTAACCATCAGGTCGGCGGCACTGAAGGCCACGACGACCGTCGCGGCGCTCAGAGCGACAGACAGCGCGACCTTGGCCGCCCTCCCCGGCGTGCGGAAGACCGGGGGGGCCGCCGCCGCGGGGGGCCGCCGCCTGACGCTCAGTTGCCACCCCCCACTCTGCGTGTGGCGCGTGCCTTCTGCCGGGCGCTGCGCAGCCGGCGTAACCGCTTGATGAGCATGGGGTCGGCGACCAGCGCCTCCGGCCGGTCCAGCAGGACATTGAGCAGCTGGTAGTAGCGGGTGGCCGACATCCCGAACCGCTCCCGGATCGCCTGCTCCTTCGCGCCGGCGTGGCGCCACCAGTGCCGTTCGAAGGCGAGCAGCTCGCGGTCGCGCTCGCAGAGCGTCCCCGGCGACCCCGGCTTTTCCGGCGCCCCAGCGTCCAACGTCGTCGTCCTCCTCGCTCGGCCCGCGCGGCCAGTGTCGCACCGCGGGCTCGGCAGGCCCGGATTAGGTCACGGGTAGAGCCCTCGTGTCCGGTGCGCTTCCGCCACGCGGCCCACGCCGATGACCTGTGCGGCCCTCCGCAGGGACAGGCCGCGCGCGGCGGCCAGCGACGCCACCTCGGCGTAGGCGCGTTCCATGAGGACGCGCAAGCGCTCGTTCACTTCGTCCTCGGACCACCAGTAGGCCGCCAGGTCCTGCACCCATTCGAAGTAGGAGACGGCCACCCCGCCGGCATTGGCCAGCACGTCCGGCACGACGGTCGCCCCGCGGTCGGCCAAGACGGCGTCCGCGGACGGGGTGACCGGCCCGTTTGCCGCCTCGACGATCACGCGGGCGCGCACCCGGCCGGCGTTCTCCTCGGTGATCACGCCGTGCAGGGCGGCCGGCACGAGGACGTCCACGTCGAGCTCGAGCAGCTCCTCGTTCGTGATCGCGTCCGTGCCCGGGTAGCCCGCCACCGAGGGCGCGCCCGACCGGCGGTGCCGCAGCAGGGCGACCGGGTCCAGGCCCCGGGCGCTGTAGGCGCCACCCTTGCTGTCACTGACGGCGACGACCGTGCAGCCCGCGTCGTGCAGGTACTGGGCGGCAAGCCCCCCCACTTTGCCGAAGCCCTGGACCGCGACCCGCATGTCGTGCGGGTCCATTTCGAGATCCCGCAGGGCGCAGAGCGTCGTGTACTGCACGCCGCGGCTCGTCGCCCCACCCCGGCCGCGTGACCCGCCGATGCTCACCGGCTTGCCGGTGACCACCCCCCGCACCGTGTAGCCGCTTTGCACCGAGTAGGTGTCCATCATCCAGGCCATGATCTGCTCGTCGGTGCCCACGTCCGGGGCCGGGATGTCCTTCTCCGGGCCGATCACGGGCAGGATCTCGCTGACGTAGCGGCGGGTCAGCCGTTCCAGCTCGGTGCGCGTCAGCGCGTGCGGGTCGACGGCCACGCCGCCCTTCGCGCCCCCGAAGGGGATGTCCACGAGCGCACATTTCCAGGTCATCCACATGGCCAGGGCCCGGACCTCGTCCAGGTCGGTCGCCGGATGAAACCTGGTGCCGCCCTTGGCCGGGCCCCTGGTCAGGTTGTGCTGCACCCGGTACCCGGTGAGCACCTCGACCCGCCCGTCGGTACGGGTGAGCGGGACGCTGACGGTGATCGAGCGTCGCGGCATCCGGAGGAGCTCATGCGTGCCGTCGTCGAGGCGCAGCTCCTGCGCCGCGTGCGCCAGCTGGATCTGGGCCGATTCCCAGGCCGATTCGACCACCGCTATCCCCCGGTTCCTAGGCCCCATGTCTGGAAGGCGATGCCGCGACAGCCAACCACCCGCGCCGTACGCTGCTCGACCGTGGGTCAGTTGCTCCTTGCCGAGGATGATCCCGCGATCTCCGCTCCGCTCGAGCGCGCCTTGCGCCGCGAGGGATACGAGGTCGTCCTCGTCGCCGACGGACCCACCGCTCTCGCTGAGACTCTGACTGCGGCTGCCGCCGGTCGGCTCGACCTCGTCGTCTTGGATCTCGGTTTGCCGGGCATGGATGGGCTGGAGGTCTGCCGCCGCCTGCGGCAGCGATTCCCGGCGCTGCCCGTCCTGATGCTGACTGCCCGCGCGGACGAGCTCGACACGGTCGTCGGCCTCGACGCTGGGGCCGACGACTACCTCACCAAGCCTTTCCGGCTCGCCGAACTGCTCGCGCGCCTACGGGCGCTGCTACGGCGCAGCGGCGCGGCCGCCGCGGTGCCGGTCGCCGGGGCAGGCGGGGTCGCCGGTGTCGCCGGGGCGGGCGGCCAGGATGGGCAGGCCACCGTCGTGAACCATGGGCTGTGGGTGGACGAAGCCGCCCACCGTGCCTTCGTCGACGGTGCGGAGCTACGCCTGACCGCGAAGGAGTTCGGCCTGCTGCGAGTACTGGTCCGCGAGCGCGGCCGGGTCGTCACCCGCCGGCAGCTCATGCGTGAGGTGTGGGAAACCGACTGGTGGCAATCGACGAAGACAGTCGACATGCACGTGTCGTGGCTTCGGCGCAAGCTTGGCGACGACCCCGCGGCTCCTCGCTTCATCACGACCGTGCGCGGCGTCGGGTTCCGGCTGGAACTCGAGCCCGAATCCCCCGGCAGTGCGGGCAGCAGTGCCGGTGGCTCCTGACGGCCGGGCGGACGAGGTCGGGGGCGGTCTGCCATGCGCCGGAGGCTGCTGCTCGCGTCGGCGATCCCGGTGGCCGCTGCGGTGATCCTGCTCGGCGTCCCGCTGGGAGTGCTCGCCCAGCACGAGGTCACCAACGAGGCTGTGCTGCGCTTGACCGGGCAGGCCGAGGCGCTGGCCCGCGCGGTCCACGACCGCATCGAGGACGACCGGCCGCTGACCGCGGCGACCGTCACGCCCCTGCTGGCGCCCGATACGCACGCCGTCGTGATCGTTGCCGGCCGGGCGCCGACAGCAGCGGGCCCGGACGTGCCCACGCCCCGGCTCACCGTCACCGCCCCGTTGCCGGCCAACGGCGGCGGCCCGGGGGGACAGTCCGGTTCGGTGACGCTCACCACGAGCCGGCAGGAACTGAACGAGGACATCTGGCGGCGGTGGGCGGTGGTGGCGGGGCTGGCGTTGCTGGCTGGGTTGATCGCCGTCGCGGTCGGTATCCGGACCGGCCGCCGGCTCGCCCTCCCGCTGGAAGACCTCGCTCGGCAGGCCGCGCGGATCGGGGCAGGCAACGTCCGGCCGGGCGGGCGCCGCTACGGAATCAACGAGGTCGACCGGGTCGCCGAGGCCCTCGACTCGAGCGTGCTGCGCATCGCGGCGCTGCTGGAGCGCGAACGCACCTTTGCCGCGGACGCCTCCCACCAGCTGCGCACCCCGCTCGCCGCGCTCGCGCTGCGCCTCGAGGAGATCGCCTCCTCCGACGATCCGGGCGAGATGCGCGCGGAAGCGGTCGCCGGGCTCGACCAGGTCGAACGGCTGACCGCCGTGGTCGACGGGTTCCTCGCCGAAGTCCGCCGGCAGCGCTCCGGATCGGCCGTCCCCGTCGACGTGGGGGTGGTTCTTGCCGCGCAGCGCCGCGAATGGGAGCCGCTGTTCCAGCGCGCCGGCCGGCCGCTGGTGACCAAGCTGTCGGGCCGGCAGGTGAGCGTGCTGGCTACTCCCGGGGCGCTCGCGCAGGTTGTCGGCACACTGCTGGAGAACGCGCTGCAGCACGGCGCCGGCACCGTGACGATGGCTGTCGAGACCGTCGCCGAGGCTGTCACGTTGACGGTTTCCGACGAAGGCGCGGGGGTCCCCCCGGACCTGGTGCCGGCCATCTTCGAGCGCCACGTGAGCGGCGCTGCTTCCACGGGCCTGGGGCTGAACCTGGCCCGAGCGCTCGTGGAGGCGGACGGCGGACGGATCGAATTGGTGCGGCCGCGGCCGCCGACCTTCGCGGTCTTCCTGACCCCGGCAGTCTGATCGCCGCAGTCTGATCGCCGCAGTCTGATCACGGTGGCGCAGACCTTGGCGGACTCTTGACCCGGAGCACCCCTGTGTTTGATCGGCCCTCGACCGACCGTGCCGATCCTGGATTGGGGGGGCGCACGGCTGCGCCGCCTCGACAGCTCGCAAGAGACAAGTCGCAAGAGAACAAGTCGCAAGAGACAAGTCCGCAAGACCACCGACACGAACGACGCAAGGCCGGCGGCACGAACCGGCCGGCCAGGAGCCAGATGCCCGCCACAATCTTCGGGGTGCCGACGCACCCGCTCGCGGTGCACGCGGCCGTCGTTCTCGTCCCCCTTGCAGCCATCGCGGTCGTGATCGCTGCGCTGTGGCCGGCGGTTCGGCGCCGCTACGGTCCGGTCGTCCTCATCCTGGCCACCCTCGCACTGGTCTCCGTGCCGGTGGCGAAGGAGAGCGGTGAGAGCCTGGCCCGCCGGCTTCCCGGCACCCCCCTGATCCAGCAACACATCGCGATGGCCGACGGGCTGCTGCCGTGGGCCGCGGGGTTGTGGATCGCGGCGGTTGCCGTCGTCGCGTTGCCGTGGGTGTGGTCGCTGGCCACTCCCGTGCAATCCCTGAGCCGGGGTATCGAGCCTTCGACCCCCGTTCTGGTGTCGGCCGGCCCCCAGGCCGCCACCGGCGGTGCCCCGTCGGCCGTCGCGCCGGCTCGACCCCTGACCCCGCCCCACCCCCCGGGGGCGGGTCCAGCCGGGACGCGAGGCGATCGCCTCGCGTCCCGGCTGCGTACTGCCTTGCCGCCGGGCGCGACCGCCCGGATCGTCAAGGTTTCCTCGTGGCAACGTCCCATCGCGATCGCGGCGGCAACCCTCGCACTGGTGACGGCCGTCGGATCTACCGTGGAGATCGTCCGCATCGGACACTCGGGAGCCAAAGCGGTGTGGTCGGGGACGCCCGCCGCCACCCCGTAACGCGGCCCCCCGGCGACCCGTGGAGAACGGCTGTGTGCCTGATCTAGCGAAGTCGGTAGCCCTACGTGCCTGTTGAGTTACTCAACGCGATAGTCTTTGGACATTCCGGACACATTGGGCAGGCGGGTGATCGTGACGACACTGCAGGCCGGGCTCGGGAAGCTGATCCACGGAGCCCGATCATGACGGACCCGGCCGCTGACGGGTTGGCCGCCGCCCTCTTCGACCACGCCGACACACCGATGGCCCTCGTCGGGCCAGACCTCCGGTGCCAGCGCGTCAACGCGCGTTGGGCCGACCGCGCCGTGGCCTCCGGGGTCGCGCACCCAGGCTGGCCGCTGCCGGAGGTCCTCCCCGACCTCGAAGCGGCCGAGGCGCACGTCCGCGAGGTGTTCGCCACGGGCGTCCCCGCTGACGTCGACCTCGACTCGGGAACCAGCGCGACGCTGCGACCAGTCAGCGCCGCGGGGCAGGTGACCGGGGTTGTGCTCGCGCTTCGGGAAGACCGGGACACCGCGCGGCAGTCCGCCGGCCGGCCGGGCACGAGCGCCGAACTCGAACGGCTTCTCGACCTGACCGACGCCATGCTCGGCCACGCCTCCCTGCGCACCCTCGTGGACGAGTTCCTCCCCCGGCTGCGCGACCTCCTCCGGGTGGAGACGGCCCAGGTACTGCTGCTGGAAGGAGGTGGCCTGGTCAGTGGCGGCGCCGTCGGACTGGACACCGGCGGGCCGCCGGAAACCCCAGTGCCGCCGGAAACCCCAGTGCCGCCGGAAACCCCAGTGCCGCCGCGCACTCGCGTCGGGGAGGGCCTGGCCGGAACCGTCGCGGCGGAGCGCAAGCCCCTGATCGTGGCAGACCTCCCCCACGACCGCTCGCTGGACCCTGCATTGCGCGCAGCCGGCCTCCGCAGCCTCGCTGGCGTTCCCCTCGTGGTCGGCGGGCAAGTCGTCGGCCCGCTGCCGGCCAACGGGCGTCACCAGCCCGCCCGGCAGACCGACGGTGAGCTGGTCGGCGTGCTGCTCGTCGGCACCCGTACCGCCCCGAGCCTGGGGGCGGGAGAGCTTCGCCTGCTCCAGCGCGCCGCCAAGCGGCTCGCCGTCGTAGTGCGCTCCACCCAGGTGGAGGCAGCATTGCGAGAGTCTCAGGCGAAGGCCCAAGCCGTGCTCGACACAGCGGGCGAGGCCATCGTGACCATAGACGAGCGAGGGCGCATCGACACGGTCAACCGCGCCTGCCTGACCCTGTTCGGCTATTCGGAGGACGAGCTGGTCGGCCGCGACGTCAGCATCCTCATGCCCAACCCGCACGCCACCCAGCACCAGGGCTACGTCGAGCACTACCTCAGGACCGGGCAGAGCCACATCATCGGGCGCGGCCGCGAGGTGGAGGCGCTGCGCCGCGACGGCACGACCTTCCCGATCGACCTGCACGTAACCCTGGTCAACCTCGGGAACCGGCGCCTGTTCACCGGCGTCGTCCGCGACATCACCGAACGCCGGCGCGCCGAACAGGAGCTTCGGTATCAGGCATTGCATGACCCCCTCACCGGCCTCGCCAATCGCGTGCTGTTCGGGGACCGCCTCAACGCCGCCCTCGCCCGCCATGTCCGGTCCGGCCGGCGGCTGGGAGTGCTGTTCCTCGACCTCGACCGGTTCAAGGTGACCAACGACAGCCTCGGGCACGCCGCTGGTGACCTGCTCTTGCGCCAAGTTGCCGGACGGCTGCGCGGTGCCGTCCGGCCCGGAGACACGACCGCGCGGCTGGGGGGCGACGAGTTCGCCGTCCTGCTGGAAGACGTCACCGCAGACGCGGACGTCACCACGGTCGCCGACCGCATCCGGATGCTGTTCGCGAGCCCCTTCCAGGTGGAAGCCGAGCGGGTCACCAGCACGTGCAGCATCGGCATCGCCACCACCGACGGCCAGCTTTCGGGCAGCGACCTGCTCCGGCAAGCTGATGCGGCCCTGTACCGGGCCAAGGAGCGGGGTCGTGGAAGGTACGAGATCTTCGACGAACCGATGCAGCACTGGTTGCACGCTCGCCAGCGGACGGAACACGAGCTTGGGAAAGGGCTCGCCGAAGGTGAGATCGAAGTGCACTACCAGCCCCTTCGGGCACTCACCAGCACCGGCGTCGGTTCCGTGACCGGCTATGAGGCCCTGGCCCGCTGGCGGCATCCGCGACGCGGGCTGCTGCCGGCCGGGGAGTTCATCGACCTTGCCGAGGAGAGCGGACTGGTGCATCCCCTCGGCGCGGCCGTCCTAGATCAGGTCGGCCGGCAACAGGAGCAGTGGGCCCGCCAGCTGCGCCGCAATGCGCCGGCGATAGCAGTGAACCTGTCCCCGCATCAACTTGCGCTGCCCAGCATCGTGGACCTGCTGACCCCCGCGGCGCAGCGTGGGCAGCTCTGGATAGAGATCACCGAAACGGCCCTGATGGCCGACGTGAGCCGGGCGTCGCAGCGGCTGCGGGACCTGCGCCGGCTCGGCATTCGGGTGGCGGTCGACGACTTCGGGACGGGCCACTCAAGCCTCGCCTACCTGAAGCGGTTCCCGACCGACGCGATCAAGATTGATCGCACCTTCGTGGACCGGCTCGGGGAGGACGCCGACGACACTGCGATCGTGCGGGCAATCATCAACCTCGGGCACACGCTCGGGGTGCGGGTGATCGCCGAAGGGGTCGAACGGCCCACGCAGCTGAGCATCCTCAGAGAACTGGAATGCGATGCCGTCCAGGGGTACCTGACGGGCCGGCCGGCTCCCGCCGATGCGCTGTCCGCTCCTCTCCTGGGCTGATACCAGCGCCACCTGTCCGCGATCCGCGTCACATTCGTCCGGGTCCGGCCCGACCCCACGGCATCGCGCACCGGACCGTGCGGTATGCCCAGAACATGCTCCCGCCGCCATCACTCGGATCCCTGACGATGCGACCGATCGGCAGGTCGGAGTTCGACGCCTTCAGCTCGATGCTCACGCGGGCGTTCGGCTCCCCCTACTACCAGGAAGACGTCGACGTCGAACGGGAGGTTTTCGAGCCCGAACGCAGCCTTGCCGTCATCGACAACGGGAGGTTCGTAGCCGGCACCGCGATCTACTCCCTCCGCATGGCCCTGCCCGGCGGGCTCGCGCCGGTCGCCGGGGTCACCCTGGTCGGCGTCCTGCCCGATCACCGCCGGCAGGGCCTACTCACCTCGCTCATGTCGCGGCAGCTGAGTGAGCTGCACGAAACGGCAGGCGAGCCGGTTGCAGCGCTGTGGGCGTCCGAAGCCGGGATCTATGGCCGGTACGGCTATGCCCCGGCCGCCTGGCATCTGGATCTGAACGTCCCTCGGCTGGCCAGCGGCGGAGGAAACGATCCCGCGGGCGGCGCTTTGCGCCTCGCCGACGACCTTGCCCAGGCCCGCGCCGACCTGGCCCGCGTCTATGACGCCGTGTGGCCGGAACGGGTCGGGCACTTCGCCCGCACCGCCGCCTGGTGGGACGTGGCCCTGCACGACCCCGAGCACGAACGGCAGGGGCTGACAACGCTGTCCTGCCTGCTGCATTTCGGCGCGGACGGGGTGGCGGACGGGTACGCG
>JADGOW010000150.1 GCA_017882765.1 Frankiaceae bacterium
GTCATCGGCGACCGGCTCGGGCTCTACAAGGGGCTCGCGGCCGGTGGGCCGCAGACTCCCGCGGAACTCGCGCACCGAGCGGGCTGCGCCGAGCGCTACGTGCGGGAGTGGCTGTGCAACCAGGCCGCCGGCGGCTACGTGACCTACGACGCCCGGACTGGACGCTTCGCGATGACGCCCGAGCAGGCCTACTGCCTGGCAGATGAGACGAGCCCGGCGTTCGTGCCCGGCGGGCTGCTGTTGGCCATGTCCACCATTCACGACTACGAGCGCATCGCCGAACGCTTCCGCACCGGCACGGGACTCGGCTGGCACGAGCATCACCAGGATCTGTTCCTGGGCACCGAGCGTTTCTTCCGGCCCGGCTACGTCGGCAACCTGACCTCGTCGTGGCTACCCGCCCTCGACGGTGTCGAAGAGAAGCTGCGCGCCGGTGCCGCAGTGGCTGACGTGGGCTGCGGCTTCGGGGCCTCCACGCTGCTGATGGCCGCCCAGTACCCGGCGTCCCGGTTCACCGGCTACGACTACCACGAGGAGTCGATCGACGCCGCTCGCAAGCGCGCCTCCGAGGCCGGGCTCGCGGACGATGCCGTTGGCGCTGCCCGGTACGCGCCGCGCGTGGCCTTCGAGGTGGCGACCGCCCAGGCGTTCCCGGGAACCGGCTGGGATCTCGTCACGTTCTTCGACTGCCTGCACGACATGTCCGACCCGCTGGCGGCCGCCCGGCACGTCCGGGAGGTGCTGGCCGACGACGGGACGTGGCTGGTCGTCGAGCCCTACGCCGGTGCCACCGTCGCGGACAACCTGAACCCGGTGGGGCGGGTCTTCTACGGCGGCTCTGCATCGATCTGCACGCCGGCCGGGCTGCTCGACGGGGGCGCCGCGCTGGGAAACCAGGTCAGCGACGAGCAGTGGGAGGGCCTGCTGCGCTCGGCGGGATTCACCCGGTTCCGCCGCGCGGCCGAGACGCCGTTCAACCGTGTGTTCGAGGTGCGCCCGTAGGGCTGCGGGTGCACCAGCGGGCTAACTTCCCGCGCCCGGCTGACCCGCCGGGGTCGCCGCGGCCGGCGACTCGGCACCGACGTCCACGTGGGCCTGCGTCCGTAGGGGCACCTCCTTGAGGAACCAGGTGAGCACGAAGGCCAGGACGCCGAACGGGACGCCGACAAGGAAGACGGTCTGCAGCGAATGCGCGAAGGCCTCGACGAAGCCGTTGTGGATCGGTGCGGGCAGCGCCTTGAGCTGCGCCGGGTTGAAACTGACGTTGCCGTGCGGGACCTTGTCCAGCGCTTCCGGGGGCAGGTACTTCGGCAGGTTGTCCCGCAGGGTCGCCGTGAAGATCGCCCCGAACACGGCCACACCGAAAGAGCCACCGATGGAGCGGAAGAACGTCGCCGCGGACGTGGCGGTGCCGAGGAAGCGGTACGGGACGGCGTTCTGCACCGCCACGACGAGCACCTGCATAACCAGGCCCAGACCCAGCCCGAGCACGAGCATGTACAGCGAGCTCTCCCAGTGCGTGGTCGCGGCCGACATCAGGGAGAGCAGGTACAGCCCCAGCGTCATCGTCGCCGTCCCGACAATCGGGAAGACCTTGTACCGGCCCCACCGGGCGATGAGCTGCCCGCTCCCCACGGACGTGAGGAGAAGCCCGCCCATCAGCGGCAGCATCCGCAGCCCCGAGACCGTCGGGCTCGCACCGTCGACGGTCTGCAGGAAGAGGGGCAGGTACACGATCGCCCCGAACATCGCGAACCCGACGATGAACCCGACGATGCTCGTGACGGAGAAGACCGAGTTGGTGAACAGCGCTGGGGGGAGGATGGGTTCGCTGGCGCGCCGTTCGACTGCTACGAACGCCGCGATCAGGGCGACGCCGGCGATGGCCAGGATGACTGTGGGGGCCGAGCCCCAGGCGTACTGCGTCCCGCCCCAGGTCGTCAAAAGGATGATCGCCGTGACCCCGAGAGCCAGCAGCGCCGCCCCGAGGTAGTCGACGCTGTGTTGCGTCCGGTGCCGCGGTAGGCGCAGCGAGCCGGCGACCACGAACAGGGCGAAGGCGCCGATCGGCAGGTTGATGTAGAAGACCCAGCGCCACGAGAGGCTCTCGGTGAAGAACCCGCCCAGCAGCGGGCCGGCGACGCTCGCGAGGCCGAAGACCCCCATGAAGACACCCATGTACCGGCCGCGCTCGCGGGGGGACACGACGTCGCCGATGATGGCCAGCGCCCCCACGATGAGCCCTCCGGCGCCGACGCCCTGGATCGCGCGGAAGCCGATGAGCTGGGCCATGCTCTGCGACAGGCCGGACAGCGCCGACCCGACCAGGAAGATCACGATCGCGGCCTGGTAGAGCTTCTTGCGCCCGTAGAGGTCGCCCAGCTTCCCGTACAGGGGCGTCGAGATGGTGGACGCGAGAATGTATGCGGTGACGACCCACGACAGGTGGTTGAGCCCGCCGAGGTCGCCCGCGATGGTCGGCAGCGCCGTCGCCACGATGGTCTGGTCGAGGGCAGCCAGGAGCATCCCGAGCATGAGCCCGGCGAGTATCAGCCGCAGACGCCGGCCACCTGCTTCAGGCGGGCCGTCCTGTGGGGACTCCGCCTGCGGCGCCGTGACTGTCATGCCGGTGCTCCGTCCCGTCGGCGTCCAGCTGGAGCGGGCAGACCAGTGGACGCGGAATCGAGCGTCCGAGTGGCTCCTCCATCATTGTTCCCCACGTGGGGAAGCCTGATCCAGGCGAGCGGCCATCTGTGCGTCTTCGCGCCCGCCGGCTGGTGATACTGCTCGACGTGGACGTCGGGGGCCTGCGGTTCCGCTTCGCCGGTGAGAGCGACGTCGCGGCCGTCGTGGGGCTGGTCGAGTCGTGCTACCGCGGCGATCCGAGCCGACTGGGATGGACCACGGAGGCAGACCTCCTCGACGGCCAGCGCACCGACGCGCGCGAGGTCATCGAGATCGTGCGCTCCCCGCACGGGCGGCTCCTGCTCGCGGACCTCCCTACCGGCCCGACGGGCGCGCCGGCCGGCTGCTGCCAGCTCGAACAGCGCCCGGACGGCACCGCCTACTTCGGCATGTTCGCGGTGCGGCCCGATCTGCAGGGGCGAGGGATGGGCGATGCCGTACGCGCCGAGGCCGAGCGCATCGCCGGCCGGGAGTGGGGCTCGCACGAGATGCGCCTCATGGTCTTCCCCCAGCGGGTCGCCCTTATCCGCTGGTACGCGCGGCGCGGGTACCACGACACGGGGCGACGGGTGCCGTTCCCGTACGGCGATGAGCGCTACGGCATCCCCAAGCGCCCCGATCTCGAGTTCGCGGTGCTGACGAAGCGGCTCTCGCCGGCCTGCATGTCGCGTGGCCAGGGCGCTACGTCCTGACGGAGCCCGCGGCGTAGTCATCCCTGATACCCCAGGGGGTACTATGCTAGAGTGGTCGGGTCCGACCCCACCCGGGAGATCACATGAAGCTGAGGGACGAGGAGCAGGTCGAGGAGATCCTCAAGCGCCTGCGCCGCGCCGAGGGCCAGATCGGCGGGATCATCCGCATGATCGAATCTGGTCGGGGCTGCGATGAGGTAGTCACGCAGCTGGCCGCGGTGTCCCGGGCACTTGACCGGGCCGGCTTCAAGCTGGTCGCCTGCGCGATGCGGCAGAGCATCGCCGAAGAAGCCGCCGGGTCGCGCCCCGCGATGGGCGTGGACCAGATGGAGAAGCTCTTCCTGACTCTCGCCTGACCGCCGCCTGGCCCGCCTACCACGCCTACAGCACTCCTACCGGCGGGCGCGGCCTGCCCGGCTCGCCCAGCACAAGAACGGCTTGCTGCGCCTCTGGTGAGTGGCCGGCCGTGCTATCGGCCTATGGGGGACATGTCGGCGTAGCGCGCGCCTGCGGTCGCTCCCGGCGGAAACACGGCGTCCAGCTGGTCGAGGTCTTCCCGGCTCAGTGTCAGATCGTCCGCCTGGACGTTCTCCTCCAGGTACTTTCGGCGTTTCGTGCCGGGGATGGGTACGACGTCGTCGCCCCGGGCGAGTACCCACGCCAGGGCGAGCTGGGACGGCGTGCACGACTTCTCCGCGGCAAGCTGGCGCACCTTGTCCACCAGCTCGAGATTGCGCCGGAAATTGTCGCCCTGGAACCTCGGATTGGCCCGACGGAAGTCGTCCGCAGCAAGGTCATCCGGTGCGCGGAGCGACCCGGACAGGAATCCGCGACCCAGCGGGGAGTAGGCCACGAAGCCGATCCCCAGCTCGCGGGCCGTCGCAAGTACGCCGGTGACTTCCGGGTCCCGAGTCCACAGGGACCATTCAGTCTGAACGGCTGTCACCGGATGTACCGCAGCGGCCCTGCGAATGGTCTCAGGCCCGGCCTCGGAAATGCCGAGATGGCGCACCTTCCCCGCCTCGACCAGGCCTTTCAAAGCGGTCCAGGTCTCCTCGACGGGTGTATCGGGATCGACGCGGTGCTGGTAATACAGGTCAATCACGTCAACGCCGAGCCGCTGCAGGGATGCGTCGCAGGCCTGCCGGACATAGTCTGGCTTGCCGCTGATGCCCCGCCTTCCGCCGTCCTCGTCACGCACGACGCCGAACTTGGTGGCGAGCACAACGTCGCCCCGGCGGCTGGCGATCGCTCTGCCGACGAGACGTTCGTTGGTGAACGGCCCGTACATGTCGGCGGTGTCGAGCAGGGTGACCCCGAGATCGAGGGCCCGCCCGATGGTGGCGAGCGCTTCGGCCTCGTCCCCCTGCCCGTAGAACTCGCTCATGCCCATGCAGCCGAGCCCCTGCGCGGAGACGACCAATCCCTGCCCGAGTGTGCGAGTGCGCATGCCGCCACCGTAGGCGGCACCCGGCGGGCGCGGCACAGTACCCTCACCAGCCGTGGCCCAGACGATCGTCAAAGGCGGCAATGTCTCCCTGACCTCGTTGGCACCGCACGTGCGGCGCCTGCGCGTGGTCGTGGCCGGGTCGGGCGGCCCGGACCTGGACGCCTCATGCCTGCTGCTGGCTGCCGACGGCAAGGTCCGCAGTGACGACGATTTCGTGTTCTACAACCAGCCCGGCTCACCGGATGGGTCCGTGCGGCACGCCGGCAAGTCGGGGCGCGACGATGCGCTGACGGTCGATCTGGCCGGGCTGGCCGCCGGTATCGAGACGCTGGCGGTCGCTGCCTCCACCGAAGGGCAGCCTTTGGACCAGGTGCAGGGTCTGCAGCTCCGGCTCCACGACGGCGACTCGGGGACCGAGTTGATCCGCTTCGACGTGCCTCCGGCGGCCACCGAAACTGCGCTCGTGCTCGCAGAGCTGTACCGGCGTCGCGGTGAATGGAAGGTGCGGGCGGTCGCGCAGGGCTGGGACTCCGGCCTTGCCGGCCTCGCGACCCATTTCGGTATCACGCCCGCCGCCTACCAGCCCCCCGCACCGCCCCCGCCCGCCCACGGCCCCGGCGTGAGCACGGACAAGCGCATCCGGTTGGAGAAGCAGCTGGCCAACCAGCCCGCTCACGTCGTCGACCTGGTCAAGAAGGCCGGCGTCTCGCTGGAGAAGCAGGGGATGGCAGAACACCGGGCGCGGGTCGCCCTCTGCCTGGACATCTCCGCGTCCATGAAGTCCCTCTACAAGCGCGGGAAGATCCAACAGCTCTGCGAGCGCGCTCTGGCGCTGGCAGTCCAGCTCGACGACGACGGGCAGGTGGACGTCTTCCTGTTCGGCGAAGACGCCCACGACGTCGGTCCGCTCGACCTCGATCGCCGCGTCGGATACATCGAAGGGCTGCTGCGCCGACACAAGCTGGAAGGCGGCACCTACTACGGCAGGGCGATGGCGATGATCAGGAAGCACTACTTCCCGGACGCCGCCGCCGGGCCGCGGAACTCGCCCCGATCAGACAAGCTGCCCGTATTCGTCATGTTCGTCACGGACGGGCAGACCTTCGACCAGGACATCGCCAGACTCCAGGTGACCTGGTCGTCCTACGAGCCCCTGTTCTGGCAATTCATGGCTATCGGACAAGCCAGCCGCAATGTCGGCCTGCCGGCGCCCGGCGGTAAGAAGAAGCAGTCGGGCTGGTTCTTCAACAGATTGGTCCAGCCTAACTTCGGGTTCCTGGAGGAACTGGACAACATGGGCGGTCGATTCCTGGACAACGCGAACTTCTTCAGCGTCGCCGACCCCATGCTGCTGCCCGACGACCAGCTCTTCGACCTGCTCATCACCGAATACCCCGGTTGGGTGCGGATGGCACGTCAGCGCGGCCTGCTGCCGACGCTGTGAGCCGCCCGGCCGCGGCCGCCCGGTTGTCTTGCTCGATCTGCGGAAGGCTTCCCCCACACTCGGGGTTGGGGCAGGTATGAGTCTGACGATGGGGTCCGGGCCGTTCGGGCAGTCCCCCGGCGGCCATTTCAATTTCGACGTGCCGAGTCAGGTCACCTACGTGGAGCCCTTCCCCCGCCGGGTCCGCGCTGTCAAGGACGACGAGACGGTGGTCGACTCAGACCGCACCGTCCTCGTCTTCGAGAGCCGGAGAATGCCGCACTACGCCTTCCCCGCCGAAGACGTCGCCTTCGACCGGGCACGCCCCGAACCTGCGGTGGCGGGCCATGTCCGGGTCGCCTGGGACGCGGTGGACGCGTGGTTCGAGGAGGACGAGCAGGTTTACGTCCACGTAAGGGATCCCTATCACCGCATCGATGTGGTGCCGACGCACCGCCACGTCGTCATCTCCCTCGACGGTCCGGACGGGGCGGTGGTGCTCGCCGACTCGACGTCGACGCGCGCCCTCTATGAGACCGGGCTGCCGGTGCGTTGGTACGTACCCCGCGCGGATGTCCGGTCCGAATTGCTCGAAGCCAGTGCAACCGTGACGCACTGCGCGTACAAGGGGACGCCGGTGCACTGGTCAGCCCAGCTGGGCGGGGACCCGGTACCGGACGTCGGGTGGACCTACCCGGGCGAGGTACGCCGAGAGGCCGAGGACGTGCGAGATTACATCGCCTTCTATAACGAGCGGGTCGATATCGATGTCGACGGGGTACGCCAGGAGCGCCCGACGACCCCGTGGTCCCGGTAGCTGACGGCAGGAGATCCGATGACGATCGACCTTGCGGCAATCGAGGCGCGGCGCGCCGAGCTCCGCCGGGCCTACCTGCGGCCGGCTGGTGACCGGCCGCAGTCGTCGGCGCGCGGCGTGCACCACACGGCGCTGCTCAGCAGCGACGTCGAGCAGACGATCAAGTTCTACAGCGAGGTGCTGGAGTTTCCGCTCACCGACATCTTCGAAAACCGCGACTACCGCGGCTCGAATCACTTCTTCTTCGACATCGGCAACGGGAATCTGCTCGCCTTCTTCGACTTTCCGGGCCTCGACCTCGGCCCGTACGCGGAAGTGCTCGGCGGCCTGCACCATATGGCGATTTCAGTGGAGCCGCAGCGGTGGGCCAAGCTGCGGGCCAACCTGGACGCCGCGGGCGTCGAGTATCTGCAGGAAAGCGGGACGTCGATCTACTTCCGCGACCCCGACGGGGCCCGGCTCGAGCTCATCGCGGACCCCCTGGGCGAAATGTACGGCCACCGGGTTCTGTAAGAACGACGGCGAGGCCCTGTCGATCGGAGGCAACCACCTCGGCCCCGACTCCGCTGGTCCTCTTTTCCTGCCGCGATTCGCTGGCCGGCACGCGTGAGCACCGCGAGGGCGGTATGTCCCGGTTTCGAAACCACCGCATCCCGGGCATATGGGACCGATCTTGTGCGGATGTGTACGGGCGCTGCCGGAGCGCTGGGTCGCTGGAGCGCTGGGTCGCTGGGACGCTGGGTCGCTGGGACGCTGGGACGCTGGGACGCTGGGACGCTGGGA
>JADGOW010000151.1 GCA_017882765.1 Frankiaceae bacterium
CTGGCCGCCCATTTCCGCCCACGGTTTCGCCGTCCTGTCCGGCACGGCCGGCGCGCAGAATGCGGCACTAATGTGGGCGACGTGGTCGTGGGCGGGTACGCGGTGGACAAATCGTCGAGCCACTATGAGCTCGGTGGTCACCAGGCTCCCTACAGCGGCGTGGAGATCCCGCTTACCGAATCGTCGGACATTGGCGGTGCCGTCATCCACGGATACGACAACGCGTATCCCGTGCCCGGTGACGCCGCAACCTATGGGGCCGGACCCTCCCAGAACGACCCTCTGTGGGTCTACGCCAATGCGCTGGCAACGCCGCGTCAAGCCGTCTCCATCGCCCAGGTGCCGGAAGAGCCTGAAGGAGAGGAGCCTCGCCCCAGAACGAGGAGGTCAAGAAGATCTCGGCCTGGGCCGCCATCCTCTTCGCCCGGACGCTCATCGGCACGATCCACGGGATGAACTTCACGAAGATGCCTGAACTCTCCTGGGGTGTGGGGCTACCCGTTCGCTCTGACGTTGATGGCTCTCGGCACGGAATCTCGCCGGACAATCGGCGCCGAGGCGCCGACCCCTCAGCCCGGCGCGGGTCATGCCGATGTGATTGGCAACTGCTCACGGCCATCCCGTGCGCCTGTCCACCCAGGCCGGACCGGGAGCTCAGGGAGAGCCACATGTTCAACGCGATCGAAACCCACGCGACCCTGGCTGACGCGCTCGAGAAGGGCAAGGACCTGATCGGGGCCCAGATCGCGGCGCAGCAGGCCGCGATGGAGACCATCGAGGCACCGGGTGTCCTGGACGCAAAGACCAAGCTGCTCGTGGCCATGGGCGCCATCGCGTACACGCGCTGCGAGAACTGCGTCGCGCTGCACATGCCCAAACTCGTCGCCTGTGGCGCCACCAAGGCGGAGGTGATGGAGGCGGCAGCCCTGGCAATCTGTTTCGGTGGCGGTCCCTCCATGGCTTTCGTCACAACCGTGATCGGTCCCGCGTATGACCAGTTTGCCGCTGTTGCCGAGGAGGCTGCCGCAGCGGGCGGCGCGGGACTGTTCGCCTGACGATCCGCCGGCGAGGACCCGCGCTCGGGTTCACCGAGGCGACCAGCGACGCTGGCGGTTTCCCAGCAGCCGCATCAACCAGTTCGCGGTGTGAGAGCGGCTCGCCACCCTGCCCCTGGTGACACGAACCTTCCCGTCACCCCGTGTCGGTGGCCAATCTGTCGCCGGCGGCAAACGCGCGGACATTCGGGTTCCTCGTCGCTGCCCAGTCGAACTTCACTGTGACGCCGGTGACCGAGATTCAGTTGGCTACCACGACAGGCGCCGCTCCCACGACGATGCCGGGCGCCCAGCTCCAGCAATTCCGGCAACAGTTCACCTACCAAGCCAGCAAACTCAAGCCCTGACGGCGCAGCCGCGCGCGGCGCAGCCCGGCCTCGCGCAAGTCGGCTCGCGTGCGTTGCAGCCACCCGGCAGACCTGCCGCCGGAGGGCGGCTCGGGCACTCGCCGTGATCTCTTTCAGGAACTGTCGTAGGCGCCGGGCATGGTGTCGCCATGACCGCAGTCGATTTGATCGTCGGGCTCGCGCTGCTTTCCGCCGGGTGGCTGCTCGGCACGCTTGTCACCAGCACCCGCGCGCAGGCCCGCGCTCGGTCCGGCGCCGTCCGAGTCCGCGAGCTCGAGACGGCGCTGGAATACGAGAAGCGCCTACGCCGCGACGAGGACGACCTGGCGCGCCAGTTCGACCTGCTGGCGGCGAGAGCGCTGGAGCGTGTCGTCGACTCGACAGCCAACATCGCCGACGGCGAACGGCATGAGCATGCGCGCGCGGTCGAGGCCCTGGTCCGGCCGATGCGCGAGTCGTTGACGGCAGTGCAGGCCCAGCTGTCCGAAGTGGAACGACAGCGGATGTCCGCCTACGCCGGGCTGCGAGCCGAAGTGGCACAGATGCGCGCGACCGGTGACCAGCTGCGCGCCGAGACCTCGGTTCTCGTGTCGGCGTTGCGCGCCCCGAACGTGCGCGGCCGCTGGGGCGAGATGCAGCTGCGCCGGGCCGTCGAGGCGGCGGGGATGGTGAAGCACTGTCACTTCACCGAGCAAGACACGCTGCGGACCAGTGACGACGGCGCCCTGCGCCCCGACCTCCTCGTGCACCTGACCGGCGGCCGGGTCATCGTGGTCGACAGCAAGACACCTCTTGCCGCGTTCCTGGAGGCGGTGCAGGCACGCGACGAGGCGACCCGGGCAGAGCGACGCAGGGCGCATGCCCGGCAGCTGCGCCACCACGTCGAGCAGCTGTCCGGGAGGGCCTACTGGGCACAGTTCGACAACTGCCCGGACTTTGTCGTGATGTTCGTCCCCGCTGACACCATCCTCGACGCGGCCCTCGAAGAAGACCCGGCTCTGCTGGAGTACGCGTTCGCGCGCAACATCGTGCCGGCAACGCCGTCCACTCTCATCGCGCTGCTGCGCACCGTCGCCCACACCTGGCGGCAAGAGACACTGGCCGACAACGCCCGAGAGATCGTCCGGCTGGGGCGGGAGCTCTACGACCGGCTAGGTGCCCTGGGGGGCCACGTCGACCGGCTCGGGCGCTCACTGACCGGATGCATCCGCTCGTACAACGATGCCGTCGGCTCGCTGGAGTCGCGGGTGCTGGTCACGGCGCGCCGCTTCACCGACTTGGGCATCGCAGCCGACCCACCCGGCACTCTCGACACGATCGGCGCCGCCATCCGGGCAGTTGGCGCACCAGAACTCGTCCCGACAGTCGAGGAGATGGTTTCTCTTCCCCTGGCCGCCGAGGACGAGTCTCTGGTGGTGAGGTGCGCCGACCAATGACGCAGACAACGCGTGAGCCGCGCGACCCGCTCAACCGTGGTCTGTACTGCGACCCGTCAGACTCAGGACCCCACTTCCCAGGAGTTCAGGTACTCCTCCTGGGCCGGCGTCAAGCGGTCGATGCCGATCCCCATGGATTCCAGCTTGACCCGCGCGACCTGCTTGTCGATCTCCTCGGGCACGTCGTAGACGCCTGGGGCAAGCTCGTCGGACACGCCCGCCAGCCACTCCGCCGTCAGGGCCTGGTCAGCAAACGACATGTCCATGACCGCCGCCGGGTGGCCCTCGGCAGCGCCGAGGTTGACGAGCCTGCCCTCGGCAATGAGCAGCAGGCGGCGGCCGTCGGAGAGGATGTACTCATCGGTCTGATGCCGGATGCGGCTGCGCTTCTCCGCAGCCATCGACTCCAGGGTCCGAATGTCGATCTCGACGTCGAAGTGGCCCGAGTTGGCCAGGATGGCACCGTCCTTCATGACCTCGAAGTGCTCCCGGCGCAGCACGTCCCGGTTCCCGGTCACGGTTATGAACACGTCCCCGACACGGGCCGCCTCGGACATGGGGAGGACAGTGAGGCCCTGCATGTTGGCATCCAGCGCCTTCGTGGGGTCGATCTCGGTCACGACAACATGGGCCCCGAGGCCGCGCGCGCGGTCCGAAACCCCCCGACCGCAGTAGCCATATCCCGCTACAACCACTGTCTTCCCGGCGAAGAGCGTGTTCGTCGCCCTCATGATCGCGTCGAGGCTCGACTGCCCGGTCCCGTAGCGGTTGTCGAACATGTGCTTGGTGTCGGTGTCGTTCACAGCGATCATCGGGAAGTGCAGCGCGCCGTCCCGGGTCATCTGCCGCAACCGGATGACGCCGGTAGTCGTCTCCTCGCACCCGCCGCGCACCGTCGGCAGCAGGTCGCGGCGGGCGGTGTGCAGGGTGTTCACGAGGTCGCAGCCGTCGTCGAAGACAAAATGGGGCTGGCAGTCGAGGGCTGCGTTGATGTGCGCGTAGTAGCCGTCCCGATCAACCCCGTTGCGCGCGTACACGGGCACTCCGAAGTCGGAGACCAGCGAGGCCGCGGTGTCATCTTGCGTCGACAGCGGATTCGAGGCGCACAGGTGCACCTCCGCGCCGCCCTCGCTGAGCGCCCGCATCAGGTTCGCCGTCTCGGTCGTGACGTGCATACATGCCGCGAACCGGATTCCCTCGAAGGGCCGCTCCTTGGCGAACCGCTCGCGGATCTCTCGCAGGACCGGCATGTTCCGGTCGGCCCAGTCGATGCGGGCCCTGCCGCGCTCCGCGAGAGAAAGATCAGTGATGTCGTGCTTGGGAAGATCGGACACGCAACGGCTCCTGAGATGCGGCGGGCTTCTTCGGTCAGTGTAGGGAGCCCCGGTCGCTGGCGCATCGCCATGGGCAGGCGCCACGCGAGGTCCGGTCCGCCTCCTGCGCGACTGGCCACCCGGGTCCTTCGACAGACGGCCGGGCTACTCGCCGGGCTCGTCGAGGCGCTCGTCCAGATCGGACAGCGCGGGCAACGTCATCGGGTCGGTGCCCGTGGCGAGCGCCAGGTACACGGAGGCGTAGTCGGCAAGCCCGATGAGGGAGGCCAGGCGCTCCAGCGGGCTGCTGCCGGCAGCCTTGATCTCAGTCACCCGAAGGCCGCGTTCCCTGGCCAGCTGGGCCAACGCATCCGCGCGAATTGCAAGACGCGGCTGGGCCGCCTCACCCTCGGAATCCCGCAGCAGCACCAACCGGAGAGCGACGCGCGCCGCGTCGTCGAGGCGGTCCCGGAAGAGGTCGGTCGGGTCGGAGCCACTCGCGGCAGAAGCTCCGAACGGGCCGTCCCAGGCAACCGCCTGATAGTTGCCGAAGTCGGGCAGCCCCCCGAGCAGCGCGGGGTACTTGGCGTTTTCGGCGAGCTGGAATCCCAACCGGTAGGCCGCGGCACCTGTCAGCACCGTGCTTCCCCACAGCAAGGGCAAGCTGCCGGCCAGCTGAAGCGCAACGCCCTTGCCCTCGTTGACGAACGACTCGCTCGACGGGCGACAGGAGATGCTGATCGCCTCGAGACAGGCCGCCGTTGCCTCGATCGCGTCGGCCGGCAAGCTCAGCAGACCCAACTCCCGCGCAGCCACCACCAGCGGAATCGACAGCGCCCACAGGGTCGCGCGCGAGGGCCGCCCCGACTCGACGGGCACGACGATGCCGCGGCCCCGCAACACGAGGTCGGCCAGCGGGCTGGTCGCTGTTGTGACCGCCACGACCCGGCACCCGCGCCGAACAGCCTCTTCCGCGCCGGTGAGGGTCTCCAGCGTGGTCCCGGTGGCGGAGACAGCGAAGACCAGGTCCGCGACGCCGGTCCAGCCGGGGAGGCCGAAGGTACGCTGCGTAAGGATGGGCACCGGGCACCGGGGGCCGGCGACCCCCGACAGCAGAGTGCCGGCGACACCTGCGCCGCCGCCCACGCCCAGCACCAGGACGGCGCGTGGCCGCCCCTCGTCGCGGAGCCGGCCGAGCCCTGCCTCCTCGGCGCGAAGCGACGCCTCTCGTACCTGGGCAGCTGACGTGGCAACCATCCGGAGCATCTCCCCCGGGTCGGCCGCGGCAAGCCGGGTCGGGTCGTCCAGCAGCCCCTCGTCGGCCGGAAGCGTCACGCGAGAGCGCCCGGGCCCGATGATGCCTCACCCGCGGCACCGGTTGTCGAAGGCGGCAACGCTTCGTCGATCAGTAGCACGGGGATGTCGTCGCGCACTGGGTACCGAAGCCCGCACCGGGAGCACTCGAGGAGGTTCTCCGAGTCGTTCGCCTGCAAGGGAGCGTGGCACGACGGGCAGGCCAGGATCTCCAGCAGGTCCGCGGGAATGTTCATCAGGATGTCTCCCCCCGAATGAGGCCCAGAACCTCGTCCCGGACACGTTCCATTGTTGGGCAGTCTGGCGCTTCGACGTTGAGTCGAAGCAGCGGCTCGGTATTGGACCGGCGCACGTTGAACCACCACGTCCCAGAGTCAATCGTCAGCCCGTCCAGATGATCGGCACTGAAGCCGGGACGTCCTGCATACAGCGCCTCGATCTCGTCCATCTTTTCCTGCTGGTCGACGACAGTTGAGTTGATCTCACCGGATGCGGCGTAACGGGAGTACTGGGCCAGCAGGTGCGACAGCGGCTCCTCTTGTCCACCCAGGGCAGCCAACGTGTGCAGGGCCGCGATCATGCCGGAGTCGGCCCGCCAAAACTTCTGGAAGTAGAAATGCCCGGAATGCTCACCGCCGAAGATGGCGCCCGTTCGAGCCATCTCTGCCTTGATGAAGGAGTGACCCACCCGGGTCCGGACCGGCGCGCCGCCCTGCTCCCGAATGATCTCCGGCACAGCATGGCTTGTGATCAGGTTGTGGATCACGGGCGACCCCGGGTGCTTGCGCAGCTCGCGGGTAGCAATGAGGGCGGTGAGCACCGACGGTGAAACGATCTCGCCCCGCTCGTCGACCACGAAGCACCTGTCGGCGTCCCCGTCGAAGGCCAGGCCGATGTCGGCGCCGACCTCGCGGACCTTGCCCTGCAGGTCACGCAGGTTCGCCGGGTCGATCGGGTTCGCCTCGTGGTTGGGAAACGACCCATCGAGCTCGAAGTACAGGGGGATCAGGTCGATGGGCAGACCCTCGAACACCCGGGGCGCAGTGAGCCCGGCCATCCCGTTCCCCGCGTCGGCGACGACCTCGAGGGGCCGGATGTCGGAGATGTCGACCAGTTCGCGGAGGTACCGGGCATACTCGCCCAGCATCTCCCGCTCCCGGATGTGGCCGGCCGGACCGGCCACGGGCGGCACGCCCTGCTCGGCGAGCTGGCGGATCTCGCGCAGGCCGGATTCCTGGCCCACCGGCGCTGCGCCGGCGCGGCACATCTTGATGCCGTTGTACCTGGCGGGGTTGTGACTGGCGGTGAACATCGCGCCGGGTCGGTCGAGGCGTCCGCTGGCGAAGTAGAGGAGGTCCGTCGAGGCCAGGCCGATCGCGACGACGTCGGCCCCCTGGCTGGTCACCCCGTCCGCGAAGGCGGCCGAGAGCGGCACCGAAGATGTCCGCATGTCGTGACCGACGACGATCTCGGGCGCGTCCGTGAACCGGGCGAAGGCGGCCCCGACCCGGCGCGCGACGTCCTCGTCGAGCTCGTCCGGGACGAGCCCGCGCACGTCATACGCCTTGACGATGGTCGACAGGTCGCGCACGTCAGCCCTCCGCGGCTCTCGGATGCGGGTGCGAGCCTACGGGCTGGGGGTGCACGTGCGGTGCCAGGGCATCGTGGCCAGTGGCAAAGGTCCGGGGGGATGAGAGTCAGCACGCGGTGGTGTGGGTGCGTCGCCGGACGGGCGCGGGACGGGCCCGGCACGGGGGCGGGCCAGGTGGCCGCGGCCTGACTGGGTCCGCGTCAGCGGCTGGATCTAGGCGCCGGCCCACGGGTGGCTTGCCGGCCCACGTGTCGCTTGTTTGCGTCTCGCCTCAGCGCGGCTTGCGCGCCCGGGTGAGCACGCCGTCCAGCGACATCGCGCCCTCCTGCGCGTTGCGCCACGTCCGGTGCTCACAGACGTGGCAGGAACTGAAGTGGACTCGCGATCCGTCCGTCAGCGTCATCGAGATTTCGGTCAGCCGCTCACTGCCGCAGGCGGCACAGCCGCGCGCGGGGCGCCGTGCACGCTCCGGTCGCAGCCCGCCGTGCCGCAACAGAGGCATAGGCGCGCGCCGACGAGCCGGGGCCGAGGACCGGGCCATTCGAGAACCTCCATCGGGGGCATTCCGCCTGGACGATTGCTCCATCGGCTGAAAACCAGAAACCCGTTCACCCGAGCGGGTGTCTGCACCACGCCCCGGATCGCCGATTGCGGGCAGCCCACTGCCCGCCCGCACGCCCCCGAGGCACGCAGGTCAGCGGCATGTCCAGCGCACATGCGGGGCGGATGCAGCGCAGTGTTACGGCGTGGGGAGCACTCTGAGGTGGCCCCGTCGGGTGGTGTCGTTGGCCG
>JADGOW010000152.1 GCA_017882765.1 Frankiaceae bacterium
AACAGGGCGGCGGGCCGGGCGGGCAAGCGCCAGGGGCGGCGGGGGAGGCCAAGGCACGCTCGGGAAACCCCGCCGTGCGGGCGAGCGCCCGGCAGCCGGCGGGCCGTCCGAAGGGAAGCCGACGCGCAGCCGGCGCAACCTCGGGCGGGCGGGGCGCCGCGGCCACGCCCCGGCGTCGGCTGCCGCCCGGCGAGACCCTCTACTCCCCCGGGGCCGGCCCCACCCGGCGCCGGATCGAGCGCGCGAGCGCACCGCTCGTCGTGTATCTGCACCAGCTGCCGCGGCTCATGCCCATCGCGATTCTGGTCGTGCTGCTCGTGCTGGGCGCCCTGCTCCCCCCTGCCTTCGCCGTCATCGCCATCGGCCTGGCCGCGCTGTTCGTCGCGTGGTTGTCGTACCTGTCCTGGCCGGCCGTGACGACGTCGGCGAGGGCGATACGGGTGGGAATCGTCGTGCTGTTGATCGGCTTCGCGATGAGTCGGTTCCTCTTGAGCACCTAAGCGGCGAGGGGCGCCGCCGGGGCCGGAGCGAAGGCCGTCCCCGTCCCCGTCCCCGTCGCCGTCCCCGTCGCCTCGGCGACCGACCGGGCGCTCGCGCTGCCGCGGTAATCAGAGATGGTCCCACGGAGGGCGCGGGTCCTTACGGAATCCTCGGCCGTGGGCGAGGGGGCCGTGACCCTCCATAAGGGGCCGTGACGCTCCATAACCTGCACGTGCAGAGTCGCCCGCCCGTCCCGAGGCCCGCCCCTCTCCCACTCCCACCGATATTGACAACGGTTTTCAGTTGCATGAGGATGGGGGTGTGGCTGCCGATGCCCTGTCCGCCGGGCGTCGACCGCTGCGACGCCGCCGGTGCCGCGCGCCGGCCCCCGCAGCCGCGCTCGCCGCGCTGGCCCTGCCGCTGGCCCTCGCGCTTGCGGCCTGCTCCGCACCGTCCACGGCGGGCATCTCCACCGTCGCGGGGCTCTACCCGTTGACCTACGTGCTCGAGCGCGTCGGCGGCCGCGACGTCAGTGTGACCAACCTGACCAAGCCCGGCGCCGAGCCCCACGACCTGGAACTGACCCCCCGCCAGGTCGCCGGCATCGAGACCGCTGCCCTGGTCGTCTACCTGCCGGGTCTGCAGCCCGCCGTCGATGACGCCGTCCGGTCGGAGGCCCGCGACCACGCGCTCAACGTGGCCGACGTCGTCCCGCTGCTGCCGGCCCCCACGGCCCTCGGCGCAAGCGAACCCGCAGAAGGCTCCCCCACTGACCCGCATGTCTGGCTCGATCCGCGACGCATGGCCTCGATCACGGATGCGGTGGCAGCAAGGCTGTCCACGATCGACCCCGCGCACGCGTCCGGATACCGGGAACGCGCGACGGCGTTCCGCACGGACCTCGCCGCGCTCGACGCCCAGTACCGGCAGGGGCTGTCGACCTGCCGCCGGCACGACATCGTGACCAGTCACGCCGCCTTCGGCTACCTCGCCGACCGCTACGGGCTGCACCAGGTCGCGGTCAGCGGACTCGACCCCGAGCAGGAACCCTCACCCAGGCGGATCGCGGACGTGATCAGCTATGTCCGGCAGCACGACGTCACCACCATCTACTTCGAGACGCTGGTCAGCCCCAAAGTCGCGCAGACGATCGCGGACGAGACCGGCGCGCGCACGGCCGTGCTCGACCCGATCGAGGGGCTGCCGGAGGGCCGCGCGGCCAACTACCTGACAGTCATGCGCGACAACCTGGCCGCCCTGCGCTCCGGGCTGGGATGCCGATGAACCCCAGGGTCATCGATCTCACAAGAGGCGAAGTCGTCCTGGATGGCAGGCGCATCCTGCGCGGGGTCGACCTAGTGGTGGAGGCCGGCGAGACCGTCGCCCTGCTCGGTCCGAACGGGTCCGGCAAGACCACGCTGGTGCGGGCCATCGTCGGGCTGCACAAGCTCTCGGGCGGGTCGCTGTTCCTGTTCGGGGTGCCCGCTGGACGCTTCCGGGACTGGTGGCGCATCGGGTACGTCCCCCAGCGGGTCACCGCAGCCAGCGGCGTGCCAGCGACGGTCCGGGAGGTGGTTCGCTCGGGCCGGCTGCCCCGGATGCGCCGCTTCCATCGGGCCGGGCCAGCGGCCGAGGCCGCCCTCGCCCGCGCGCTGGACGCGGTCGGCCTGGCCGAGCGAGCCCGCGACAGCGTGGCCGACCTGTCCGGCGGCCAGCAGCAGCGCGTCCTCATCGCCCGGGCCCTCGCCGGTGAACCCGACCTGCTGGTGCTCGACGAACCGCTCGCCGGCGTCGACCTCGACCGCCAAGAGTCCTTCGCCGAAATCCTCGGCGCCATGGCCGCGGCAGGCACGACCGTCCTGCTCGTGGCCCACGAGCTCGGGCCGCTGGAGCCGCTCGTGGACAGGGCCGTGACGCTGTCCGCCGGCCGCGTCGCCGCGGTCGGCCTTCCCCCGCCGGCGTCCGGGCACCACGCCCATCCCGATCACGACCACGTGCACCCGCACGCCGACCGGGCGCAGGTGCCGCCGATTCTGGCCCCGCCGCCGTGGGCAGGCCCGCCATGACGGTCCTGTCCTACGACTTCATGCAGCGCGCGCTGGTCGCGGCGCTGCTCGTGGGGCTCGCGGCGCCTGCGGTCGGCACGTTCCTCGTCCAGCGACGCCTGGCCCTCATGGGCGACGGGATCGGCCACGTCGCCCTCACCGGCGTCGCGCTCGGGTTCCTGCTGGGAGTTGCCCCGCTGATCACGGCAATGTTCGCGGCGGTCGCGGGGGCCGTGGCCATCGAGCTGATCCGGGCGCGGGGACGCACCGGTGGCGATGTCGCCCTGGCGCTGCTGTTCTACGGCGGGATCGCCGGGGGCGTGCTGCTCATCGGCCTGTCGTCGGGTGGCACGAGCGGGACGCTTCTTTCCTACCTGTTCGGTTCCCTGACAAGCGTGTCCCCCGGCGATCTCACCGTGATCGCCGTGCTGGCGGGCGCCGTCCTGGTGCTGCTCGCCGGCTTCGGCCGCGAGATGTTCGCGGTGTGCCACGACGAGGAGTACGCCCGGGCCTCCGGCCTGCCCGTACGAGCGCTGACCCTCATGCTCGCAGCAACCGCCGCCCTCACCGTGACGGTCGCCATGCGCGTCGTGGGGTTGCTTCTGGTGAGCGCGCTCATGGTCGTCCCCGTGGCGACAGCGCAGCAGCTCACCCGCAGCTTCCGCACCACCCTGCTCGCCAGCCTCGGCCTCGGCGTCGCCGTCTCGGTTGCCGGGGTTCTCGTCGCGTTCCAGGCCGATGTCGCGCCTGGCGCGAGCATCGTCGTGCTGGCCCTGGGCGGGTTCGCCGTGGCCGTCGGGATGGGCGCCCTGCTGCGCCGCCGCCGGTCAGGCGACGCGTCCGGCCTGGAGGAGGACCCCGCTCTGGCCGCGGAGCGTGAGCCGTGACTGCCCCGCGGGCGCGCCGCTCGACGCGACAGCGCGACGCGGTCCGGTCAGCGCTGCTGTCCGCCGACGGCTTTCGCAGCGCGCAGGAACTGCACGACGTCCTGCGCCATGACGGGGCAGACGTCGGGCTGACGACCGTGTACCGGCACCTGCAGTCGCTCGCGGACGCGGGTGAGGTGGACGTGCTGCGCACCGACAGCGGTGAGTCGGTCTACCGCCGGTGCGCCTCCGACGAGCACCACCACCACCTGGTGTGCCGCGCGTGCGGCCGCACCGTGGAGGTCGCCGGCCCCGAGGTCGAGGCCTGGGCGGACCGGGTCGGGCAGGAGCACGGCTTCGCCGACGTCACGCACACCGTCGAGATCCTGGGGCTGTGCGGGCAGTGCGCAGGCGCGACCTGAGCTCGGTCACTCGACGCCGGGAACCAGCTGCGGCGGTGGCTCGCTTTCGGGCTCGTTCGGAGGTGCCGTCCCGAACCGGCGCTCGCGGTGCGCGTACTCCTCGCAGAGCCGCCACAACTCCCGGCGGTCGAAATCGGGCCACAGTGTGTCCACGAAGGCGAACTCGGCGTAGGCGGCCTGCCACAGCAGGAAATTGGAGATGCGCTGCTCCCCCGACGTCCGGATCAGCAAATCCACGTCGGGCATCTCCGGGTCATACAGGTACCGCGCCACCCGCTTCTCCGAGATCTTCGACGGTGACAGCCGGCCGGCCGCCACGTCGGCCGCCATCGCAGCCATCGCGTCGGCGATCTCGGCCCGCCCACCGTAGTTGACGCACATGCACAAAGTGATCACGTCATTGCCGCGGGTGCGCTCCTCCATGTCCTCCAGACGCCGGATTACGCTGCGCCACAGCCGCTGCGGCCGGCCCGCCCAGCGCAGCCGCACGCCCAGCCCGTCCATCTCGTCGGCCCGGCGCTGGAACACCTCCTCCACGAAGCGCATGAGGAAGCGGACCTCGTCCGGCGGGCGCCGCCAGTTCTCCGTGGAAAAGCCGTAGGCGGACAGCCAGCGCACCCCCAGCTCGATGGCCCCCTCGACGGTGTCGAGAAGGGCGTCCTCGCCTGCCATGTGCCCCTTCGTACGCGGCAGGCCGCGCTGTCTCGCCCAGCGGCCGTTGCCGTCCATCACGATCGCGATGTGGCGGGGGATCCGGTCCTTCGGCAGGTCGGGCGGCCGAACCCCGGAGGGGTGGGGGCGGGGGGTCCGGTAGGCCCGGCGAGAGCCGATCATGCGGGGTCCAGGACTCGGGCCGGCGGGGCCGGGCTCCGCTCCACCAAAGGCAGGGAGCGCAGGCCGCGCTCCAGGTGCCACTGCAGGTAGGCCGCCACCAGACCGCTGGCCTCCCGCCGGGTGCCGACCTCGGTGCTGTCGGCACCCGGCCAGTTGCCCGTCAGCAGGTCGCGGAGCAGGAAGACAGCAGCCGGCGAGGGGGATGCGGCCCCAGCCGGGCGGCACTGCGGGCAGGCCAGCCCGCCGGCCGCAATCGCGAAGGCCCGATGCGGGCCGGGCGCGCCGCACCGGGCACAGGCGTCCAGCGACATGGCATACCCGGCCAGCGAAAGCGCCCGCAACAGGAAGGCGTCGAGCACGAGCCGCGGGTCGTGCTCCCCCTCCGTCAGCGCTTTCAATCCCCCGACGAGCAGGAGAAACAGCCGAAGCGCCGGCTCCCGCTCCTCGGCGGTGAGCCGCTCCGCTGCCTCCAGCATCGCCGAAGCGACCGTGTGGCGCGGGTAGTCGCCGGCCAAGCGGGCGCCGAAGGGACCCAAGCTTTCAACCTGGGTGACGACATCGAGCGAGCGACCCTCGGCCAGTTGCACGTCGACGTGGGTCGCCGGCTCCAGCCGTGCGCCGAACCGGGACCGCGTGCGCCGCACCCCCTTCGCGACCGCCCGCACCCGGCCGTGGCGGCGGGTCAGCAACGTCACGATGCGGTCGGCCTCGCCGAGCTTGCACGTGCGCAGCACTACAGCCTCGTCCCGGTACAGCCCCACAACCTCATCCTGCCCTGCCGAACCGCCAATGCGGACGGGACCCGCCCCGCTCAAGAAGCCGGGTGTCCGTACCGATAGACGCACGTTCCGGCCGAGCTGGCGCCGGACGCGAGCGTGCTGGGAGCTGCCCGATGGGACCGACGCGGGTCACCGGCTACGTTGCCCTGTTGTGCGCGGCCGGTCTGGGGACCGCCGCCTGCACTGTGCCCGGTACGGTCCTGGGCGGGACGGCGGGCAATGGCCCTGCCGTTGCCGCCGCCGCAGCCCCAGCCCCAGCCGCCCCTCCTGCCGGCGACCAGCAGACCGTCACCCTCGTCCTGACGCCGCCCGACCGTGCCGGACTGCATCAGCTCGCCCGCTCCCCCGGCGTACCCCGCGAGCGGCGATCCGCATTGCTCGACCGGCTGCGTCCCAGCGCAGTCACGCGTGAGAGCGTCGGCGCCATCGCCCGAGGGCTCGGGCTGACCGTCGTGAACACCACCGACTCGTGGGCGGTGACCGCCGCGGGCAGCGCAGCGACGATCCGGGCAGCGTTCGGCAGCGCCCGGGCCACCGACCCGGCCAGCCCCTGGGCGCGGGCCCTGCCTCGCAAGCCCGCCGCGCTGGACGGCGCCGTGACCGCGGTTCTGGGTGGCGACGAGACCCGCCCGGCCAAACGACCGCTGATCGCTACCGCCCTCCCGAAGGTCAACCCACCGACGACCGGCTGGACGGGACCTCGGCTGCGCGCGGCGTACCGCCAGAGCACCGACGGCAGACCGCCCGCGGGCCAGAAGCCCCTGTCGATCGCGACTCTGCAGTTCGACGGCTGGGATCCTGCGGATCTCCGTGGCTACGCCGCCGGGGTAGGGCTACCCGACCCGGTCGCGTCCGGCGCTTTCACGGCCGTCTCGGTCGGCGGGCGCAACCCCCAGTTGGTGCAGTGGAGCCTCGGAGCGATGGAAGTCGCTCTCGACCAGGAGGCCCTGCTGGGCGTCGCCCCCAACGCGGCGCAGCGCGCCTACTTCGCCCCCAACACCGATACGGGCGCCGTCACGGCGCTGCACCGCATCGCCGCGGACGCCTCAGACGCCTCGCACGGGTATTACAACCTGAGCGCACTGTCCGTGTCCTGGGGGGCCTGCGAGAACGCCATGGGTGGCGCGTTGCAGGCCGAAGAAGACGCCTACGCCGAGGTCGCCGCCGCGGGCCTGACCGTCTTCGCCGCCAGCGGGGACGCGGGCGCCGACGACTGCCCCGCCGGCCCCGGGTACGTCTACCCCAGCGTCGACTACCCGGCGAGTTCGCCGTCCGTCGTCGGCGTCGGCGGCACAGACCTGGTCAGCGCGACCAACGAGACCGGCTGGGGCGACAGCGGCGGCGGCAGATCCCGGTATTTCACCCGGCCCGACTACCAGAAAGGCCTGCTGACAGGACAGGGCGACCACCGGCTCGTGCCCGACATGGCCGGCATCGCGGATCCTGAGAACGGACTGGCGGTCTACCTGTCGAACAGCACCAAGGGCCGATGGGCCACGATTGGCGGCACCAGCGTGGGGGCGCCCGTCTTCGCGGCCATGCTGACGAACGTCCTGTCGGCTGCGGGCTACCGGTCGGGCATCGGGGACATCCATCCCTACCTGTATTCCGCGCCCTCCGGCGCCTTCCGCGACGTCACGACCGGCTTCAACGGCGAGTACTCCGCCGGCACGGGCTACGACATGGTCACCGGGCTCGGCGCCCCGCTGTGGGACACGTTGGGGCAACAGCTGACGCGCGCCCCGCGCCTGACCGTGGCAACCGCGTTCGCCGGCAGCGGGCCCATCCCGGTCACCGTCCAGGCTCCCGGCACCGTGACGTACACCGGCTGGAAGGCCGGCCTGACCCGGCCGGGCTGCGACGCGAGGGGGTGGTCTTCGTCGCCGCCGACCTCGGTCATCCGGGCGGCAGGAACGAAGGCTGTTGAAGGCCCGCAGACCGTCTGGGTACTGGGCAAGACCACCGACGGGGCCTGTTACGCCGCGAAGGCTCCGGTGACAGTGGACCTCACGGGGCCGCAGACGACGGTCGCGCTGCGGTCGGTGTCCGCGCTGCCGCCGACCCTGTCATTCACCTGGAAGGTGGCCGAGACCGGGACATGGCGCAGTGGTGTCAGCAGCGCCCACTTGGTCGTCAAGCGTGGCACGGCGACGCTGGTCGACAAATGGACGACTACTGCCGGCTACCCACTGCGCGTCATCCGCGGCGCCGACTACACCCTGAGCGTCTCCGGTCGCGACAAGGCGGGCAACGTCGGCAAGGCCGTTACCGTGACCGTGCCGGCCTGGCTGCTGGCACGGTGGGGGGCGACGGCCCCTCGGACGGCCGGTGTTGGCAGCACCTGGGGCCGGGCCCCGGCCCGGTAGTCGCGCAGGCACCGCCGGCCTCCAGCGGGCCCATGA
>JADGOW010000153.1 GCA_017882765.1 Frankiaceae bacterium
CCACAGCGCCCGGAGGTTGATCACGCCGGCGACCTGGAGGCCCAGGACGATGAGGACGGCCCCGCCGAGCTGGCGGAGGACCTTCGTCCAGGCGGTCAGGGCGGTCGCGGAGTCGCCAAGGTTGAAGGCGGACGCGCCCAGCGCCAGGTAGCCGCGAACGACGGTGGGTTCGACGGCCGTGACCTTCGCGAACCAGTCGCCGGCCGTCTTGAAGTCGCCGGTCCTGTAGTACTCGTCCCCGAGCGCCATCAGGGAGTCGGCGTCCTTCGGGTTCGCCTGGATCTTCACCATCAGCGCGGCCACGGCTGCCTGGTCCAGGACGGGCGTGCTCGCGGCGGCGCTCGGGGCCGGCGTGACGCCCGCGCTGATGCCGCTGGCGCTCGTGCCGCCGGTGTTGAAGCCCAGCACGGCGACGATGCCGACGGTCGCGATCGTCGCGCCCGCGAGGGCGAGGTTGCGGAACGCCGGCGAGGCGAACAGCCCGACGAGGAGGCCCTGGCGGAGCCCGGCGTGCTCCGGGGCAGGCGCCCGCTCGGCGGCCGTCCCGACGATCTCCCGGTGCGCGGTTGGGTCGACCTCGGCGAGGAGGGCGTCTATCTCATCATCGCTGACGATCCGCCGGCCGTTCTCGTCGGTGCGCCGTGCCGCGTCCCCGATCGCTGGTGCGGCCGGCGTCGCCATCGCCACCGGGGAAGCCGCGACGGGGGCTGGGGGAGGGACGGCCGGCCGCTCGCCCGCCCCGACGAGGGCGACGGCGCGGGCGAGTGCGGCCGAGTCCGTGAGAAGTGCGTACGCCCCGTCGGCGCCCGCGGCCTGCGTCCGAGCCCAGGCGCGCAGGCCCTTTGGCGCTGCGGCGAGGTACGCCGAGACCGCCCGGTGGGCGTTGCCCAGGTCCTCGGGGGTGGCGGACGAGTCGAGCCCGAGGCGCGCCAGGAGCTCCCGCTCCAGCTTCTCGGGGCTCGTCGACCGGGGGCGGGCGGCCGTTGCGCTCATCGCACGGCTCCAGCCGGACGCGCCCACCGGGCACGTGCTCGCGGTCCTGTCATCGCCGTTGCCCTCGTTGACCGGCCGGGGTCCATACCCGGGCCGTGACACCTGCTGTGCAACGAGGGCTTCTTCGACATCACCGGCACGCGTCACGGAACGCCAACTCGCGGCAGGTCGCGGTCGCGGGTCAGGGCCTGTTCTTCGACTTTCGGACGGCGTCCTGGACGTTGCCCAGACCGTTCTGGGCGTCGCCCTGGACCTGCCTGGCCTTGCCGCGGGCTTGCTCCTGCTTGTTCCCGGTCAACTTGCCGAGCCCCTCCTCGACCTTGCCCTGGGCCTTGCTCAGCGTGCCCTTGACGTGCTCATCGCTCATGGCAACATCCTTCCAGCCGTACTTGCCCTCGTCCTCAGGGGTCTTCATGGGATCGAGGCGAGCCTGGCGCCCGTGCCTCGGGCGTTCCGGAGGCACTCGCCAGTCTCCCGTCTTGCCCAAACCACGTCCTGACGGTCCGTCACGGGGCGTCGCTCGACCGCCGGCTGGTCCGAGCCCAGATGACACTTGCCGCCTACGTTTCTGCTGCGACCAGCGCCGCCGGAAGGAGGACGAGGATCAGGAGCACCGCGAACGCGTGTCTCCCCCCGCGTATGACGGACAGGAAGGCGATGCGCTTGCACTGCCAGAGCCTCGCCGGCAATGCACACCACGGTGTCTTCCCTACTTCAGTACCGCGAACGCGTCGAGGTCGACCCGGGGCCGGCCAGAGGTCCCGACGACGACGAGCTTGACGGTCCGGGTGCCCGAGGTGGACCAGGTCTTCTGCCACGCGAGCGCCCGGTACTTCGTGGTTGTCGCGTACAGGTCGACGGTCGCGACGTACGTGCCGTTGACGTAGACCTTGACCGTGCCCCGGGTGGGCGCCTTCGTTGTGACGAGCGCGATCGAGCGCCCGGTGAACGTGTAGCTGGCCGACGCCCCGGCGGCCTTCGCATACGTGGCCGAGCTGCCCGAGTACGCGCTGCCCGTGGTGGTGCTCCACGTGCCGGCGTACGTCACCGAGGTACTCGACTGCTCGAAGAGGCGCGGAGTGAGGGTTTGGCCGGTGACCCAGGCCCCGGTGTTGGCCGCCCGGTCGACCGCGCGGACCCGGAACCGGACGGTGCCCGACGAGGGCACGGGCACGTCGGCATAGGGCGCCGTGAGCGAGGAGGAGACCGTCGTCCAGGTGCCGCCGTCGGTGCTCCGGGCGAGTTCGTAGCGGGCGATCCCGGAGCCCCCGGCGTCGGTACCCGTCCAGGCGAGCCGGAGCGGGATCGCGGCGCCGGACAGGGACACACCCGTGCGGAGGGTCGCGGCGGGGGCGGTGACGGATGGCGCCGTCGTGTCGATCGTGGCCGGTCCGTAGCCATCCGAGAGGGTCTTGAGGTAGGCGACGATCGCGGCTTCATCGGACGGGCTGAGGCCGAGGTTTCCGAGCTGGACGGTGTTGACGTTCGCCGCGACCTCGGGGGCGGGCCAGCAGTTGGCCTTCAGCGCTTCCGCCTCGGTGTAGGGGCCCGGGCACCGGGCAAGCACGTCGCGCGTGTTGTAGAAGTGGACGATGGCCTCGAGGCTCTTGAAGTAGCCGTTGGCTCCGTACGCCTTGACGAAGCCCGCGCTCGGCCGGAGGTCGACGTTGCGCAGGGTCGGCACCTTGAGCTTGCCCATCTCAGGCTCGTACACGGCGGCGGGGTAGCCCGCGCCCTTGAGGTACCCGCCGAGGCCGTAGTCAACGTATGTCGGGTCGCGCAGGACGGCCGGGTTCTCCGGGTTCTGGGGGACGCCGAGGTTGTCGTACGTGAAGTCCGTGAACAGCGCGTCCCCGGTCGGCAGCAGCGGGTGGCAGGCAGTGCAGCCAGCCTTGCCCTCGAACAGGGTCAGGCCTCGCTGCTCGAGCGCCGTGAGCTTCGCCTCGCCCGTCGACGCCGCGTCGTACTTCGACGAGAACGTGTTCACCTCGGCGGACGCCTCGTAGGCCGCGATCGAGAGGGCGATGCGGTCGTAGGCCACGTCGGCCTTCGCCCGGTCCTGCGTGGAGAGGGTCACGGTCCCGTTCGGGAGCGAGCATGAAGTCTCGACGTCGCTGGGCCATGCGATGGAGCGCGATCCCGCGCCCCACACGTGCTCGAAGTCGACGCCGTAGCCTGCGTTGAAGACGCGATAGACGACGCAGGCCGAGTCGGGGAGCGCCTGCTCTTTCGGGTTGAGGAAGGGCCCCTGGGCCTGATCCGCCGCCGGATTCCCGAGCTTCTCGCCGGTGGCGCGCCCATCCCAGAAGTTGCCACCGACCCAGGCGCCCGTCTTGTCGACGTGGAGGATCGGGCTCATCGTGGTATACGCGTTGCTGGGCGGCTTGCGGTTGCCGAATGCGCCAGCAACCGAGCCCTCGTAGACGGCCCCGTGCTGGTTGATCTCCGAGATGGGACCGGTGAACCCCACCGCCGCGCCGTGACACGAGGCGCACGCTAGGTTCCGGTTGAGAGAGAGGTTCTCGTCGAAGAAGATCGCCTTCCCGAGCCGCTCATTGGGTGACAGGGTTCCAGTGGGTGACGGCGTTCCAGCCGCCGATGCCACGCCGAACGTGACCACGAGCAGACCTACCGCGCCTGCGGCAAGGAGCAGGTTGCGTGCGCGCCACATGGTTCCCTCGTCCAACTGGGCGCTCGCCGCGCCCCTCGATGCTGGCGGGCCCGCCAGCAGCTATGCACGGTCCGGGCGGCCGGGATATGAACCGTGCCTTATCGGAGCCGGCGGAGACACGAGGCTGTGCCGCGTGACGGCTCCCCGCCAGTACCATTCGTCACAAAGTACCCGCGTGGGGGTCGGAAACCCGGATTCGATCATGCGGCGGTGCCGTCGTACTCGTGGATGAGCCCGCCGAGCAGATCCCGCCGGCGAACGTCTCGCGGGCTGACGAGGATCGGCTCCGCAGCCGCTGCGAGCGGGGGAGCAAGGCCGAGCGCGCGATGAGGTCGCTGCCGGTTGTAGTGCTCGGCGTAGATGCGGAGCGTCTGGTCGAGCTGTCGTCGACCAAGGATGAGTGTCCAGTCGAGGCACTCGGCCCGGATGGTCTCGATCACGCGCTCGGCGTGCGCGTTGGCGTTCGGCGCCTGGACGGGCGTTCGGATCACCCGCATTCCCTCCGAGCGGAGCACCGCGTCGAACGACCGACTGAACTTGGTGTCCCGGTCGCGGATGAGAAACCGGATTGCCGGTGCGCGGTCATCGAGCGCGGTATGTCGAGCACCGGCCCGGCGAAGTCAGCCCGGGACAGTTCGCCTTCGGGAGCGCCGTTCACACGGCCTTCGAGGCGTTCGGGCTCGCGCGCATCCGCGCCCGCGCCGATGGCACCCCCGAGCCCGGACCGGAGGTCCTCCAGGCAGCCCTCGACCGAAAGCTCGGCTCGTCGGGCCTGACGCCCGACGAGATCGAGGAGGCCCGCCGGCGGGCCGTGCCCGTCCTTGCCCGCTTCCTGGAGTTCGAGGCCCGCACAGAGGCTGAACCGGTCGCGGTCGAGCTCGGGTTCGGCGTCGATGTCGACCTGGCCGGACACACGGAGGGCTTTCGCTTCGTCGGCTACGTCGACCGCGTCGACCGGGCTCCCGATGGCTGGACCCAGATCGTCGACTACAAGACCGGCCGCACCCGCAGCCAAACTGATGTCGACGCCGACGCGCAGCTCACCGCGTACGCGTTCGGGTGTGCCCGGGGTGGCCTGCGCGACCCCGCGACCGGCGCGACCCTTCCGCCGGCGTCGCGCCTCGGGCTCTACTTCGCCGAGTCGGGCGAGCTCCTCTGGACGACCCGCACGAATGAGCAGCTCGCTGCGTTCGAGACCGGTCTGGTCGAGACCGTCGGCCGGATCCGTGACCGCGAGTTCGCGGCCCGACCCGCGCCGTGGCGTTGCCACTGGTGCGAGTACCGGCGCGACTGCCCCGAGGCGAGCGCCGGAGCGGGGAGAAAGTGACGGAGCCGACGGAGCCTTGGCGCGGCTGTAGCGGTCCGCTACAATCGGGTCCTCCCGAGCGGGAGTAACTCAGCTGGCAGAGTGTCTGCTTCCCAAGCAGAATGTCGCGGGTTCGAATCCCGTCTCCCGCTCCAACACCCAGTTCCGATCACGAGACCGCCCGATAACTCGGGCGGTCTCGTCGCAGACACAAACCCGGGGGACTGCCGCTACGCTTCAGGGCAACATAACGAGGCCCAGAAGCCAAGGAGCACTCGTGCCGTCAAGCTCGCCCGCAGATGCCCTCACCGCGGCGTCGGCACTCCCGTTCCACGTCCTCGTCGACAGCTTCCGACGGACCATGCGGGCCGAGAACAAGAGTCCGAAGACGATCGAGACCTACACGGAGGGGCTCTCGCAGTTCGGCGCCTTCCTTGCTGAGAAGGGCATGCCGCTAGCCCCGGCCCACGTCCACCGCGAGCACGTGGGGGCATTCGTCGCAGACCTGCTCGGTCGGTTCAAGCCGGCAACCGCCAGCAATCGATACCGAGCGCTCCAGGTGTTCTTCCGGTGGCCGGCTCGCCCCACGACGCGTACTTCTTCCGCCGGCCGGAGCTGATGGTGGCAGGCCAGGTGAAGGCTCCGCGCCTCGAGCTCGTCAACGAGGATCTCGTGCGCAGCCACGTCCATGCGATCTGGCTGCGCGCGGTCGACAAGAGCCTCGGCCGCTCGCTCGCCGACATCCTCGACGTCTCGAGCCAGGAGCCGACGCTCGCCCTCCAGCCGGAGGTCTCCGACGCGATCCACGCCCCCGCAGCACCTGGGCCTCGGCCAGCCCCCCGCCAAAGGAGCGTGCCATGATGAAGACCAGCCGCCCCGTCCTCTTCCTGTTGCTGACGGCCATGGTGGCCACGGCCTGTGCATCCAGCGGCGCGCCTTCGGCCGCCCGCCCTTCCGCCCCGGCTGGACAGTCCGCCCCAGCTGGACAGTCCGCCCCGGCTGGACAGTCCGCCCCGACCATCCACCTCCCGCCGCCGCCGGATGCCAGCGACCCCCTCGCCCTCGACGAGCTGGGGGCCGGGTCGGGTCCCGCCGCGCCCCTGGTCGTCAGCACCCAGGGCGGCGAGGCGACCAGTAGCAGCCTGACCATCGGCGCGGCTGGCGGCACGCTCAAGACGGAGGGCGGGGCCAGCCTCGACTTCTCGCCCTCGGCCCTGCCCGACAACAGCGCCGTCTTCATCACCGAACAGGCCCTGACCGGCATCAGCGGCCCCAGCGGATCGGGGTTGCCGATCACCGTCAAGCCGGTATCGCTGATCACTGTCGACCTCAACGGCCTCGAGCCCTCTCTCCCGGTTACCATGACCATCCCGGTGGCCACCGCGGCCGGCGAGGTGGCGCTAGCCGGCCACTTCGACCCGGCGACCGGGGTATTGACCCCGCTGACGCTGCTCGACGCCAGTACCACCAGCCTCACCGTGGCTGTTTCCCGCTTCTCGGCGGTGCTGACCTTCGTGGTGCCCACCGGGCCGCTGCCTGAAGTGGTCGACTCCGGCTTTCGCCCCGGGGTTGACGACTGGCAGTTCCCCAACTACGGATCCTTTGTCACCCCCGGCGGCTTCTGCTTTGGCGCCACCGCCTCGGCCTTCTGGTATTACACCGAGCGGCGGGCCGGCAATGGGGCCTCGCCGCTCTACGGCCTCTATGACAACGACGGCGCCGGGCGCACTCCCTCGTTCTGGCAGGATGACGCCGACGGGATCAAGTTGGCCTCGGTGGTCCAGGCTGACTACAACGCCAACTGGTCCGCCGGACGCGGGCGGGCCACCTACGCCGCAACCAAGGCCGCACCGGCCACCACCTTTGCTGCCTTCCGCAGCTGGATCGCCCTGACCCGCGCCCCGCAGCTCATCTATGCCACCGATGGCGACGGCGCCCACGCCATGATCGTCTACCGGGCCAGCGCCACCCGTCTCAACGTGGCCGACCCCAACCTTCCGGCGCGCCTGCGCTCGATCAAGTTCGACCCCTCATCCGGGGCCCTGTCACCCTATGTCGCCGGGACCAAGGTCGACGGGACGCCCCTCTCCTATGACAAGTTCGCCTTCATGGCCGCTGAACTGCTGGTGTCGAGTGACGCCATGTCCGCGCACTGGGCCGAGTTCGAGGCTGGCACCATCGGTGACGCCGCCTTCTCCGACCCCATCCCCGGCTTCAGCCACCAGAATGACGATGCCACCTACACCGACCTCGGCCCCTTCGCCTCGACGCTGACTGTCCCGACCGACACCGATAGCATCACTCTCATGTACGAGCGGAATCAGGCGGACACACCCGACATGAACTTCGGCCTGGTCGACGAGAACCGGGCTGTCTCTGCCCCGACGTTCAATGTCAACCTCGAACCGGGCGAGAATGTCTTCGGCATCCTGTTGACCCACACCGTCGGAGCCGACGCCGACCTGTGGGCCGGCTACGAGCGCTTCACCGCCATCCGCGGCGAGCTGCCGTCGACCCCGAAGCCGAGTCCGCCGGGCGAAGCCCTGCAGCTGACCATCCACACCGATGTACCGATCGGTGGAGTCGACAGCCCGGTCACCTGCCCGGCCGAGGTCGTCCTGTCCTTCTTCCTGAGCGGCGGGGCACCCGGCGTGATGACCAGCGGGGCCGGCCTGTGGGCCAACTGCACTGATCAGGCCTTCATGGCCATCGACGCTAACGGCACCTTCGACGGAGAGACCTTCCGGTTCAGCAATGGCAATCCGAAATACGGCT
>JADGOW010000154.1 GCA_017882765.1 Frankiaceae bacterium
CCCGGCAAGTCGGGCGGGGGTGCGCGGCAGCCGGTTTGCCCGGAGTCTTGCCCCCGTGACGTCGTACCGCCAAGGGGGACCAAGTCCCCTACTTGACAGGGGCTAGTCCTCTACTTGACAGGGGGATGAATACGGCCAGCGTTGGTCGGGAGGTCGGGGAGGTGAGGTGCGCCGACCAGCGCCGACCCGACGTGCCCGACAGCGCCTGCTGGTGGCCGTCGCCGGGTGTCTACTCGTCACGTTGGGCGGGTGCGCCGGGCCTGTCACCGCAGATGGGTTGCGCGGCGCCCGGCTGGAGGTGCTGGCGGTGTGGTCCGGTACCGAACAGCAGCGTTTCGAGCCGGTCCTGCGAGCCTTCGAAGCGAGCACCGGCGCGAGGATCACCTACAGCCCGGCGGGCCACGACGTGGCCGACGCGATCGACGCTCGGCTGCGGGCAGGACGGCCCCCGGACATCGCTTTCCTGCCGCAACCCGGGCTGCTGCGCCAGTACGCCGCCGAAGGCCGGCTGGTTCCGCTGGGCCGGCCGGCGGCAGCCGCCGTCACGGCGAACTACCCGCCCAGGTGGCGGGATCTTGCCAGCGTCGACGGACGGCTGTATGGCGTCTGGTTCAAGGCCGCGCACAAGTCCCTGATCTGGTACAACGTCGCGGCGTTTGAGCGGATCGGCGTTGTACCGCCGACCGACGTGACCGGGCTCCTGGCCACGGCGGGCAAGCTCGCCTCGTCCGGGACGCCCGCGTTTGCGGTCGCGGGGCGCGACTCGTGGACCCTCACCGACCTGTTCGAAAACCTCTACCTGACCCTGGCCGGTCCGGATCGGTACGACGCGCTGGCGGTTCACCGCCTCCCCTGGACCGATCCGTCGGTGACCGCCACCCTGCGCATCCTGGCCCGGTTTCTGGCGCCGCGCCTCGTCGCCGGCGGTGTCCGCGCAGCCCTCGGCGAGGACTTCGAAGGCTCCGTCCAGCAGGCGTTCACCTCACCTCCGCACGCGGCGATGGTCTGCGAGGGGGACTTCGTCGCTGGCATTGTCACCGGCAGGACAAGCGCGCGCCTGGGCGTGGACGCCGACGTGTTCGCCTTTCCTTCTTCGCCCTCGGCCGCGCCGGCGATCGTGGCCGGGGGCGACGTCGCGGTGCAGATGCGTCCGTCCCCGGCCGGTGCCGCGTTCCTGCGCTGGCTCGCGACTCCGGAGGCCGCGGCGATCTGGGCGCGGCAGGGCGGCTACATCTCGCCCAACGCCAACCTGGACCTGTCGGTCTACCCCGACGAAACCAGCCGGGCGGTGGCGCGAAGCCTGCTCGACGGCGGCGCGGCCGTCCGGTTCGACCTGTCCGATCTGCAGCCCCCCGCGTTCGGCTCGGACAACCGGAGCGGGATGCGCCGGGAACTGCGGGATTTCTTCGCGCACCCCGACGTGGAGGGGACAGCGGCACGGCTGGAGGCGGCGGCACAGGCGGCGTTCACCGGAGCCCCCGGGTGACCTCGTCCCGGCGTCGATCAGCCGGGCATGGGCACGAGCCCACGCCGGATCAGCCAGCCGCGGGCTTCCGCGGCGACGTCCTTGCCGGCCACCGCCACCCGCCAATTCAGAAAGATCAGGTTCTGCTGGGTGAGCTTGGCCGACACTGCGTCGAGGGCGGCGGCAAGACGCGGGCCGTACCGGGCCACCGCCCGCGCGGATACCATCGGCACGACGTTTTCCGCGGGCTGCAGGTGCCGGTCATCGGCGAGCAGGACCAAGTCGCCGGCGGCGAGCCGCCCGTCGGTGGTGAACAGGACGACCACGTCGACCACGTGTTGGACGACCGCGGCCGCGCGCTGCGACTCGGTGTCGAACGGCAGGAACCGGCCGAAGCGCAGCCCGTACACGTGGGCCAGCCCGGTCAGGCAGTACGGGCGGTCCGGGCATTCGGCCGGCCCCCCGAGGGTCAGCCGCGGGGCGGCCGGGACGAGGTCGCTAGTCGTGCGGAGCCGGAGCCGGTTGGCGGTGGGTTGCGTCACGACCAAACCGTTCTGGTTTTGTGCCGCAGCCGGCGCCAGCACCTCGACGTTCCATCCGGCGAAGGCGCTAGCAAGCCGTCGGCGCAGCTCTTCCGGGCTCTGGCTACCCGCGATGGGCGCGGTCGGGGCGAACGCGGCCAGCGCCGTGCCCAGGTACTCCGGGACGACGTCGACCAGGCCCTGGTGCAGGGCGGGCCGCACCAGCTCCCGGGGGCCCAGGTCCAGCTCGCGTCGGACCGGGATGCCGACGTGTTCCAGCGCCTGCGCGTAGATCTCGGCGAGGAGTTCGCTTTCCAGGAAGTTGAACGAGGCCACCACGACCCCGTCGGTAGCCGGCGGCCGACCCGCGTGGGTAGCGGGGCCGGGCGCCGTGCAGGCAAGCACCAGCACGACCAGGACACAGGCCAGCACGCCGACGAGGCGAAGCGGCCGGCGACGCCCGGTCATCGCCCCGGCCGCGGCGACGGATTGACCGCAGGCCTGGCGACCGGGTCGCGCCACGGCCGGATCGAGGGGCCGCGGTGACCCAGCACGCCGCACCTGGCCGCCCGGGCGGTGCCGCCGACCGCAGGGAGAGTCCCGCTCTGGCCGGGGTAGCCGCGCCGACAGCCGATAGGTCGATCGCGCGCGTGGCCCCGGTCGGGCGTCGGCGTCGTCCGTCCGGGGAGGCGCCGCCGCTGCCGCGCCCGGTCCGCCACAGCACCCGGGTGTTCCTCGCCGTCATCGCCGCAACGGCCGCCTTGGAAGCGGCGTTGTTCGCCCGTCCGATCCTGCGCGTGGTCACCATCGGCGACGACGCCGTGCTGCGCGCGCTCGTCGCGCTGCGTAACGAGCCCACCACGCAGGTGCTGCTGGCGGTCACCGGCCTCGGGTCCGTCTGGGTGGCCCGCGCGCTCGCGTGGGCCACGATCGCGGTGCTGCTCGCCGTCCGCCGGTTCCGGCACCTCCTCACCTACCTCGTGATCTGGCTGGCCGTGTCGTTCGTTGCTGCCTGGCTGTCGGTCGCGCTCGGGCGGATGCGCCCAACCGGAATCGTCATCCTGGGGGACTGGGAGGGCTGGGCACATCCGTCCCGGCCGGTGACCAACCTCGCGCTCGCCCTCGTCGGCATCCTGTACACGCTGGTTCCGCACGGCCGTTGGCGGAACCTCGCCAAGTGGGTGGCGGTCGCGGTGTTGGGGCTGGTCTGCGCGGCCCGGCTCTACCTCGGCGTGGACCATCCCAGCGACATCGCCGTTGCCGTTGTGCTCGGATGGCTGCTGCCGATCGTGGTCTACCGGCTCGTCACGCCGGAGGAGGTGTTCCCGGTCACCTACCGCCGCGGCACCACCGCCCACCTCGACGTGACCGGGCCACGCGGACAGGCCATCGTCCAGGCCCTCGACCACCAACTCGGACTCGACATCGTGGCGGTGGAGCCGTTCGGGCTGGCCGGGTCGGCCGGCTCGACCCCGCTGCGGCTGCGCACCTCCAGCCGGGGCGGAACCAGCCGGCTCCTGTTCGGGAAGCTCTACGCGGTCACCCATCTGCGTTCCGACCGGTGGTACAAGCTCGCCCGCACCGTCCTCTACGGCCGGCTCGAAGACGAAAAACCCTTCTCCACGGTACGCCGCCTGGTCATGTACGAGGACCACATGCTTCGCCTGTTGCGCGACACCGGACTCCCGACCCCCGCACCGTACGGACTGGTCGAGATCACTCCCGAGCGGGAGTACCTGATCGTGATGGAGTTCTGCGACGGCGCGCGGGAGATCGGCGGTGCCCCGCTGGACGATCACGAGCTCGACGACGCGCTGCGCATCGTTCGTCGGTTATGGGATGCCGGCGTGGCCCACCGCGACATCAAGCCGTCGAACCTGCTCGTGCGCGACGGGTCGGTCCTGCTCATCGATGTCGCGTTCGCCAGCGTCCGGGCCACCCCGTGGCGGCAAGCCGTGGACCTGGCGAACATGATGCTCACGCTGGCCCTGTGCAGCGAACCGGAGCGGGTGTACCGGCACGCACTGCGGCTGTTCACCGCCGAGGACATCGCCGAGGCCTTCGCGGCCAGCCGCAGCATCACCATCCCGTCCCAGCTCCGGACGCGGCTGCGGGCTGACCGGCGGGACCTCGTCGCCGAGTTCCGCCGGCTCGCCCCACCCCGGCCGCCGGTGCCCATCCAGCTGTGGGGCCTCAGGCGGGTCGCCGCCACCGCTGCGGTGCTCGGCATTCTCGCCCTCGCCATCGTGGTGGCCACCGCCTACGTCCAGGTCGCGGGGCTGGTATGAACCCAATCGCCGCCACCCAGCACCGGCGCCGCCGACCCACGCCGCCGCGGCGCGGCGAACGTCTCCGCGCCGGCCTGGCGCTCGCCGCCCTCGTTGCGACCGGGCTTGCCCTGAGCGCATGCGGCACGGTCGAGGCGGCCGCCCCGTCCTGCCCGGACGCCATGCGTCTGGCACTCGTTGCGCAGTCGGTACCCACCGCCAGCTACCTGCCCTGCCTGCACCGGCTACCCGACGGCTGGCAGGTAACACAGGTCGACATCGCGAGCGGGCATACCATCCTGGCCCTGCTGTCGGACCGGGCGGAGGGCCGCGCGGTGGTCGTCACGCTGCTCCCGTCCTGCGACGCCGGCTCCGCCACAGCCGAAGCGCCCCGCGCCGACGGTATCCGCACCTCCGTCTATCTGAACTCGATCAGCGATCGGTACGCCGGAACGATGTACGACGTCTTCCCCGGCGGGTGCATCACCTACCGCTTCGACTTCGCCCGCGGCCCCCACATCGCCCTCATGGAGGAACTCAATGACACGGCCGGCCTGCTCGCGCGGCGCGAACTGCGCCTCGACCTGCGCCGGCAGTTCGGTGTCGAACTCGACCCGTAACGCCGGCTGCCCGCGCGTCGCCGGGCAAGGCGCCGGCCTCGCCGACCCGCGCGTCCGCCTGTTGCTGGGCGCCACCGGAATCGCGACCACCGCCGCGATCGTTCGCCGCGACCGGGTCGGACCGCGCGAAACCCAGGTCTTCCACGCACTGAACACGCTGCCCAACGAGATATTCGCCCCGGTCTGGTTGGTCATGCAGGGCGGGTCACTCGGCTCTGTGTTCATCGCCGGTGCCCTCGCCGGCGCCAGCGGACAGGCCGCGCTGGCCCGGCGCATTCTCCTCACCGGATCGACCACCTGGGCGCTGTCGAAGGCGATCAAACGCGGTATCCGGCGGCCCCGCCCGGCTGCCCTCCTCCCCGAGGCCGTCACCAGAGGACGAGCGCAAACCGGACTCGGATACCTCTCCGGACACGCCGGCGTCGCGCTCGCCGTTGGCATCGCCGCCTACCCGCACCTCGGCCAACGAGGGCGGCTCGCCACGACCGTGGGCATTCCACTCGTCTGGCTCAGCCGCATCTACGTGGGCGCCCACCTACCGCTCGACGTCGTCGGCGGCGCCGGCCTCGGCCTCGCCATCGACGCCGCCATCGAACTCACCTCGGCAACACGAAACCGCTCGAAGTAGGAACGGGCCAAAGACCGGGTGCGGCGGTAAGAAGGGTCCCGGGGCCGCTGCCCGCATGCGCGGCCGGAGAGATCACGTCTAGACGGCGAGGCTCATGAGATCCCGGTGATCTGGACGCCTGGGTGGCGCTCGCGGCATGCTTTCTCTGTGGCGGTGGCGGATGTATCGGTCGACGAGGCGCTCCTGCGTGATGTGCGCGAGCTCGCCGGGCAGTATGGAGTATCCGTGTCCGCGCTCATTGAGGCTGCGGTCAGAGCGTTCATCGGCCGAGGAGGGCTCCCAGGCGAGGGAGTGAGTGATCTCGATGAGGAGCAAGCTCTGCGGCTCGCCTACGACGAGCTGCATGAGATGAGGCGAGAACGTCGTCTGAGCTCGTAGTCGTCGACCCAGGAGTTCTTGTCGCCGCCTACATTTCACCGCGTGGGGCGCCGAGGGAGCTTCTCCTCGCTGCTGAGAGCCAGTTCTTTACAATGGCGGCCTGCGCAATGCTCCTCGACGAGCTTGAGCGCGTGCTGCTTCGGGAGAAGTTCGCCAAGTACATGCCGCCCAACGTGTCGCCCCAGCTTACCGTCCAGAGGTACGTGCAGCGCGTCTCGGCTGCGGGAGTCGTTTATCCGGATCCTATCGTCGTGCCGCGAGGACTGACACGTGATCCTGACGATGATTATCTCTTGGCTTTCGCCGCGAGTATCGGCGCCGTGGGTATCATCAGTGGGGACAAAGATCTGCTCTCTCTGTCAGATGCTGAACCGCCGATCTTCTCGCCCCGGGATGGTATCCGTCGTTTCGTCACGTCAACGTCGGTGGCCAGTGGGCCGGGAGAAGTGGCTGTGCGCTTCGCCGAGGCGATCTTCGAGCGCGGCGACGCTCTGGACGCGTGGCGCCTCGTGCACCCAGAATCCAGGCTCGCCTTCGCCCAGGACTGGTGCTACAACAATCACCTGCTATTGCAGCAGCAAGGCTACGATCCTCGCAGAGAGGCCAACGCGCTAGCCGTCCCTTTACCGAACCACCCCCTGTGGATCGTGTTTGCCGCGATGCAACTACAGAGCTTGAGGGAAGCGTGGCCCGGCTTCAGCCTCGATGAATGGGGCATGGCCGGGAATACGCGGATCTTAGGTCCTGGGCTAGAGATCGTGGTCTTCATCCGACAGCAGGATGTGCCCAGTGGGCAGGTGGTGAAGGAACAGATTCTGGCGGGGCGACCCCTCGTGATGCGCCACTCCGACAACCGGTGGTGGGTCGCTGGGGTAAGTGAACTACCCCCCGAGCCCGGTTGGCCCCCCGCTCGTGGTGACCGTCTGGGAATGGTCGAGTCGGGCCCTGGAAACGTTTAGAGTCCGAGTCGGCCCCGCTGGCCGGGTCAACGTCGCGTTCGGTGTCCGCGATGTCGCGCTGCAGGCTAGTCAGTCCCCCCCACCTGCGGTTTCATTCCTGTCATAGGGGATATTTGGACAGAAATGCCTCGGGGGAGGGGTCAGCCAGGTTTCTGTCGGTGGTCATGTGGAGGTCCCACTTGTGGACCCACACGAAATGTCCCCACGTCGCAAGGGGGGCGTTGCCGGGCTGAGGGCCTCCAGACGCGACGTTGGCGGTGCGGTTCAGCCCTGCCGAGCCCCCGGGAGGTCGGGCCCTTTGACGTCTGCGAGGGAAGAGTGCATATCGTGAGTACCCGGTCAGCCCGAGCCGGACACTGGTCGACGAGGACTACCGGCGGCACGAGGCTGCGGACCGTTTCCTGTGGTTCCCGCGTTTCGGGCGCGACCACTCCGTGCTGACCGTGCTGGCACGACAGGCGTGTCTGGGGGCGGAGCGCAGCGCGATGCTGTGGTCCATCTCGGCAGTGCCCGTCGGCCTGGCTATGCGGCCCGACTACGTGAACACGCTGCTGTCGCGGGTCTGTCCGTGGGCGGGGGTCCGACCTCAAACCCGGTTCAGATCAGAGAGGGTTCGATGTGGCGATACAACGCCCCTGTCCGACCTGCTCGCTGGTGGAGGGGTCAGGGGCCTAGAAGTGCAGCGGGAATGACGGCAACGCCGTCCCGCCGACGGTAGGCGTCGGCCCCGGTGGTGAGTACGGCAGCATCGAGAAGCCCATCCCCGAGCAGGTCGGCGAGCCAGCGAAGGTGGCGGACGTCTCGGTCGCTTACGGTGGCGGCGAGCTTGACCTCCAGGGCGAGGATCTTCCCGTCGGCGCGCTGCACGATGAGGTCGACTTCATGCTCGCCGTCGCGGGTCC
>JADGOW010000155.1 GCA_017882765.1 Frankiaceae bacterium
GGCCTGCTGAGCTGGACTTCTGGCTGGTGGTCGACGTCGAGCTCAAGACAGGGTGGGTGCGGCGCGCAGAGTCCGCTCCATGAGCGGGCGGCGCGCCGCAGCCTCGCGCAGGTCCTCGTTGTAGACCTCGTGGCGGGCCCGCCCGAGCTCCTTCGCCCGGTACAGGGCACTGTCCGCGTGCGCTACCAGGTGCTCGGCGTCCTCCCGCCCGGCGAAGGCGACCCCACATAGGTGACGGCCGCCGGGCAGGCCCATAGCTGTCGTTGACCAGCTTGAACCGGGCGAGGTCGAGGAAGAGCACGGCCGCATGGGCGTCGTCGCGCTCCGCTTGGGCCAGGGCGCGGGAGAGGTGGTCCATGAACGCGGTCCCGGTTCGGCAGCCCGGTGAGCGGGTCGTGGTACAGCAGCTGTGCCAGCTCGGCTGGCGGCGGCGGCAAGGCGGTCTGCCGGCTGGCGCCAGCGGGCGCCAGCTGGCCGCCTTCGGGCTTAGCGCCGGAGCAGGTAGTCGGCCGCGTCCCGCGCCGGCCGCTGCCGTGGTGGCGCCGCCGGATGGCCGATCGCCACCGCGCCCATGGGCGCCCAGCCGGTCGGCAGGTCGAGTTCGGCGCGGACAACGTCCGGACAGAACAACGTGCTGGACACCCATGCCGAGCCCAGCCCCTCCGCCGCCAGAGCCACGAGAAAGTTCTCCACTCCGGCACCCATCGCAACCAGGAACATGGCCTGCTCGGCGGCGGTGCGCCGCTCGTCGGGGTAGCTGTGCATCCCCTCGGCCACCAGGCACGGCACGGCCAGCAGGGGTGCTTTGTGCAGCACGTCGCCGCGCCGGAGCCGACGTGTGATCGACTCCGGGTCGAACCCGTCGCCTTCCAGGTCGGCGCGCCACGCCGCCACCATCGCGTCCAGCAGGCGCCGCCGGACGTCCGCAGACTCGATCAGGACGAATCGCCAGGGGGTGGTGTGGTGCGGCGCCGGCGCGAGAGCTGCTGCCGCGACCGCGCGCTCCACGGCCGAGATCTCGACGGGCTCGGCGGAGAACTCGCGGATCGTTCGGCGCGCGGCGAGGGCACCCCGGCGACCCTCGCTGAGCGCCTCGGCCGTCCCGAGCTGGAACAGGTCCTCCGCGGCGGGACGGATGAGCGACTGCACCCCCCGGTAGTCGTCATGGAGCGGTCCGAGGCCGCGGACCACCGCCGCCGGGATCCGCGAGATCTTCCCCATGACGAGTTCGGCGGCCCCGGCAATCTCGTCGGCGTCGGCGACCTCGGTCATCGCGAGCGGGCGACCGTGTGAGTCGGTGTTGCCCACGTAGGAGCGCACGGCGGGCAACCCGGCAACGCCGATGGCTACGTCGGTGAGGCCCATGCGCCAGGTGCGGCCGAAGGTGTCGCTCACGATGACCCCGACGTCGACGCCGAGCCGCTCCCGCAGGCCTTCGCGGATGCGCCGGGCACTGGCGTCAGCGTCGGCGGGGAGCACTGCCAGCTCCGAGGGGCGGACGTTGCTGGCGTCCACGCCCGCACTGGCGACGACGAAGCCGTGCCGGGTCTCGGCGATGACCGTGGGACCGCGGCGGGCGACGACCCGCACAGTCTCGTCCTCGATCGCCTTCATGCGAGCCGCTTCCCGCCCGGACGGGTCGCCCGAGACGTCGACGAGCCGGCCTTCCGCCTTCGAGACGATCTTCTGGGTGACGACCACGACGTCCCCGTCGTTGAGCCCGGGCCCGTCCTCGGCGATGAGTGCCTTTCCGAGAAGTGTGGCGAGGTCATGGCCCGGACGAACCTCCGGCAACCCGCGAACCGGCAGCACCTCAATCCGGTCGGCCGCCATTGGGCGCTCCCTTCGGCTCGATCTCACGGGCGAGGTTCAGCGCTGCTTGTGCGATCTCGGCGGCAGCGGTGACGTCTGTCATGATCAGTGGGCGCACCAGGACGTGCATCCCGGAGATGTCCGGGGGGGCGGGAGCCCCGTCAACGGTGTCGAGGTCTGCGGTGTCCACGAGCCAGCCGTCCAAGAGGCCGGCAGCGGGGGTCCAGGCCGCCTCGGCGCTGTCGGCCCCGGGTCCCCTGGCGGCCCCGGCGCTGTCGGCCCCGGGTCCCCTGGCGGCCCCGGCGGCCCCGGCGACAGCGGAGTGCGGGTGGCGGTCGCGGGCGCCATAGTGCCGGGCGACGCCCGCGGCGCTGGTCGGAACCCCGATGGCTGCTAGGCAGGCGTCGGCCATGCCCCGCACCGGCGCCCCCGCGATGATCGGGGAGACGCCGACCACCGGTGCCGGCGCGTCTCGCAGCGCGTCGCGGATGCCCGGCACAGACAAGATGCTGCCGATGCTCACCACCGGGTTCGACGGTGGCAGCAGCACCACGTCGGCGGTCGCCAGCGCCTCGATCACGCCGGGCGCCGGCTTGGCGGTCTCGGCGCCCACGGAGACAAAGTGCTCGGCCGGAACTGCGGCACCCATCGCGAGCCACCATTCCTGGAAGTGGACGGCGCGGCGTCCTTCGGGGTCGGAGATGACGACGTGGGTCTCGATCCGGTCGTCGCTCATGGGCAGCAGTCGAACACCCGGTCGCCACCGGTCGCAGAGGGCGGCGGTGACGCTGGACAGCGAGAAGCCGGCGGCAAGCATCTGGGTGCGCACCAGGTGGGTCGCCAGGTCGCGGTCGCCGAGGTGGAACCAGGCCGGGCCGAGGCCGTACTCAGCCAGTTCGGCCTGGACGGCGAAGGTCTCCTCCGAGCGTCCCCACCCCTGCTCCTCGCTGATCCCGCCGCCGAGCGTGTACATGATCGTGTCGAGGTCTGGGCAGATCCGGAGGCCGTGCAGGGTCAGGTCGTCCCCAGTGTTGCCGATTACCGTGACCTCGGCCCCGGGGGCGGCGCGCAGCACGCCCCGCAGGAACCGGGCGCCGCCGATGCCCCCGGCCAGGGCGACGATCCGCACTACGGCATCCTCACACGGCGCCGGGTGGTCCATGCTGCGCTCTGCGCCCGCCCGGGCCGGGTCGCGCCTCACCCAGACCGGTCTCCGCGCGGTCCCCAGGTCCTCTCCGCACGGCTCCCAGGCCCTATCCGCGCGGTCCCTTCCCTGGGCCCCCGCGCACCGCAAATCCCGACCACCCGTCTCGTGATCGCCGTTCGCGGTGCGGCGTCACCAGAGATTTCAGGATTTGTCCGGCGGTCGACCCGGCGTGTCGCACCCCAGCGGACGATCTTCGAGCCGAAGATCACCTGTTGCGGTATGGACGCCCGGAAGGCCCGCGGGATCCCGCCGGGAGCGTCCCGAGCGGCAGCCGCCGACCGGACGGCCGAGCAGCCCGTGACCGGACGGCCGGGCAGCCCGTGACCGGACGGCCGGGCAGCCCGTGACCGGACGGCCGAGCAGCCCGTGACCGGACGGCCGAGCAGCCCGTGACCGGCGGCCCGTGACCGGACGGCCGGGAAGGCCGGTGTCGACGTGTTCGACACGCCTTAGTCTGCCCACGTGGGCACTGCCTCCCCTCCGGGCTTGTCGAGCGCGCTACGTCGGGCCCTGCGGCGAGCGCGCGACGGAGTGTCCCTCGACCCCGGCGAGGCAGCCGTCCTGCTTGAAGCTCGTGGCGACGCGCTCGCCGACCTGTGCGCGTCCGCGGCCAGGGTCCGCGACGCCGGACTGGTCAGCGCCGGCCGCCCCGGTGTCGTCACCTACAGCCCGAAGGTGTTCATCCCCCTCACCCGGCTGTGCCGCGACCGCTGCCACTACTGCACGTTCGTCACCGTCCCGCACCGGCTGGCCGCGCCCTACCTGTCCCCGGACGAGGTGCTCGCCATCGCCCGCGCCGGGCAGGCCGCCGGCTGTAAGGAGGCCCTGTTCACGCTCGGCGACCGGCCCGAGGACCGCTGGCCCGCCGCCCGGGCCTGGCTCGACGAGAACGGCTACGACTCGACGCTGGCCTACCTGCGGGCGATGGCCGTGCGGGTGCTGGAGGAGACAGGGCTGCTGCCCCACCTCAATCCCGGCGTCCTGTCGTGGCAGGAGCTGGCGCGACTCAAGCCGGTCGCCGCCTCGATGGGGATGATGCTGGAGACGACCGCGCGGCGGCTGTGGTCCGCGCCGGGCGGCCCGCACTACGGGTCGCCGGACAAGGAGCCCGCCGTGCGGATGCGCGTTCTGGAGGACGCGGGCCGGCTCAACGTCGCGTTCACCACCGGCCTGCTCGTGGGTATCGGCGAAACGATGCAGGAGCGCGCCGACACGATCTTCGCGATCCGGGGAGTGGCCAAAGCCTACGGCCACGTCCAGGAAGTGATCGTCCAGGGGTTCCGGGCCAAGGGCGACACCGCGATGCGCGACGTCGCGGATCTGAGCCGTGACGAGTTGCTGGCCACGGTGGCCGTGACTCGGCTGGTGCTCGGGCCGGGCGCGCGCGTCCAATCGCCGCCGAACCTCGTCGACCAGGACGATGTGCCGGCGCTGCTTGCCGCCGGAATCGACGACTTCGGCGGCGTGTCCCCGGTGACGCCAGACCACGTGAACCCGGAGCGGCCCTGGCCGGCTGTCGACGCGCTGGCCGACGCATCCCGGCGAGCCGGCTTCGATCTGGCGGAGCGCCTCACCGCTTACCCCGGCTACCTCGGCGAGCCGTGGCTGGACCCGCGGCTGCGGCCGCACGTCGGTGCGCTTGCCGGTCCCGACGGTCTCGCGCGACGCGGGGCCGTCGCAGCGGGCCTGCCCTGGCAGGAGCCCGACGGCGGGCTTGCCGCCGCCGGCCGCACCGAGCTCCACGTCGAGATCGATCTCACGGGCCGCCACGCCGACCGGCGCACCGACTTCGATGACGTGTACGGCGACTGGGCCCAGATCCGTGCCGACGTGGCGTCGAGGCAGACGTCGCGTGGGGCGCCCGAACGTCTCGACGGCGAGGTGCGGGCAGCGCTGCGCCACGCCACTGCGGCCCCCGGGCGCCTGGGCGACAGCGACGCGCTCGCGCTCTTCGACGCCGACGGGCCGGCGCTGGAGGCGCTGTGCGCCTTCGCGGACGACCTGCGCCGCGACGCTGTGGGAGATGACGTCACCTACGTCGTCAACCGGAACATCAACTTCACGAACGTCTGCTACACGGGATGCCGCTTCTGCGCTTTCGCCCAGCGCCGGGCCGACGCGGACGCATACACGCTGTCGCTGGACCAGGTAGGGGAGCGGGCCGAGGAGGCGTGGGAGGCGGGGGCGACAGAGGTGTGCATGCAGGGCGGCATCCATCCGGATCTGCCCGGTACCGCGTACTTCGACATCGCGGCGGAGGTCAAGCGGCGGGTCCCCGACATGCATGTGCACGCGTTCAGCCCCATGGAAGTCGTCAACGGGGCCGCGCGCACCGGAATGTCGATCCGCGACTGGCTGGTGGCCGCGCGGGAGGCGGGCCTGGGTTCTGTGCCGGGCACGGCAGCCGAGATTCTGGACGACGACGTGCGGTGGGTGCTGACGAAGGGCAAGCTGCCTGCGTCCGCGTGGGTCGAAGTGATCACGACGGCGCACTCGGTCGGGCTGCGGTCGTCCAGCACGATGATGTACGGCCACGTGGACGCCCCCCGGCATTGGCTGGCCCACCTCCGCCTGTTGCGGTCCATCCAGGACGACACGGGCGGGTTCACCGAGTTCGTTGCGCTGCCGTTCGTGCACCACAACGCGCCGCTGTACCTGGCCGGGGTGGCCCGGCCCGGCCCCACGCAGCGGGAGAACCTGGTCGTGCACGCGATGGCGCGGCTGCTCCTGCACGGGTCGATTCGCAACATCCAGTGCAGCTGGGTGAAGCTCGGTGTCGACGGCTGTCGGCAGGTGCTCGACGGTGGCGTCAATGACCTCGGCGGCACGCTGATGGAGGAGACGATCAGTCGGATGGCCGGGTCGCAGCACGGGTCCCGCAAGTCGGTTGCCGAGCTGGCGGCGATCGCGGCGGCGGCTGGACGGCCTGCGCGGGAGCGGACGACGCTCTATGGCGTCCCGATGCCGCGCTCTCGCCAGGATTTCTTACTGGAGTCGGCACGAAACCCGCTGAAACTTCGCTAATCGGACTTGACGGTCGTCCGTGACGTCCGTGTAATTACGCGCGTGTCATTCCCCCTGCCGGAGGGGTCCTGCGCTACAGCCCCGCCGGTCTGGACACCCCAGCGCCCATAGCTGATCACCTGCCAGGGGTGACGGCTGGACCGCCGTCGGTGGAGGAGGAAACCCCCCGTGAGCTCGATCCTGCAGCTGGACGTCATTTTGGGCGACGACTCCGCGGAGGTAGGGGATTGGCAAGACCGGGCGCTATGCGCCCAGACCGACCCGGAAGCGTTCTTCCCCGAGAAGGGCGGCTCGACCCGCGAGGCCAAGCGGATCTGCGGGTCGTGCGAGGTCCGCTCCGAGTGCCTGGACTATGCGCTCCACAACGACGAGCGCTTCGGCATCTGGGGTGGCCTCTCCGAGCGTGAGCGCCGCCGGCTCAAGCGTCGCGCCGGCTGACCCCAGCACCAGTCGTACCACCGCCAGTCGATCCCTCTGCGGGGTCAACCTGACTGCGGCTTGACCGCGGCGGGTCGGCTGCGCTTGTCAGTCGACCCCACCGTGCCCTTCGGGGTCGATGACTTCCGGTTCGACGTCGAGCAGCCGGGCGACCTCGTGCACGAGGACATCGAGCACGAGGTCGGCCGCGTCCTCCCGGTCGGGGGCCCGAGCCTCGATCGGGCGGCGGTACACAACGATGCGTGGCGGCGTCGGGTTGCGCCCGCTGCCGGATCCGGGGATCAGCCGGGCGAGCGGCACCGCGTCCGACAGGTACACGTCCTCGGCGTCGAGCTGCTCGCTGTCGTCGGGCACTTCCTCCACTGCGAACTCGACGCCATCGAGCTCGTCTGCCCATCGCTGCTCGAGATGCTCGACGGCGTCGAGGACGAGGTCGTCGAACTGCTCCGAGCGGGTGCGGCTGATCGGGACTTCGGGTGGGGCGAGCCGACCGCGCAGGCCCCGGCCCCGCCGGTCGCGCCCTCGCCGTGTCCGGCGCGCTGACGCTGCCCGGACCGGCCCTTGCTGAGGGGACCCTGGCTGCGTGGTCTGTCGTGGCTGGAGTGCTGGCTGCGAGTTCTCGGAGCTGCTCTCGGCGGCCTCTGGCGTCACGCTCCGTAGGCTATCTGCTTCAGAGCCTCACTTCCCGACACGCACAGAGACTGGAAGCCCCTTGCGGGCTTCAAGCGGCCGCGACGCGTTAACGTCACCTCTCGTGACAACCCGGCGCTGTTCCCGCACGGCCTGCTCGGCGCCGGCGGTCTCGACCCTCACCTACGCCTACGCTGAGTCGACGGCTGTGCTCGGGCCGTTGTCGCCCTACGTCGAGCCGCACACCTATGACCTGTGTGCGGAGCACGTGAATCGGTTGACGGTGCCACGTGGCTGGGCTGTCGTGCACGTGCACCCGGACCCTGAACAACCCGTCGCCCCCTCGGACGACCTCGAGGCGTTGGCGAAGGCGGTGTCGACACCTCTGCCTGCTCCGGCGCCGGCCAACGACACCACCCGACGGGGCCACCTCAGAGTGCTCCCCACGCCGTAACACTGCGCTGCATCCGCCCCGCATGTGCGCTGGACATGCCGCTGAC
>JADGOW010000156.1 GCA_017882765.1 Frankiaceae bacterium
GCGGCGCGCCGCCCGCTCATGGAGCGGACTCTGCGCGCCGCACCCACCCTGTCTTGAGCTCGACGTCGACCACCAGCCAGAAGTCCAGCTCAGCAGGCCCGGTAGTCGCGGGGAGCCAGCCGCGGGCCCCGACGGGGTGGCCCGACCTCGCTGAGCTCGAGGAGCCGCACGCATCGGTGGCGGTGCCCTCGGTAGGGCGCGAGGAGCCGCAGCATCCCGTCGTCGTCGACCGCCCGGCCCGACAGTGCCCACCCGACCAGCGCGGGGATGTGGTAGTCGCCGACGGAAACCGCGTCGGCGTCGCCATGCGAGCGCTGGATGACCTCGGCTGCCGTCCAGGCGCCCACCCCGGCGATGCTGCGCAGCACCCGCTGCCCCTCCTGCGCGCCCGATTCCAGCGTGCGCTCCAGTCGGCCGGCGACCGCGGCGGCACCGGCGATCGCTTGCACCCGCGCCCCGTCAACGCCCGACCGGTGCCACTCCCAGGACGGCAGCCGACGCCACACGTCCGGCGGCGGGAACACGCGCATCCGCTGGGGGGCCGGCCCGGGCGCGGGCAGGCCGTGCCGCACAATCAGCTCCCGCCAGGACCGGCGGGCCTCGACCCCCGTCACCTTCTGCTCGAGCACGGCCGGGACGAGCATCTCGAAGACAAGCCCGGTACGGGTCAAACGCAGCCCCGCGTGCCGCTTCGCCGCCTCCTTGAGCAGCCGGTGTGCGGGACGGAAGCCGCGGGGGTCGTCCCGCGCTCCCAGCAGGTCGGGGACGGCGCCGACCAGCCACCGCGCGCCGGGCCCCCACGCCGCGGCGACCACCGCCCCGCTCGCCTGGCGGCTCAGGTGCAGCGTCGCCGGCCCGTCCGGGGTGAGCGCGGTGCGCCACACGCCCGTCGCGTCCACGACGTGGGTCGGATCGCCCGCGCCGCGCCGCAACGCCGACAGCGTCAGCCGCACGTCGAGAGCATGCGGCGGACGGTAGACGGTGGCGGCATCCACCACCGCAGTGTCCCTCCCGCTGCGCCGGCCCGCCCGGACAAGAACGCGAAGAAGCCGGCGCCGCGGCCGGCAGCCGCGGCGGTGGGAGCTGCGCGGCGGGGATACAAGGCGAGCTACGAGGCGTCGGAGCTGAACCGCACCGACACGTCGCCGAGGCGCGTACCCGGAAAGATCCGCACGCCGGTGAGCAACTCGTTGCGGCTGCCGATCCGCACGTCGTCGCCCAGCACGGCCTCCGCCACCACGCAGTCCGGTCCGACGACCGTCCCGCGCCCGACGACGCTGCCGCGTACCTGCGCGCCCGCCTCGACACGACAACCGTCGAACAGAACGCAGCCGTCCACCACGGCGCCGTCGCCCACGACCGCGCCCGTCCCGACCGTCGTCCCCCCGGACACAGCCGCGGTCGGCGAGATCTCTGCGTCGGAGAGCACCAGGAAGTCCCCGCACCGCCCGGGCAGCGCCGAGGACGGCAGGCGGCCCAGCACGAGGTCACACGAGCCGCGCACGAAGTCGGAGGGCTCGCCCAAGTCCAGCCAGTACGAGGCGTCCACGTAGCCGAGGACGTTCGCCCCTGCGGCCAGGAGCTGCGGGAACGTCTCCCGCTCGAGGGAAACCGGACGCCCGGCAGGGATGGCGTCGATGACCGAACGGCGAAAGACGTAACAGCCCGCGTTGATGCGGTTCGTCGGCGGGCTGGGCGTCTTCTCCAGGAACTCGATGACTCGCCCGTCCGCGTCGGTGGTGACGACCCCGAAGGCGCGCGGGTCGTCGACCTCCACCAGATGCATCGTCACTTGGGCGTCGCGGTCGCGGTGCAGGCCGATCTGGGCCCGCAGGTCGGAGGCGGCAAGCACGTCACCGTTGAAGATCAGTACTGGGTCGTCCGGGCCGCTGCGCAGGCGGGCGGCGACATTACGGATGCCCCCGCCGGTGCCGAGCGGGACGTCCTCGTGCACGTACTCCAAGTCGATACCGAGCGCTGAGCCGTCGCCGAAATAGTGCTCGAACACCTCAGCCTGGTAGGACGTGGCGAGCACGACGCGGTCGACGCCGGCATCCCTGGCCCGGGCAAGCTGGTGCTCGGTGACCGGCACCCCACCAGCCGGCAGCATGGGTTTGGGAGCCGAAATCGTCAACGGGCGCAGCCGCGTGCCCTTCCCGCCGACGAGCATCACCGCTTCCACGCCGGGCAGCATCCCACGCAGCCGCAGCGGCCCCCCCGGCCGCCGCTCCCAGGGCTCGCGCGCCGGCCCATCAGCCGAACATGGGCCCCTCGCCGACGGTGTCCGCGGAACGGGTCGGCTGGGCCCCTTCCGCGGCCCGGTTCAGGCCGACGGACAGCAGGTAACGCAAGGCCAGCCCGACGGCCAGGACAAGCCGCACAGGCAACCAAGGCCACCCGGCGTAGCGGGTAGCCAGATACCGGTAGGCGCTGCGGTGGTGCGCCCGCAGCATCTGCGCGGGCACCCGCAGCGTCGCGTGCCCGCCGGCATGCTCGACGACCGCCGCCGGCACATAGACGTTGCGCCAGCCTGCCCGGCTCAGCCGATCACACAGGTCGACATCCTCGAAGTACATGAAGTAGGCCGGGTCGAAGCCCCGGACCTGCTCGAATGCGCAGCGCCGCAGCAGCAGGCACGACCCGGACAGCCAGCCGGCGCCGCCTTCGCGCGGCTCCCCGCGTTCGTTGCGGTAGGCCGCCGTCCAGGGGTTACCCGGCCACCACCAGCCACACACGGCATGGCCGGTGCCACGTCCCAGCGACGGCAAGGCGCGGGCCGATGGGTAGAGCCGGCGGTCAGGCGTCACGATCGCCGGGCCGAGCGACGCGGCATCCGGGTAACGGGCGGCGGCATCGAGCAGCGTGTCCAGGGAACCGGGCCGCCAGATGATGTCGGGGTTCGCGACGACCAGCCACTCGGCGGCCGCTCCCCGCGCCCCCACGTTAGCGGCCCGCCCGTACCCCAGGTTGCCGCCGGTCGGCCGCACCGTAACCCCCGGCCTGCGCGCGGCCGCCTCCACCGAGCCGTCCGCGCAGCCGTCGGTGGAGCCGTTGTCGGCGAGCACAACCTCATACTTCCGCCGGGTCGCGCGGTGCAGCGAGTCGAGGAAGGCACCCAGGCACTCGCCCGAGGAGTAGGTCACCACAACGACCCGAACATCAGGCACCGAGGTGACGGCCGGGGCGTGCGGCTGGCCCAGGGCGTGCGGCTGGCCCAGGCCGACCCGGCGAGCTGGACTGACCGTCATGACCCCTCCGACGCCGCGCGACCGTAGCTTTCCAGGTGCGCGCCGGCACTGGCCGCCCAGGTGAACCGCGCCGACCTGGCAAGCCCCGCGGCAGCGATCGCGGCGCGCAATGCCGCATCGTCGAGGAGCGCTCCCAGCGCAGCCGCGATGGACGCCGTGTCCGGCTCGGTGTAGGCCACCGCGTTACCGCCGACCTCGGGCAGGGCCAGTCGCTGGGTGGTCAGCACCGGCGCGCGGCAGGCCATCGCTTCCAGCACGGGCAGCCCGAAGCCCTCGCCCAGGCTTGGATACGCGACCACCACGGCGCCGCCGAGGAACCCGCGCAAGTGGTCCAGATCGAGGTAGCCGGCCTGCAACAGCCGCAGGTGCGAGGGAACCCGGGCGGCCTCGGCCGCCACCCGAACGTCCCAGCCCAAGCCACCGGCGAGGACAAGAGCGGGCGGCCGCTCCCGGTCCCGCACCGCCCGCACCCACGCCCGGATCAGCGCCGGCACGTTCTTGCGCGGCTCCAGCGTGCCGAGAAAAGCGATGTAGTCCAGCCCGTCGAGGCGCAGCGCCCGCCGGGCTGCCGCGATCTCTTCGGACGTGGGCGGCCGGAACAACGCTGGGTCAACGCCGTGCGGGACAACGTCCACGCGATCCAGGTCGGCATGCACCACCCGGGCCAGTTCGCGCCGGGTCGCCTGGCTCGGGACGATGCAGCGGGTGGCGCGCCGCGCCGCCAGCCAGGAAGCGGCCTGGAAGAACCCAGCCTTGCCCGCTGTATGCAGGCGGCTCGCCGTGAAGAAAGTCGCGTCGTGCAGCGTGACGCAGACGGGCACCCCGGCCCGCAGGGGCAGGGTGTAATGCGGACTGTGCAGCACCGTCGCCCGGACGTCGCCCACAAGAGCGGGCAAGCCCGTCTGCTCCCAGGCCAGCCGCGCAGGCCGGCCGGCGATAGCCGCAGGCGCCTCAACCACCCGGGCGTGCGGAGCCAACGTCGAGAAGCGGGCCGCGTCGCGGCGCTGGCAGACCACTGCGAGATCGACACCGGCGTCGTGTACCCCCGCGACGAGCCCTTCGACGTAACGCCCGACCCCGCCTCGGTCAGCCGGGATGGCGGTCGCGTCGACCAGCACGCGCAGCGGCACGCCACCATCCTCCCCCGACTGGCCCCGCAACCGACTGCAGCGCAGGGAACGCCTCAGCGTACGCGGGAGGCCGCGGCGGACGCTGTCAGCGACCGGTAGAGCCGCCAACACGTCGCGGCAACCGACGCCCAGGACCGGTGCTCGACCGCGGCGCGGCACGCCTGCGCCCGCCGGGCCCGCCGGCCCGGGTCGGCTGCCTCCGCGACGATCTCGGCCGCGGCAGAAGCGAGCGCCGCCGCGTCGTCCACCGCCACGACGAGCACCGCCGCCGACCCGGCTCCGCCACCGACCTCGACGAGGGCGGGCACGTCGGTCACCACCGCCGGCACGCCATGGGCCAGCGCCTCGACGACGGGCAGCCCGAAGCCCTCGCTGCGGCTGGGCATCAGCAAGGCGGTCGCCCGCGCCAGCACCACAGCAAGGTCGGCGTCGTCGAGGTGGCCGAGAAGGCGCACCCGGCCCGCGGACAGGCCCAACCGGGCGGCCTGAGACGGCAGGTCCACGCCGCCCCACCCGGGCCGGCCGGCGACGAGGAGGGGCAGCCCTGGCGCCTCCGGTCGCGCGAGCGCGGCGAGCGCCACATCCAATCCCTTGCGCGGCTCCAGCGTGGCCAGCGTCAGCAGGTAACCGCCGTCGGGCAGAGCGAGCCGGCGTGCCCGCTGCGCCGCGTCCGGCGGGACGCTCCGGACGCTGTCGGCGACCCCCTCCCCGATCACGTGCATCTGCCCGGGACGCGGGTGCAGGTAGCGGACGAGTTCGGCGGCGACGGCCTCGGTCGGCACGACCACCGCGTCCGCCGCAGCGATGGCCCGCTCGGCCATGCGCCGATGCCAGCGGACGCCGCGCGGGGTCAGCGTCGCGGGGTGCGTCCAGGGCACAGCGTCATGAATCGTGACGACGAGCCGCTGCCCCCCGCGCACGGGCGGGACCAGCAGCGTCGGGGCGTGCACCACGTCGGGCTTCCGCAGGCCCGGGCCGCTTCCGAGACGCCAGGCCTCCGCCAGCAGGCGGCGGGGCAGCGGGAGCCTGCGCGGCCCCACGACTCCGGGGATCGTCGCCGCGGCGACGTCCCGGTGCCAGGCACACCAGCCGGCCACCCGGTCGTCGGGGCCGGCCGCGGCAGCGACAGCCGCGGCCAGCTCGTGCGTGTAGCGGCCGGTGCCGCCGGGAACCGGGGCGAGGCATTGCTCGAGGACGAGGCCCAGCCGCAGCCCTGCCACCCCGTCGCAGCCCGGTGTGCTACGCGCCCCTCCCACGACCCAGAGTCTGCTGGCCGCGCAAGCCGGGCCGCACCTGGACGCGGATCCAGACACGCCGGACACTGTCGGGGGTTGGGTGCGGTCATGACGCGGCCGCTGGGAGGGCACCGACATGACCTTGAAGCTCGGCGCCCACCTACCCCTGGCGCACTTCGGCGACCAGCAGCCGACAGCCGCCGCGCTCTGTGCCTACGCTTCGGCGGCTCGGCGCCTCGGATACAGCACTAGCGGCTAATGATCACCTGCTGTGGCGCCGCCCCTGGCTGGACGGGTCCGACGGCGCTGGCCAGCGTGCTGGCCCCCGCGCTCGGACGCGACCCTGATCAGCTGGCCGGCCAGCTGCCCGTCGGTCCCCCCGCACACTGCGCGGAGGTGCTCAGCCGCTACGCCGCGGGAGGTCTTGCTGTGGCCGATTCCGGGATCCCATCGGTCAACTGGAAGAGTGCGCAGAGCAGGTGATGCCGGTTGTGCCTGGCCAGCGAGCGTGCCCTCCACCATGACGGTGGCCGGTGCCGCGAGCAGTCAACGTTGCAGTATGCCGGCCACTCGGTGAACGACTCGGCCATGAGGCGGGACGGGCAGTTCCCGCGCCTGCGGGCTGCCGCCGGTAGCCTGCGGTCGTCACCTTCCGCTGTGGCGCCGGGCCACGCACGTGTTGGTCAGGCGCACCGCTGACCGTCGAGAGGACGTTGTGGTAGAGCGCAGCGTGCAACTGGAGTACTCGCAACTGGAGCCCCGGATGCTTGACGAAGCCGGGCGCCGCTACAAGGGTGCGAAGATCATCGCGGTCCTGCAGCACTTCCTCGGTGTCTCGTCGTTCGCGGGGCTCCGCGTCCTCGACATCGGAACCTCGACCGGGTTCATCGCCAGCGAGCTCGCCCGCGCGGGGGGAGCGGTCGTGGGCGTTGACGTCGACGTCCCCGGGGTCGCCGCGGCAGCGGCCCGGCACGGCGACGAGGTCTCGTTTCTTACCGCTGAAGGTGAGCATCTCCCGGTGCGTGACAGCTCAATGGACCTTGTCGTGTTCAACCAGATATACGAGCACGTTCTCAACCCGGACGCCGTGATGGCGGAGATCCGGCGCGTCCTGCGCCCGGAAGGGGTTGTTTACCTCGGCCTCGGTAACCGGCTCGTTGTGGTCGAACCGCATTACGGCCTGCCGTTCCTGTCGTGGCTGCCCGAACGGCTGGCTAACAGGTACGTCCGCGTCGCCGGCCGGAGCCACCATTACCATGAGCGTTTTCGCACCCACCGGGAACTCCGCCGCATGGTCGCCGGCATGCATGTGTGGGACTACAGCCTGTCGGTGGTCGCAGAACCCGCCCGGTTTGCCGCGGAGAACTTGGTTCCGGGCCTGCTTCACCGAGTCCCGTCGGGTGCGTTGCGAGCTGCGGAGCTCCTCATGCCAACGTACCTGTGGGTTGGTTCGCTTGCCCCCGCCGAACCACGGGGCCCCCGGCTACGGGTTCCGCCCCGACGGGTGCAGACGCTGCCGCACAGGGCGCTGTCTGGCTCACACAACCCGTAAACGCGGTCTGCCGTGCAGCGCAACGCCAGAGATCGGCGGTCGGCCGGCGGCCTCACGGCGCTGATGCTAATCAGCGAATGTTCCACCAGGACGAGCGGAGCCCGTCCGAGTACGTGGGCCACGGCCGCAGGTTGCTTATCGCCGCGCCAGTGGTGGTGACCGAGGTGGGGGCACCCTTGGTGTCCAACCCTTCCAGGACCACCGTCATGATCCGCCCGCCCCACTGCCCGCTTCCAGTCCGCGAGGTGACGCGCAGGCGCAGCAGCCGGCCGACCGCGGGAAACGCCCGCTGGATGTCGGCGGCCGGCAGGGTCGCCGTCCAGCTGTGCTGGGGATTGGCGGCCCACCCGTCCCAGTCGTCGGCATGCGCGGTCAGGTAAGCCGCGCCGCTGGCGACC
>JADGOW010000157.1 GCA_017882765.1 Frankiaceae bacterium
GGTCCTCGCCCAGGTGGCCGCCGGCGACGTGCACGTCGTCGCCGACTGGCGCGTGTCCCCCACCGGCTTCCCGTTCAAGGTGGTGCAGGCGGCGGGCACCCTGTCCGACGACGAGGTCTTCGCCCAGCGGCAGCCGGTCTGTGACCTCGGCGCGCTGCGGACCCCCTACCGCAAGCCCGACGGCTCCATCGGCTACCGCTGCCCGGCCGAACCGACCCGGGTCTACATCAAGCACAAGGGCGGCCGCGCCGCCAACACCGAGGGCCGCCGCTGCGTGTGCAACGCCCTGATGGCCACCGCCGACCTCCCCCAGCACCGCCCCAACGGGAACGTGGAACCCCCCCTCATCACCGCCGGCAACGACTTCACCGCCGTCGCCGCGCTGATCGCAGACCTACCCGCCGGCCAGGAGTTCTACCCCGCCCGCGCCGTCATCGACCACCTCCGCGGTGTCCCTGCCGGGTTGCCTCTGGCTTCGCGAGCGAGTCTGTCCAGCCGGTAGAAACGCCTGGTCGGCCCGCAGCGTCGCGGGCACCTGCAACAGCGACCTGGCCGAGGCTGATCCCACCGTCGTTGGGGGGCACCCGGCGGTGCGTCAGCACGGTGAACCCGGCGTCTCGGAGGCGGAGCACTGCCAGCTCCGTGAGGAGCACGTTCTGGAACACCCCTCCGGACAGGGCAACCTCGCTGAGTCCGCTCGCGTCGCGGGCCTGCTCACAGCCGCGGACGATGGCGTCTGCCATCGCGGCGTGGAACCGCGCCGCCACAGTGGGGGTGTCGACTCCCGCGCCGACGTCGCGTGCCGCCGCCCGCACGAGGTCGGTGCCACGGACGCGGAACGGGCCGTCACCGTCCGGCCGCTCGATGCCGGCGCGGTAGGTGGGCGGGACCGGTCCGGCTCCGCCCCAGACCGTCGCCGCCCGCTGTTCCAGTTCAACGGCGGCCTGGCCTTCGTAGTTCACCGAGTCCCGGACGCCCGTCAGGGCGGCGACGGCGTCGAACAGCCGTCCGGCGCTCGAGGTGAGCGGCGCCTGCAGCCCGGTCTCGGCCATCCGGCAGACGGCGGGCCACCGCGCCGCGTTGCGCCGGGCCACGTCCAGGTCGCGGGGCATCTGAGCACCGAAGGCGGCCACGAGGTAGGCCGCAGCCATCCGCCACGGCTCCTTGATGGCCGCGGCGCCGCCCGGCAGCCGCACCTGCTCCAGAGCGCCGACCCGCTGGTACCCGGCGAGGTCCGCGACAAGGAACTCGCCGCCCCACAGCGTGGCGTCGTCGCCGTAACCGAGCCCGTCGAAGGCAACCCCGATCACCGGCCCCGACGCGCCATTGTCCGTGAGGCAGGCCGCGATGTGGGCATGGTGATGCTGCACGCCCATGGTTTCCAGGCTCGTGTCGGCCGCCAGGTCCAGCGCGTACTTCGTGGACAAGTACTCGGGGTGCAGGTCGTGGGCGATGATCAGAGGCTCGACGTCGAAGAGCCGCCGGAAGTGCGCGATGCCGTCGGTGAACGACTGGAGCGTCTCGGCGTTCTCCAGGTCACCGATGTGGTGGGAGACGAAGGCATGGTGCTCGCGGGCCAGGCAGAACGTGTTCTTCAGCTCGGCTCCGCAGCCCAGCACCGGCCGGGGGAGTGCGGCCGGCAGAGGTACCGGGCGCGGCACGAAGCCCCGGGAGCGGCGCAGAGCGGTCGGGGCACCGCGCAGGATGCGCAGCACCGAGTCATCCGTGCGGATGTGGATGCCGCGGTCGTGCAGGAGGAAGGCGTCCGCGATACGGCCCAGCCGGCGCAGCGCGTCCTCATCGTGGTAGGCGATGGGTTCATCACAGATGTTGCCGCTGGTCAGGACGAAGGGTGCCGCTAGCTCGGCTACGAGGAGGTGGTGGAGCGGCGTGTAGGCAAGCATGAGCCCCAGGTGCCGGTTACCGGGTGCGACCGACGGCGCCACGTCTTCCCCGGGTGCCCCCACTGCGCCCTCCACTGCGGCCTCCACTGCGGCCTCCCGGCGCGGCAGCAGGACGATGGGCCGTTCGGGTCCCGTCAAGGCCTCCGCCGCGGCGTCCGAGACCACGCAGAGCCGGGCCGCCGCTGCCAGGTCGGGAACCATCAGGGCGAAAGGCTTGTCCTCCCGGTGCTTGCGGGAACGCAGCGCCGCGACCGCGCTCTCGCAGCCGGCGAGCGCGGCGAGGTGGTAGCCGCCGAGGCCCTTTACCGCGACGACGGCACCCTCGGCCAGCAGCCGGGCCGTTGCCACGATCGGGTCGGCGTCCACCGCGTGCTCTCCCACACCGCCCGCGAGCAGCGTGCCTCCGGCGTCGAGCACTCGCAGGGTGGGGCCGCAGTTCGGGCAGCACACCGGCTGGGCATGGAACCGCCGGTCGCCCGGGTCGGAGTACTCCCGCGCGCACTCGGCGCACATCCTGAAGCCGGCCATCGTGGTCGCCGGCCGGTCGTAGGGGACGTCGCGGACGATCGTGAACCGGGGCCCGCAGTTCGTGCAGTTGATGAACGGGTACCGGTGCCGGCGGTCGGTGGGGTCGAACAGTTCCCCGAGGCAATCCGCACAGGTAGCCATGTCGGGTGACACCAAAGTCCGGCGCGCGCTGCCCGCCTGTGAGGCCGCGATCGTGAAGCCCCGCTCGCCCGTGGGGGCGAGGGACCGTTCGGTGACAGATTCCACGAGGGCGAGCGGCGGTGCGTCCTCGCGCAGCCTGCGGACGAAGGCCGCCACCGCCGGGAGCGTCCCCTCGACCTCTGCGAGAACCCCGTTGGAGTCGTTGGACACGAAGCCCGCCAGGCCCAGCTGCTTGGCGAGCCCATGGGTAAAGGGCCGGAAGCCGACGCCCTGAACGACGCCTCCCACCCGCACCTGCACCCGCACCCGGTCGCCCATCGCGCGCCGATGCTAGCCCGGGAGTTTCGTGATCTTTCGGGGGTGGCGAATTCCACCGCCCGCCGCCCGTGCCCGGTGTGGTCGTCGGGGGCCTATCGCTACGCGGCTGCGATCGAGCCCGGCCGCCCGCGCGCCGGCAGCCGAGATCGGCCCGGCACCAGCGTCACTCCAGCCAGCTGCGCCCGTCCCGCTCGATGAGTTCCCCCGCTTCGCGCGGCCCCCAGGACGCCGCCGGGTAGAACGGGATCGGCGCGTCCTCGTCGGTCGCCCAGTACTCCGTGATGGGGTCGACGATGCGCCACGACCGGCCCACCTCGTCGGCCCGGATGAACAAGGTCGGGTCGCCGATGGTCGAGTCGAGGATCAGACGTTCGTAGGCCTCCGGCGACTTCTCGGGGAAACCCGTGCCGTAGGAGAAGTCCATCGATGCGGTGCGGACCTGGAACGTGTGCCCGGGGACCTTCGCCCCGAAGCGCAGGCTGATCCCCTCCTCAGGCTGGACGTGCAGCACCAGGCTGTCCGGCGCCATGTCCTTGATTTCCTTGGGGAACAGCGGCAGGTGCGGGGGGCGGCGGAACTGCAGCGTCACCTTCGTCATCCGCTTGGGCAACCGCTTGCCTGTGCGGACATATATCGGCACGTCCGACCACCGCCAGTTGTCGATGTCGAGCCGGAGTGCAGCGTAGGTCTCGGTCTTGCTCAGCGGGTCGACGTCGGGTTCCTCGCGGTAACCGGCCATCAGGTTGCCCCGCGTCCCGCCTCGGGTGTATTGGCCGCGGACGGCATCGCGGCGGATCTTCTCTCCCCGGGGAATGCGGATCGCGCGCAGCAGCTTCACCTTCTCGTCGCGGATCGCCTCCGGATGAAACGATGTGGGCGGTTCCATGAGGAACAGCGACAGCACCTGCAGGACGTGGTTCTGCACGATGTCGCGCATCGCCCCGGCCGTTTCGTAGAAGCCGCCACGGCCCTCGACGCCGAGGGTCTCCGACACGGTGATCTGGGCCGAGTCCACCCAGGTCCGGTTCCAGATCGGCTCGAAGATCGAGTTGGCGAAGCGAAGCGCGAGCAGGTTCTGGACCGTGTCCTTGCCCAGGTAATGGTCGATCCGGAAGATATCTGATTCGTCGAAGGCCGCCGAGATGTGCGTGTACAGCTCCTTGGCGCTTTCCTCGTCATGACCGAAAGGCTTTTCGATGACCACCCGGGCGAACGAGTCGGGCTCGGCACCGACGTTCAGCCCGCCCTTCGCCAGGCCGATCACAGCGGGGGCGAAGACGGTGGGGGGCGTCGCCAGGTAGTAGACGCGGTTGCCCGCGGTCCCGCGAGTGCTGTCGGCCTCGTGGAGGACGTCCGCGAGCTTGTCGTAGGTGCCCGGGTCGTCGTAGCCCCCGCAGACGTAGCGGATGTGGTCGGTGATCTCGGTCCAGGAGGCTGACGTCTCCCCCCCGGCCCGTCTTGCCGAGTCCCGGCAGCGCTGCGCGAAGTCCTCGTCAGACATGTGCGAGCGGGCGACCCCGACCAGGGCGAACTCACGCGGCAGCCGACCGCGGCGGGCCAGGCGCTCGATGGCCGGGATGAGCTTGCGTTGCGTGAGGTCACCTGAGGCGCCGAAGATCACGAGGGCGCACGGCGGGGACTTGCGCGCGGCGTCGGAGGAAGATTCGAAAGCCATCGTGCGCTCCCTTCGGGCTCCCGGTCAGGGCCTGGTGCCCGGTGCCGTGGCCGCCAGAGGCGTGCCGCCGGAAACCGGGGCCATACCGACAGGGTGTCAAGCCGCGGCCGGCCGCCGCGTCACACCCCCCGTCGAGGTGGTACGGCCACGGCCACGGCACCGCCAGCAGCGGACAACAGGACACGCCCACGTCTTGCGCCCCGGGAACCCACAACCCGCCCAACAGCCCCTACCGTGTCCGCCGTGCCGAACACCGGGGACGTGGACAGTTCGGCTTGGGCCCTACGAGCTGGAGCAGGGCCTGCAGGCGCAGCTCAGGCCGGAGGAGAGTTGGCCTGGGCGGCCGTCGTACGGCCGCTGGCCAGATCCGCCGAACGCGTTTTGCTCAATGTCGTCGAGGCCGCCGCAGCGAATGTCACCGGAACGCGCCTCAGCTTCGAAGTGCAGGGCCAGCACGTGAGCTTCGTGCTCGACCACGTCCGCGCCGAGCGGATGCCGGGGCCGAACGGTGAGCTGCATGTCGAGGTCAGCGAACTCGTCCTCGCCGGGGTACATGTCGAGCGGGCCAGGGCCGTGGTCCCGGCGCTGCGCATCGGGGGCGGGGCCCGACCCCACGTCGTCTCCGGCCGCATCCAGATCGAGCTGCACGTCACCCGGGAGGCACTCGCCGACTGGGTGGGCCGGGCGCTGCCCGGGTCGGTGGTGACCGCCCGGCCCGACGGGTTGATGTCGCTCCGGCCGGCGGGACGGCTCTGTGACCTGGTGGTCAGCTCGTCCCTCGCGGGCCGGGCTGTTCGCGTCCGCCTGGACCGGATCGGCGTGCTCGGCTTCGAGGTGCCGCTGCCCAGGCTGTTGGCGCCCCGTCGCACCGTCTCCCTGCGCTCGCCCGTGCCCGAGATTCAGATAGCCGGCGTCGAGGAAACGGCCACGCGCGTGTCGGTTCATCTTCACCATGCGGGCATTCGCCAGCCGCTGCGGCTGGCCCATCTGCGCGACGCGTTGAGCCGGTGGCTGACGAGGGCCACCGCAGCTGGGGCCACCGCAGCCGGCGCCTCACCCCAGGTGCAGCCAGCTTCCAGTCGAGGGAACGCCCGCCTGGTCGGTGCCGAAGAGCAGGTACCAGCCAGGCGGAGCAAGATTCGCACTGGTCGGTAGGTCCAGGCGCAGGGATCCGTCGGGGTTGACCGTTAACGGGACGTCCACGAGCCGCTGCTCGTTGTCGCAGGAATGGGTTGTCGCACCCGGCCGGACGAGGCTCACATCGCGCAGCACCCCGGCCTGCGGGCTCGTCGCGGCGATGCTGGCGCCGTGCGCCGCCGCCGCGACGGCCGGGGTCAGCACGGGTCGCGGGCCCCGGAACAGGTAGGGCGGCCAGTAGACCTCGATCCGCAACTCCTCCTGGGTGCGCTGCGGGTTCGAGCCGGCCGTGACGACCTTGCCGTCGGGCATCAGGAGGGCGATCGAGTGGTAGAGCCGGGGCACCCGGGCATCGGCCCCCATCATCCAGTGCCCCATTCCGGGATCGTAGATCTCCGCGCCGGCTGCCGACATCGCGGCAGCCTCCTCCATCGCCGCTCCTCCGGTGGCCAGCACCGTGCGGTCCGGGAGCAGCACCGCGTTGAGGTGCATCCGCGCCATCTGCAGCGGTGGGCCGGCGGTGTAGGCCGGGGCCGGTCCGTTGAGGTCGGCGATGGCCACGTCGGCGATCGCCGGCGCCTGGTTGTGCATGTCATAGCCACCCCCGCCGAGGATCATCACTCGCTGCGCCTGGGCAGGTGGCAGCAGCACGCTGGCGCTCTGGTTGCGCATGTCCGGGACGGTGAGCCCGTGCACCTCCGTGGTGGCCCCGGTCGCCACGTTCCACACCGCCGGACGGGAGCCGTTGTTGCCGCCGTACTGGCCGCCGGTGTAGAAGACGCGCCCGTCGGCGAGGAGTACCTGGTGGGCGTACATGGGCCAGGGCCCGGGTGAGGCGAGCGCGGCCCAACCCGCTCCGTCGGTGTAGGCCTCCGGCACGACGTTGAGGTTGCCGTCTCCGCCCAGGCCGGCCAACGCGAGCACGCGGCCGTCGGCCAGGGTCAGCAGCGACGGGTACCACCGGCCGCCGGCCATCGGCGCGACCGCCGTCCACGTCAGAGTTGCCGGGTTGAACACCACAGCGTCGTGCAGGCCGTGGAACGGGTCGTACTGCTCGGTGCCGCCGGCCGCGAGCAGGCGGCCGTCCGCAAGTAGGGCGTGCCCGCAGCAGAACAGGTCGATGGGCGTGGCCGGGGCGGACAGGCGGGCCTGCGGGTAATGCCAGACACGGGTACGGAAATCGTGTGCGGCCAGGTTGGCGGGGTTGTTGCTCGATCCGGAGAAGAACATGACGTCGCCGGTGTGCAGCAGGGCTGCGTGGACCGCCAGGACCTCGGTACCGAAGTCGAGCAGCCGCCACACGCCGGCCATGTCGGCGGTGTCGATGTCCAGCGCGAGATCGACGGCGGTGACGTACCCGGCGTTGCCGCCCGGCGCGTCGTCGGAGGCGGCCACGAGCAGGCTCGGGCGCCCGGCGCCGACGGATGCGAAGGCTGCGCCCGCGCCGGCGTTCTCCCAGAACTGCCAGCCCGGCACGGCGGTCCACGGCCCCCATCCGTCGGCGGGCCGCCCGGTCCCGTCCAGTGCCCAGCCGACGGTGACGTACCCGGCGTTGTGTCCCGCCGGGTTGTCCACGGCCAAAACGGCGAGCTCGGGCCGCCCGTCCCCGTCGAGGTCGCCGATGGCGACGCCGGCTCCCTGGTTCTCCCAGGTGAACCAGTTGGGGATGGCTGTCCACGGACCCCAGCCGGCGGTGACGGCGCCGGTGGCGTCGAGCGCCCGGCCGACCCGGTAGTAGCCCGCGTTGGGTCCGTCGGGCGCGTCGACCATCACCACGATGAGCTCGGGCCGGCCGTCCCCGTCGAGGTCGGCCACGGCGACGTCGCCGCCCTGGTT
>JADGOW010000158.1 GCA_017882765.1 Frankiaceae bacterium
TAGTCACCACGACCACGAGCAGAACGTCGTCGGCCACGCTGTAGATGACCCGGCAATCCCCGACCCGGATGCTGAGCCCGGGTCGGCCCTGCAATGCGCGCGCGGCCGGCGGGCGCGGGTCATGAGCCAGTGATGCGATCACCCCCCGGACGCGCTGTTGGATTCCTGGATCGAGTTTGCGCAAGGCCCTTGCCGCTGCGGGGCGCAGTTCGATCCGGTAGCCGCTCACGCCCAGCCGAGGTCGGCCTTGACCTGCTCCCACGGGATGTTGGGCCCTTCTTCGGCCATTGCGGCGTCGAACGCCGCGACGTCCTCGGCGTCCTCCAAGGCTGCCAGCAGTTGCTCATAGCGCTCCGGGCTGACCAGTACCGCTGCCGGACGGCCGTACCGCTCGAGGAACACCGCCTCGGTGCGCGCCATGTCGACAGCGTCGGCGAGGTTCTCCCGGGCCGCGCTGACCGTCATCGTCGCCACACCGATAAGCGTACAACTAACTGGATATCTTGTACAAGACGCCCAAACATGCCCTGCCGGCCGGTCACTGCCGACACGTCCAGCTTGGCCGGCCTACCCGACACGGCAAGCCGGGCTCACCACGGCCGACGCTCGCCCGGCGCCAGCCGGGGCCGGGGCGGGTCATCGGGAGTATCTGCGGGCGGCGGGGTCGCGACCGGCGGCGGGGTCGCGACCGGCAACGTGGCGCGCGACGGCGTCGACACCGGGCCGTGCGACCGTTCCAGCGACCGGACGGAGGCGAGCGACGTGGACGTCAGCCGGTCACCCTGTCGATCCGGGAGATCACAAAGGCAGTGGTCCCTTCGTCCCGAGTAGCGTCGTCATCGCACGATCGAGGGCAGCGTCTCGAAATCCGGCTCGCGCTCCAGCGAGGACAGTAGCGCGGCGATCTCCGGCGGCGGCACCCTCAGCTTGCGTGCACGCAAGTCGAGCCACCCGCCGGTCGTCGTGACCGTCGCGGCGAGAGTTTCGTCCTGGTCGCGCAGGATGCGGTTACGCAGGCGGAAGCGCGACCCGTCCTCGCTCCTCCCGCAGACCGACAGCGTCACCCGAGCGACCTCAAGCAGGCCCAGCTCATGTGCGTAGTCGACTTCGTCACGCCGGACGACTGGTCCGAACCCGAGGCGGGCAAACTCGCCCACCGAGAAACCGGAGTCCGCGAAGTAGCGCAGCCGGCAGTCAACCGCGATGTCGAGGTATGCCGAGTTCGCCATGTGCGCGTTCGAGTCGAGGTCGCGCCAGCGCACGTGGGTTGTCATCGAGTACATGACGGCATCCTGATACGCCCCCGTCTCGACCTGGTGCGCGACCAGCGAAGACACGCCCCAGACGGTCAGAGTGCAAGGTCCAGGGCTTGTGTTCGCTTCAGATCGAACCGTGCGCGGGGGCGGCGAGGCCGGCGAACAGGTCATCCTCTCGGCCGTACGGCCCCGCCCCCGGACCGCGCTCACCACGAACGAGGATGTACTGCTCCAAAGCCCAGGCCTGCTGACCCACGCCGTCGGCCAACGCGAAGAACATGCCGTTGACCGCCACCTGCGACCGGTGCGCCCGAAGCGCCGCCACCTTCGCGTCGAAGAAACCGCGCGCGTCGATCTCCGTCGTCACCTCCTCGTCCGGGACGCCGATTCCCAGGTCCTCCGCCGACGTGGCGCCCTCGAAGAAGTCGGTTCCCTCCCCCGCCGCGCGGAAATGGTCGATTCCCGCCTGGATGAACGACTTTGCAAAGGTCGTGTAGTACAGCTTCGACACCTGCCAGGGCTCCCCCGTCTCGGGGGCGAAACGCGGGTCTGCTGCGGCGACGAAGGCCCGGACAGCGACCTGATTCGCCCGAATGTGATCTGGGTGCCCGTAGAAGCCGTTCTCGTCATAAGTGACCATGACCTGCGGCCGGACGTCGCGCACGATGCGCACCAGGTCACGCGTCGCCTCGTCCATGTCGGCCTGCCAGAAGCAGCGGGGGTCGTCGTTGGTCGGCATGCCCATCATCCCGCTGTCGCGGAACCGGCCGGCACCGCCGAGGAACCGGAAGTCGCGCACCCCGAGCGCCTCGCAGGCGGTCGCCAACTCCTCGACGCGGTGCTCCCCCAGCCGGTCATGTGCCGCGCTTGACAGATGCGCGAGATCGTCCACGACGATCTCGCCCTCCTCGCCCCGCGTGCAGGTCACGAGCGTGACGAGCGCCCCGCCGGCCGCGTACTTCGCCATCGTCGCGCCGGTGGCGATCGTCTCGTCGTCGGGATGGGCATGGACGAGGATGAGCCGCCGCGACCGGTCCAAAGCCTCCATGTCGACCAGCTGCTCCATCGGGTCGACGACTGCCGCCGCCTCGGCAAGCACGTCATACGCCTGCTCATCCAGCAACGCCTCCTCGACACCGCCAAGCACCGGCTCGGGAGGCTCTTCGGCAGGCGACCGGTCGGGCGGCAACGTCGTGGCGTCCATGCCACGAAGGTACGTTCCCCTGCGCGGCTCGCGCCGCCCGATCGCCGCCTGGCGGCGGGCCGTCAGCCCTCCAGCCCAGGCCCCGTCGCGCCGCGGAGCACTGCCACGAGCCGGCCCACATTCAGCGTCCAGCCCAGCCCAAAGATCATCGGTACGAACAGCGGACCTTCGGGGGACCAGAGCCGCTCCGCCACCCGCTCGGCGGTGGGCATCCTGTAGTCGTAGGGGAAGATCCCCATCAGGGTGCCGTTCCAGGTCCGCTCCGCCGCCGGCTTGCGAAGCTCCTGCACGACTGAGGCGCCGACCAGACCGATGCCGGCGATCGTGATGAGGCGTTGCCCTTTCATGGAGGGGCACGCTAGCGCCTGCACATGTGACCGCTCGCACCGGCTCCCTCTGCATCGCAGGACGTCCCCGCGCGGCGGCGGACGGCGGCGGACGGCGGCGAGGCCTCCGGTCGGCGGGTTGGCGCCCTCAGCCCGAGCCTTCTCGGGCTCGGCGACCCCGCGAGCGCCCGCGCTCCCCCGCCGACAGCTCCACCTTCCGCAGCCGGACCGCGGCGGGCGTCACCTCGGCGCACTCGTCCTCGCGGCAGAACTCCAGCGCCTGCTCGAGCGAGAGAAGCCGTGGCGGGATGAGCCGGACCAGTTCCTCGCCGGTGGACTGGCGGATGTTGGTCAGCTTCTTCTCCTTGGTGGGGTTGACGTCCATGTCGTCGGCGCGGGCGTTCTCCCCCACGATCATCCCCTCGTACACCTCCGTGCCGGGGCCGACGAACATCGTCCCGCGTTCCTGCAGGTTGAACAGCGCGTAGCCGGTGACCAGGCCGGGACGGTCGGCGACCAGGGAACCGGTGGGACGGGTGCGCAGCTGGCCGTGCCACGGCTCGTACCGGTCGAAGACGTGGTGCATCATGCCGGTGCCGCGGGTCTCGGTGAGGAACTCCGTCCGGAAACCGATCAGGCCGCGCGCGGGCACGAGGTATTCCATCCGGACCCAGCCGGTCCCGTGGTTGACCATCGACTCGAGCCGCCCTTTGCGCAGGCCCAGGAGCTGGGTCACCACACCGAGGTAGTCCTCGGGCACGTCCACGGTGAGCCGCTCGACGGGCTCATGCACCCGTCCGTCGATCTCGCGGGTGACGACCCTGGGTTTGCCGACGGTCAGTTCGAAGCCCTCCCGGCGCAGAATCTCGACCAGAATGGCGAGCTGCAGTTCCCCCCGCCCCTGCACCTCCCAGATCTCCGGCCGCACGGTCGGCAGGACGCGGATGCTCACGTTGCCCACGGTCTCGGCGTCCAGCCGCCCCTTCACGAGCCGCGCCGTGAGCTTCTTGCCGCTGCGGCCGGCCAACGGCGAGGTGTTGACCCCGATCGTCATCGACAGGCTGGGCTCGTCCACGAGCAAGGCGGGCAGCGGGCGCGGATCGTCGGCGTCGGTCAACGTCTCCCCGATCGTGATCTCGGGAAACCCCGCGACGGCGATGATGTCGCCGGCGCGAGCTTCGTCGACCGGGACCCGGTCCAACGCGACCGTGCCCAGCAACTCGCCGACCTTCACCCGCTCGACGGTTCCGTCGAGGCGGCACCACGCGACCTGCTGGCCGCGCCGGATCGTCCCGTTGTGCAGGCGGCACAACGCGAGGCGGCCGAGGTAGGGCGAGGCATCCAGGTTGGTGACCAGCGCCTGCAGGGGCGCCCCGTCCTGGAACTGCGGGGGCGGAACGGTGGACAGCAGCGTCTCGAACAGCGCCTGCAGGTCCTCCCCTGCCGGCATGGCCCCGTCGTCGGGTCGCTGCAGCGAGGCGCGCCCTGCTTTGGCGGACGCATAGACGATCGGGAACTCGATCTGTTCCTCGTCGGCGTCCAGATCGAGGAAGAGCTCGTAGGTCTCGTCGAGCACCTCGGCGATCCGGGCGTCCCCGCGATCCACCTTGTTGATCACAAGGACGACGGGCAGGCGCTTGGCCAGGGCCTTGCGCAACACGAACCGGGTCTGCGGCAGCGGCCCTTCGCTGGCGTCCACGAGCAGCAGGACGCCGTCCACCATCGCCAGGCCCCGCTCGACCTCGCCGCCGAAGTCCGCGTGCCCGGGCGTGTCGACGATGTTGATCGTCACGTCGCCGTAGCGGACCGCAGTGTTCTTCGCCAGGATCGTGATGCCCTTCTCGCGCTCGAGGTCCATCGAGTCGAGCACCCGCTCGGCCACGTCCTGACCTACGCGGAACGCGCCGGACTGCCAGAGCATCGCATCCACCAGCGTGGTCTTGCCGTGGTCGACGTGTGCGATGATCGCTACGTTGCGGATGTCGAATCGAGAAGGCACAGGCGAACAGTCCAGCCGGAGAGGGGCATTTCGCTCAGCCTACGGTTACGCCGATCAGCAGCGGGCCTGTAGTCCGGGTGGTGAGGATGCCGATATCCCGGCCATGAGTTCCCGCAGTCAGCGATTGCGCCCGCTGCGGCGCAGCTACCTCCTCCCCGTCACCGCGATCCTGGTCGGCGGCCTGGCCGCAGCGGGATGCGGCCAGTTCCCGACCGCACCCAAGCCCACGGCGACCCCGACGCCGAAGCCAACGGCCACGGCGACCCCGACCCCGACACCCACGCCCACGCCCACGCCCACGCAGACGGCGACTCCCACGCCCACCCCGACGTCGACGGGCACGGCCCCGGCCACCCGGCCGCTGCCCGGCACGAACTGCCAGCTTCTTCCCGCCGACAACGCGTGGCACGCCGACATCTCGAAACTGCCGGTCAGCGGCCACAGCGGCGCGTGGCTCACCTCCACGGGCGCCTCAGGACGGAAGCTGCACCCGGACTTCGGCCCGTCCGGCGACCCCGTGCATCCGTGGTACGGGATTCCCTACACCGTCGTGTCCGGAACGCACCCCAAGCTGTCCCTGGACTTCGACTACCCGGACGAGAGCGACCGGGTCGGCTACCCGGTGGGTGGCGACACGAACATCGAGTGGGGCAGTGACCGGCACGCTCTGATCGTGGACAAGGACGCCTGCAAGCTCTACGAGGTCTACGCCCTCGACTACCCGACCTCCACCGGCGCCGGTAGTGGCGCGACGTGGGACCTGCGCTCCAACGCACTCCGGCCGCGCGGCTGGACCTCTGCCGACGCAGCGGGCCTGCCCATCCTGCCCGGGCTGCTGCGGGTGGACGAAGTGCTTGCGGGCAAGGTCGACCACGCGGTCCGGGTGACCTTCAGCAGCACCGACAGGAACTTCGTATGGCCGGCGCGCCACCAGGCGGGTTCGGCCGACGTGAACCTCCCGCCCATGGGCGCGCGGTTCCGGCTCAGGGCTGACTACCCGCTCAGCGGACTTCGTCCCGACACCCAGGTGATTCTGACCGCGTTCAAGAAGTACGGGCTGATCGTCGCGGACAATGGATCGGACTGGTACTTCGGCGGCACCTCCGAGCCGGGCTGGGACAACGCCTTGCTCGACCAGCTGAAGCAGGTTCCGGCCAGCGCCTTCCAAGCCGTCGACGCGTCCACACAGATGATCTCACCGGACTCGGGCCAGTCCCGCTGACGATCCGCAGCCGCTCCCTGGACCGCCTGGGGGGCGGCTGCACCCATACGCGCCCGCGCTGCACCGGGGCGGCACCGCCCCGCCGCGAATCCGTCACCGAGAGAGACTGAGCGGGTGCCCCGATTGGTGCTTGGCCCGCTGCTCCGTTTCGTCGAGGGAACCCGCGCCACCGTGTGGGTGGAGGCCGACCGTGCCTGCACGGTCGAGGTGCTCGGCTGCCGCGCGAGCACCTTCCCCGTCGCGGGGCACCATTACGCGATCGTGGTCGTGGACGGCCTGCCCGCCGATGATGTGACGCCCTACGAGGTGAGCCTGGACGGCGAGCGGGTGTGGCCGTTCGAGGGCTGGCCGGCCAGCGTCATCCGAACCCGCGCGTCGGCAGCACCGCTTCGGGTGGCGTTCGGGTCGTGCCGGGCCGCCGCCCCCTTGGACGACTCCTCGCACGGGGCTGATGCCCTGCACTCGCTCGCCGAGCGGATGCGGCGCCAGCCGGTGGACGAGTGGCCCGACCTCCTGATGCTGCTCGGCGACCAGGTCTACGCCGACGACAACATCTCCCCGTTGACCCTGGCCCGAATCCGGTACCGGCGTAGCCAGTCCACCGGAGCCGGGTGGGAAGTCGCGAACTTCGGCGAATACACCGAGCTGTACGAGGAGTCGTGGTCGATACCGGCCATTCGCTGGCTGCTGTCTACCCTGCCGACGGCGATGATCTTCGATGACCACGACGTGCGCGACGACTGGAACACCTCCGACGCGTGGCTGCGGGAGATCCGGTCCACCTCGTGGTGGCAGGACCGGATCGAGGCCGCGCTCATGTCGTACTGGATCTACCAACATCTCGGGAACCTCCCGCCGGCGGAGATCGAAAGTTCGCCCCTGCTCGCCCGGTTGCGGGACGCGGCCGACGGTGAGCCGGTACTGCGCGAGTTCGCCCGCCACGCGGACCGAAACATCGAAGGTGCCGCCCCCGTCCGCTGGAGCTACCACCGCGACTTCGGTGCCGTCCGGTTGCTGGTCGTGGACTCCCGCTGCGGCCGGGTAGTCGATGCCGCCCGCCGGGCGATGGTCGGTCCCGAGGAATGGGCCTGGGTCGAGCAGCACGCCACCGGCGCGTTCGACCACCTGCTGATCGCGACCTCGCTGCCGTTCCTGCTGCCGGAGGGCATCCACCATCTTGAGGCGTGGAACGAGGCGACGTGCGACCGACGATGGGGGGCACGGTTCGCCCGCACCGCCGAGTGGCTGCGCCAGCGCGCCGACCTGGAGCACTGGGCGGCGTTCGGCCGCTCCTTCGACCAAATGACGCGGCTCGTGGGCGAGGTGGCGGGCGGGAAGGGGCGCCACGGCGGGCCCGGCGGGACGCCCGCCACCATCACCTTCCTTTCCGGCGACGTGCATTTCTCCTACCTGGCCGAGGCGCGCTTTCCGCAGCGTGATGTGACGTCGCGCATTTACCAGGCTGTGTGCTCCCCGTTGCGCAATCCCCTTGCCGTGGGCATGCGCTCCGGTCAGCGGTT
>JADGOW010000159.1 GCA_017882765.1 Frankiaceae bacterium
GACGCCGCGGCGGCTGCCGAGCCGGTACTGGTCGCGACCACTGGACCGCGGCTGGATCTGCTGCGGGACGCGCTGGGCCAACCAACCGGAACAGTGCAGTGGGTCGACATGACCGAGCTTGGACGCAACCCCGCTCGGATCATCCCTGCCTGGCTCCACTTCCTCGAAGCGCACGCCAGCAAGGGTCGGTCGGTCAGAGGAATCGGTGAACCGGTGTGGGCAGGCCGCCGGCCCGAGGAGATCGTCGAGTGCCACCTCAACGAGGCGCTGCTCAATCTCGCTTTCGACCCTGACACTCCCTTGTGGCTGCGCTGCCCCTACGACACTGAGGCCCTCGGCGCACCCGTGGTCGACGAGGCCCGCCGAAACCATCCGCTCATCTACGAAGCCGGCCGATATCACAACAGCCCTGCGTACAGAACCCGCGCCGTCGGAACCACGTTCGACCGCGAGTTCCCGGAACCAACCGCGCAGGCCGACGAGACGGTCTTCGGCCCCCGAGACCTGGCCGCGGTCCGAGCTGCCGTCACCCGCCACGCCGGGGACGCCGGGATGGCGCCAGATCGCGTCGCCGAACTCGAACTCGCCATCCACGAGATCGCAACCAACAGTCTGCGTCACGCCGGGGGCACTGGCACGTTGCGGATCTGGCAGGACAGCAGGATGTTGGTCTGCGAAGTGCGCGACCGGGGCCGCCTGATCGACCCGCTGGTAGGCAGGACGAAGCCGCCGGACAGCTCAGAAGGGGGCCGGGGCGTCTGGCTGGCCAACCACCTGTGCGACCTCGTCCAAATCCAGTCGAACGACCAGGGCACCACGATCAGATTGTTGAGCTGGCTGTAGTCGGAGCTGAACTGACGCGGGCGGCAGTAAGGACCAAGTCGGCGGAGCCGGCGCCCCGGCTCCCTCACCTCGCAGGAGTCGAGCGGGGCAGGGGGCGGCCCGTTCTCGCTTCTACGCGGTCCCGGCACTTCGATGTTCGATGTCGATCACTTGCCGGTGAGCTCAAGATCGAACGCCGCCTGGATGGCGAACGTGAGGTCGGGTTCCTGCGTCATCCGCAGGTATCCGATCTGGCGGCCGAGGGCCGTCACCGGAATGGTTGTGATGTTGTCGCAACTGACCACGCAGTCGTGGTCCAGCCCGTTTGCCGGACCCACGGCTACCTCCGTCGACAAGCCGCGGATTGTGCTCGTGATTGGCGCGACGGCGACCCGGTTGAGGTACGGCCGGACGGCCGCACGGGTGAGCACCAGAACGGGCCGGGACTTGTCCAGGCGGGCCACGTGGATAGGGCGCATTCAGTCGAGGTCGTCCATCGGAACGCTGGCGGCATACCTGGCCAATCCGTCCAGGTCGCGGTCGGGGCCGGACGCGGCCAGAATCGCCGCGTCGCGTTCGGCGAGCTCGCGACGAGCTTCCCGCTCCAGAGCGCGGGCGACGACGTCCGCACGGCTGCGAGCACGTCCGGACCTCACCCAGCGGTCGACCATTTCTACGAGCTCGTCAGGCAGGCGCACCGCAATCTGCGTTGTCATACCAGAACGGTACCACTTCGGGATCGGGATATCGGAGGCGACAACAACGCCGCTAGGCCACCGTCTCGACTGACGCGCGCCGGACCCGTCGTCTTCGACACCGCGATCCTGGCTGGTAGAGGCACCCGTTCCACATCGACGCGCCCAACATCATCCCGCCAGCTGCGGATCTGGGTCTGAACGGGGCCACCGACCCAGAGGGAGCCACCGGGGTGCCGCCACCGGGGTGCCGCCACCAGGGCAGCCGCCTGCATCGCGCGGCCGTGGCGAACAGGGCCGCGACGGTGGCGAAAAGCGGCGGAACGAGGCAGTGTTGCTCGCGTGAGCGCGTCTGCCCATGAGTCAGCGAACCTGCCGCCGCCGCGGGTCGAGGAAGTCAGTGACGGCATCTTTGCCTATATTCAGCCGGACGGCAGCTGGTGGATCAACAATGCCAGCTTCCTGGTCGGGAGCCGGGGCGTGGTCAGTATCGACTCCTGCGCGACCGAACGCCGCACCCAGGCCTACCTGAATATGATCCAAGAGGTTGCCCACCGGCCGGTGCACACATTGGTCAATACGCATCACCACGGTGACCACACGCACGGAAATTATCTCTTCGGGGCGGTCACCATTGTTGCCCACGAGCGAACCCGGAAGGAGGTACTGGCGGCGGGTCTGCCTAACTTCCCCGGCGTCTGGACGGGGCCGGAATGGGGCAACATTCAGATCTCCCCACCATTTCTGACCTACACCGAGGGCGTGGACGTCTACGTGGACGACCTGCGGTGCGAGGTACGGCACGTCGGGGTCGCCGCCCACACCACCAACGACTCCCTGGTGTGGGTGCCGGAGCGCGCCCTGCTGTTCTCCGGCGACCTCCTGTTCAACGGCGGCACACCATTCTTGCTGATGGGGTCATTGTCCGGCGCCCTACAGGCGGTCGAGAGTCTGCACGGTTACGGCGCTCGGACGATCGTGCCCGGCCACGGGAATGTGTGCGGCCCGGAACTCATCGACGAAGTCCTCGGGTACCTGCGCTTCGTCGACGGCGTCGCCCGCCGCGGGAAGGACGCTGGGCTGTCCCCGCTGGAGGCTGCCCGAGACACTGACCTCGGCCGCTACGCGGACTGGCTGGACCGGGAGCGCATCGTGGGCAACCTGCACCGGGCGTATGCCGAGCTGGGGGGTGCCCCGCCGGGCGCCCCCATCGACCTCAATGCCGCCCTCCTCGACATGGTCGTCTACAACGGCGGGCGGCCCCTACGATGCCTCGCCTGACCCGCTGCCCGAACCACTGCCCCCGACCGGAAGCCTGACGGCATAGGAGAGCGCTTGCGCTGGGCGACCTACCGCGGCCCTGCCGATTCCGCCGAGCGTGTGGGCCTCGTCCACAACGGGTCCGTGTACGGGCTGGCAGAGCCCCGCCGGCTCCTGGACCTGCTCGGCGACGACGGGGAGCGGCTCTCCACTGCGCGGCAGCGGGCGCTCACCGACCCGGTCGAGATCGTGCCGCTCACCGAGGCACGGCTGCGTGCGCCCGTCCCGGTCCCGCCCTCCGTGCGGGACTTCATGGCCTTCGAGGCCCACATTGCCAACGCCATGAAGGCAACTGGCGCCACCGTCGACCCCGACTGGTATGAGCTTCCCGTCTTCTACTTCAGCAATCCCGCCGGCGTCATCGGCCCGGACGAAGACGTCCCCATCTCCCCCGGCTCGCAGGCCTTCGACTACGAGCTCGAAGTGGCCGCCGTGGTGGGTCTCGGCGGTTCGAACCTGTCGCCGGATCGCGCGGAGCACCACATCGCCGGCTACACCATCTTGTGCGATTGGAGCGCGCGGGACCTGCAGCTGCGAGAGATGAGGCAGCGTCTCGGCCCGGCGAAAGGTAAGGACGGCGCGACCAGCGTGGGCCCGGTCCTGGTCACCCCGGACGAGCTGGCGCCCTTTCGGGCGGGCAACGCGTTCTGCCTGCGAATGACGGCGACGGTGAACGACGCGCTCTACAGCGACGGCAACCTGGCAGACATCTACTGGCCGTTCGCCGACCTGCTGGCCTACGCCTCGCGCGGGACCCGGCTGGTGCCCGGAGACATCTTTGGCAGTGGGACCGTGGGCACGGGTTGCATCCTGGAGCTGGCCGCCCTGCACGGCGCGCAGCGCTACCCGTGGCTGCGTCCCGGCGACACGGTCCGCCTCGCCGTGGAACAGCTCGGGGAGATCGTCGGCCGGGTCGTCCCCGGACGAGAGGTGACACCCCTGTCGCGGGCCCGCTGATCGGGAAGGGTGCCGGGTTCGAGCTCAGGGCCTGGTGGGGCGCCGCTTCGGCCTACGATTCCAGGCAATGAACCTTCCCCAAGTCAGCCTGCAGACGTTTCGCCGGCTGACGCTGCTCGGTGTCGTGCTGCTCGGGCTCATCGTGGTGACCGGTGGGGTGGTGCGGCTGACCTCGTCCGGCCTCGGCTGCCCCACCTGGCCGCAGTGTGCGGACGGCTCCCTCGTCCCACACGGGCGCTACGCAGTGCACGGGGCGGTCGAGTTCGGCAATCGGCTGGTCAGCGCGGCCGTGGGCGTGCTCATGCTGGTCTTGCCGCTGGCATCCCTGCGGTTGTCGCCGCGCCGCCGCGACCTGACCCTGCTGTCCCTGGGCTTGTGGGTCGGCTTCCTGGGGCAGGCCGTGCTCGGCGGGCTCACCGTCTTGTTCAAGCTCAACCCAGGGCTCGTCGCCGGGCACTTCCTGCTGTCTATGGTGCTGCTTCTCGACGTCGTCGTCCTCGACGTCCGCACCGCCCGCCTGCTCCACCCCTCCATGAGGCCGGCGTCGCCCCGCTGGCTGGCGTGGCTCGCTCGGTTCCTCGCGCTCGTAGCCGCGGTGGTTCTCGTCCTTGGCACCATCGCGACCGGCAGCGGCCCGCACAGTGGCGACTCCAGCGATGTCGTGCGCTTCGGTTTCAACGTGCGCGATGTAGCTCAGGTGCACGCCGACGCGGCGATGCTGCTCGTCGGCCTCGTCGCTGCAATGGCTTTCGCCGTGCGGGCTCAAGACGTTCCCGGGCAGGCCAGGCGCGAGTCGATCTGGCTCGTCGTGACGGTGGTGGGGCAGGCGGGCATCGGTTTCGCGCAGTACTTCCTGGGTGTCCCCGTCGGCCTCGTCGGGCTCCACGTGGCAGGCGCCACCCTGCTGTGGATCTTCTCGCTGCGCCTCATGCTGGCGCTGTCGGCGCCCCGGGTCGTCACGGTGTCCCTGCCCGGCCCGGCTGCGCAGACGGGCGCCCCCAGCCCGCACCGGGAACCGGCGTCCTCGCCCGTCTGACTACGGCGACCGGTCGTCCGCCAGCGCCGGGCCAACGATCTCCATTCCCGCGGACTGCGCCACGGCACGGTACGCCTGCGGATCCACCGGGCCGGCGGGAAGTCGTGCGACCCCTTCGAAGAATCGCTCCATCCCGGCCGGGGTGAACATGACCAGAAGTCTCGCGGGGTCGGCGCCGATGTTCTGAAAGCAATGCGGCGTCGCGCGGGGAATGAACATGAACGAGCCGGCCGGCGCCTCGAAGAACTGCTCGCCGGCCTTGAATCGGACCTGTCCCGCCAGGATGTAGTACATCTCGTCTTCGCCGATGTGAATGTGCAGCGGCGGCCCTTGCCCAGGAGCGATCACGTTTTCGAGTGCCGTGAAGGTTCCGTTCGTTGTCTCGGCGCGCGCCTTGAAGGTGGCCGGCCCGCCGGCGGGACCCCGGACCGTGTCCCCCTCGCCCGGCAGGACGACGTACGGGCGCGCCGGTGCAGTCACGGCGCAGTGATAGCACATCCCGGCGCCGCGCTCACTTCAGGGCGCCCTGCCCGGCAGCGGAGGAGCGCAGTTGCCACGGCACGCTGACGACCATCACCCCCGGCATGAAGCGCAACCGGGTCTTCAGCCGTAGGGCGCTCTGGTTGTGCAGGAGGTTCTCCCACCACCGACCGACGACATACTCCGGGACGAACACAGTGATCACGTCGCGCGGGCTGCTGCGCTTGACCGCGCGAACGTGGTCGACGATCGGTTTCGTGATCTCTCGGTAGGGCGAGTCCAGGATCTTCAAAGGGATCTCGATGCCCCGCCGTTCCCACTCGTCGAGCAGGTGCTGGGTATCCGCAGGATCGACGTCCACGGTCACGGCCTCGATGCTCGACGGGCGGGTCGAGTTGGCGTAGGCGAGCGCCCGCAGGGTCGGCAGGTGCAACCGGGAGACCAGCACGATCGCGATGTTGTGGGCTGGGGCGGGCTGCGGGCCCAGTCCCGAAGCGTCCAGCTCGACGGCGACGTTGCTGTAGTGCTTGCTGATCCCCTTCATCAACGCGAAGAGACCGATCATCGCCAGAATGGCGATCCATGCGCCGTGCTCGACCTTTGTCGCGATCACGACGACGAGCACTGTGGCGGTTGCCACGGCGCCGACGAGATTGACCGCCTGGGCACGCCGCATCTTGCGCCGGTCCCCGGGGCCGCGCGCCCCGGCAATCTCTCGCGCCCAGTGCCTGACCATCCCGGCCTGGCTCAGCGTGAACGAGGTGAAGACACCGATGATGTAGAGCTGGATGAGCCGGTCGAGGTTCGCGTCGAAGCCGACGATCAGGGCCGCGGCGAACGCGGCCAGCAGGATGATCCCGTTGCTGAACACCAGCCGGTCGCCGCGGGTGTGCAGCTGGCGGGGCAGGTAGTGGTGCTGGGCGAGGATCGACGCGAGGACGGGGAACCCGTTGAAGGCGGTGTTGGCCGCCAGGATCAAGATTCCTGCCGTTGCCACCTGGAACAGCACGTACAGGACGGAGCCGTGGCCCCAGACCACCTGGGCGAGCTGGCTGATGACCGACGGCGAGCCGTCGGGATAGGCGCGGGCGTGCGTCGCCAGGGCAAGGACGGTCACCCCGACGAACATGCTCACCGACAGCCCGCCCATGATCACCAATGTCCGCGCCGCATTGCGGCCTTTGGGTTTGCGGAAGGCGGGCACGCCGTTGCTGATCGCTTCGACGCCGGTGAGGGCGGTGCAGCCGGAGGCGAACGCGCGCATCGCCAGGAACACGGTGAACAGCCCGCCGACCCGAGTCACCTGGGGCAGCGGCTCGGTGGCGCTGACCGCATCGGGCAGTCCCCCGCCAAAGACTGCGTGGCCGGCGGCGAAGGCGAACAACAGCCCCACGCCGACGATGAAGCCGTAGGTCGGGATCGCGAACGCCTTCCCGCTCTCCCGCACCCCGCGCAGGTTGACGAGCGTGATGAGGACGACGAACACCACCGACAAGCCCACGGCATGCCGCTGCAGTGACGGCGCTGCCGACGTGATCGCGACCACGCCCGCGACCACGGACACGACCACGGTCATGACGTAGTCCACGAGCAGTGCCGCGGCGGCCGTGAGCGCGGCGTTGGCGCCCAGGTTCTCCAGGCTGACGACGAAGGCACCGCCCCCGCTGGGGTACGCGTAGCAGGTCTGCCGGTAGGACGCGATCACCACAACGAGCATGACGGCGATCAGCGCGGCGATCGGCTTGGTCATGCTCAGGTAGGCGGCGCCGCCGAACCCGGTGACCAGAAGAATCTGCTCGGTGGCGTACGCCACGGAAGAGATGGGGTCCGAGCAGAAGATCGGCAGGGCCAGCCGCTTCGGCAGCAGGGTCTCGGGCAGTTGCGCGCTGCGCAGCGGCCGACCCACGAACAGCCGCTTGACCCCATCGCTGAGGACTGTCATACCCCGACCAGCGGGCGCGGAAGCCCTGCGTGCGGTGCACCACCAGTCACATGTCGTGACGGTAATCGGCATCGGGGCCGAGTGCCAACCAGGCATCAGAATCTTGTGGCGAGGCGTCAAGATGGCGTCAAGATCGGTCACAGGGACCAGTCCGGCCGAGCCCAGTGCTGCGGGCCCTACCGCTGCTGCGGGCACAGCCTCTGCTGCGGGCACTGCGGGGGCGCTTGGGCCGGGACGTCCGGCTGC
>JADGOW010000160.1 GCA_017882765.1 Frankiaceae bacterium
CGGTGGAGCTTGCCGAGGTTGTGGACCTGGCGGCGCGGCGACTCGCGTCGTCCCTGCGCCGCAGCGAGCCGGCGGGCGAAGCCGGGGCGGGTGAGGCCACCGACGAACTCGGGGACGCCGTCGCGACGGAACCGGAAGCGGCGGAGCTGGCGGACGTGTCCGGCGAGTCAGCCGAGTCAGCCGAGTCAGCCGAGACGGCCGAGACGGCCGAGACGGCCGACGACGCATCAGGTGCGTTAGAGGCGTCCGACACGGCCAGCGCCGACGAGCCTCCCACCGCGGGCGCCACAGCCGACGAGCCTCCCACCGCGGGCGCCAGCGCCACTACAGACGCCGGTGCCTCGGACGGCAGCGCGGACGACCCCGCAAGCACCCCCGAAGCAAGTGCGCAACGCGAAGAGAGCGAACCTGTCCGCGTGGCCGTCCTGGATCTGGTCGAGGCCGGCACCGTCGATGTCGAGGCCTCGCCGGCGCCCGAGCCCGCGACGGTGCCCCCAACCGGGGAGGGTGCCTACACCTGCGCCGAGGTGGCACTCGACGTGGCAGCCGACCTGCTCCCGCCGACCATGCTCCCGCCGTCGGAGACCACCCACCGGCTCACTCTGGACGGGCTCGATGCGTGGGCAGCGCCCGCGCAACCACTGGATTCCTCCTGGTTCGAGGCTCCCGGGGCGCCGGCAGGCCGGCCGGGCGAGAGCGCACCCCCGCAGCCTTTGCATGATCTCGCGACGCAGCTCCAAGACCTGTGGATGGACTCCGCTCCTCGCGAGGAGACCGATGACGCCGACACCACCGACGTCGGCGAGGCCTCCAACGACGAAGCGCTCGACGGTCTCGACGAGGAGCCGGCCGCGGGAAGCCACGCGGCTGACGTCACGCCCCCGCCGACGGCCCCGGCGCCCGGGACGGTGGCGCCCGCCCAGCCGAACGCCCCCGTGGCCGACCCGGCGCAGGTCATCGGCAACGAGGCCCCCAGGCAGGGCCGGACGACACCCGACCTCGGCTTCTTCGCCCCCGCTGCCCCGAGACGCACGGAGCAGGCAGCAGCCCCCGCCAACCTCTGGGCAGAAGGAGCCCCCGCTTCGCCCGCCTCCGAGGTGACCGAGCCGGCTCCCGGTCCCGCCGCCGCCGAACCGGTCCCGGCAGAGCCCTCGCCGGGCGGCTTCCAGCCCGGTCCCGCTCTCGTCGAGCCCGGACATCACGACGGTCCCGCGGACGTGCCTCCCACCGACGATGGCGCCCCGGCCGACAGCGGCGTCGATGATTCCGGTGCCGACCGCGGTCTCACGGACCGGTTCAGCCTGATGCGCGAGCTCAGCAGCCTCGGTGTTGAGGACATCCAGACGCCGATGACCACGCCGCCTGCGCCCCGTCCCGCCCGCCAGCAGCCCAAGCCTGCCCCGCAGAAGAAGCGGAAGGGTTTCTTCAGCCGCGGCTGACAGTCCCCCGGGATGACCGGGAAGCCTCCCCGGGTGAGCGGCCCATCCCGGGCAGGGAGCGGGCCACCAGCTCAGCCATGATCTCCCTCGGCCCGCCGCCGATCGGGCCCAGCCGGGCGTCCCGAAGGGCGGTCTCGGCGCGCTCGACCTCGACAGCGCGCCGGCTGGCGTCCGCGAGGCCCGAGGCCCACGTCAGCCGTGCGAGGCCGGTCTCCACGGCGAGGTCGCAAGCCAGCCACTTCGCTGCGGAAACGGCGGCGAGGGGCTCGCGTCCCGCCAGGAAATCTGTGAGGGCCTCGTAGGTCAGCGCCCGCGCGGCGGCCAGCTCCTCCGCGAGCCGCTGCCAGCCCTGCACCGGCCAGCCGCGCCGGCGCATCAGGTCCAGGTCGTAGACAGCGGCCGATACCGCGGCGACCGCCAGGGACAGCCGTTCCCACTGGAACGACTTCATGATCATAACGAATCCGCTTCCCGGCTCACCGAGCAGGGCATCGCCGGGAACGGCGACCCCGTCCAGGCGGAGCAGGCCAGTCTGGCTGGTGCGCCATCCCAAAGTGGCGATGCGGCTGGCGCTGAAGCCCGGTGCGGACGCCGGCACGAGGAACAACGAGATCGCCCGCGGCCCCGGTTCGTCGCCGATGCGCGCCGCCACCAGCAGCCAGTCGGCCCGGGACCCATTGGTGCAAAATGTCTTCTCCCCGGACAACACCCAGCCGGCACCGTCGCGCTCGGCCCGGCAGCGGATGCCGGCCACATCCGAACCCACGCCCGGCTCCGTGATCGACAGTGCCGCGACGGCCGCGCCGCTCACCGCAGGGCGAAGCCACTGGTCACGCTGTGCGTCCGTGCCGAACCGGGCGACGTAGTAGGGAGCCAGATCCTTCGTGGCCCCCAGCCCGGCCGCCACGCCGCCGGAGCCGCACCTGGCCATTTCCTCGGTTACCACGACGTCGGCGAGCAGATCCGGACCACGGCCGCCGAGCTCGGGTCCGTACTTCCAGCCGAGCAGCCCAGCCTGCCCCGCCTCGGGGTACAGCGAGCGGGGGAACTCGCGCGCCCGCTCCCATTCAGCGGCGAACGGCCGCACGCGCTCGTCCACCCAGCGCCGGACCTGGGCGCGCAGGGCCGCGTGGTGCGGCTCGAACGGGGGTGCGGCGGGGTCGGGGTCGAGGGAGACCGGACGCACGCCAGCACCCGCAGCGGGCGGCAGGGGCGCGGCGCCAGACCGGGAAGCCACCGTGAGGGGTCCCGCGGTGAGGTCAACCACGGCCGGCCCGGGCAAGGTCGCCGGTCCCCAGGCCGGGCAGCGGTTCGACCAGAGCCGGGTGCCCGTCCACGGCGACGGTGGCGCCGTCGGGCACGGCCCGCTTGACCATCGCGAGCGCGATCGGCCCCAACTCGTAGTGCCAGGCGGCCGTGCCGACGAAGCCGACGGTGCGACCCTCCCAGCTCACCGGCGCGGCGTGGGCGGGCAGATGCCCAGCGGTGCCGTCGAGGTGCAGGAGGACCAGCCGGCGCGGCGGCCGTCCCAGGTTGTGCACTCGGGCGACGGTCTCCTGACCCCGGTAGCAGCCCTTGTCGAGGTGGACAGCGGTCGACAGCCACCCCACTTCGTGCGGGATCGTCCGGTGGTCGGTATCGCGGGCCAGCCTCGGCGCGCCGGCGGCCACCCGAAGGGCCTCGTAGGCAGTGATCCCCGCAAGCGGGGCGAGACGGTCGGCCACGCTGGGGAACTCGGCGCGCGGGACGAGGAGGTCAACCGCGGGCAGCGCAGCCGTGGCAGCCGGGAAGCCCGGTGCCGGCCGGCGGACAAGCATCTCGCCGTCCCGCCGGGCCTGGCCCGGGGCAGGGACGCTGAGCTGCCCGGGCAGGTCGGGGCCCGACGCAGACAGGACGGCCCACTCCTCGGTCACGTCACGGGGGTCGACGCGCAGCAGGAAGCGCATCGAGTCGAGGAACGCCAGCAGCGCGGTCGCCGTGCCGGGCTCGACGTCGATCCAGGTGGCCTCACCGTCGTCAAACAGGCGTAGGTCGTGCTCCGCGTGCCCGTGCGGGCTCAGGACGAGCGCCTGCGTGGCCGACCACGGGGCGAGGGCCTCCAGATGCTGGGTCGTGAGGCTGTGCAACCAGCTCAGCCGGTCGGGCCCGCCGATTCGCAGCACACCGCGGTGCGACCGGTCGACGACCGCGACGCTTTCGGTGAGCCCGCGCTGCTCGCGCAGGGGGTCGCCGTAGTGCGCGGCCACCCCGTCGTCAGGAGGGTCGGCTGCGACTGCCCCGCTGCGATCGAGCAGCGGGGAGCGATACGTGTCGTCCTGCCCCACAACCGCCGAGTCTAGGACGCAGCTGCCCGGCCGCCACAGATCGCGTGCGGCCTGCCCACGGGCGGGACGCCGCGGAGAGGAGGATGGAGCAGCCCACGCGACACATCGTGACCACGACAGGGAGCACTGATGTCCGACCTGCGCACTGCCTGGACCGAGGTGGCCAACACGCTCGAGGGCCTGGGGCAGCACCTGAAGGGGCGCGCGACCGAGGCGAAGGATTCCACCGCCGGCGACAAGGAGGCGCTGGACAACGCGGCGAAGGACTTCGCCGCGTCCGTGCAGAACGCCTGCTCCGCGGTCGAGGAGGCCGTCACCGATCCGGAGACCAAGCGCCAGGCCGGCGCGGTGGGACGCTCGGTCGTCGAGGCGCTGGCCGCCACGCTGGAGGAGGTCAGCCAACAGCTGCGCAGCCGACTCGAGTCCGTCTACAGCGAGGCGACCAAGAGCACCCCTCCGGCGGTGGAGCGCCCGGGCGGCGGGACATCGGGATCGGCAGCCGCCGGGTAGTTCCCGGCGGGCCCTGGAATGGGGAGGGGGCGGTTGAGGTCCGCAGGCCGCCCTCCCGTCAGCTCAGGGCAGCTGCTCGGAGATCCACTTGTCCAGGGCGGGACCGCTCTCGAAGCTGGTGATCAGGGCGTAGCGAGGCTTCGTGCCCCGGTGGCACACCGCGTGCCAGAGCCGCTCGGTGTCCACGACGAACTGGGACATCGCCGGGAGCGGGATGTGGCTCTCGGTCGACGGGTCGTCCTTGTCCTCGCGGACGACCATGAAGCTGTCCGGGTCGTCGGTGAGCTGCAGCCACGAGCGCACAACCCAGCCCTCACCGTCGGGGTTGAGGCGGTTGTTGTCATCCAGGTGCAGGTTGCGCAGCGCCTCTTCGTAGGTGTTCGGCTCGAGCTTGATCGTCCGAACCCGGCCGTACCGAACGCCGATGTCCTCGACCCACTTCACCAACGTGGGGCACTTGGCGGCGTTGGACGTCCAAATGCCGTCTTTGTCCGGCTTTCCGTGGTCCCAGAAGCCGTGGCATTCCATCTCTCCGTAAGCGGAGGCAATGGGGGCGAAGTTCGTGTCGCCGCCGCTCTTCCAGTCCATGTACTCCATGGACTCCCACTCGGCCGGCGCGACGCCGGGCTCGAAGTCACGAAGCAGGACGAAGCCGGTGTCTTCTAGGACCTGCAGCTTCTCGTAGGACACGCGATCGCCTTTCTCAGTCAGGGGCAGGTGTATCCGGCCCGCACAGCCGTGTGCCGCCCGTCAGGCTAGACGCATCAGGCAGGCTACCGGCTTTCGACAAAAGGCCCAATCCGTTGTGTGATTCGTCACGGCAGGTTGGGGGGATTTGGGCCCTTGTCGGACGGCCGACAACCGTCCAGGCCGCAGGGCGGCGAGTGGGGAGACTTACGGGGGCTATAGCCCCGTCAACGCTCCCCACTTCCACTGGACTGCCAGGGACCCACCCCAGCGAACCGGTTCGGCGTCACGCGGATGACGAAGCCGGGCGGCGGGTTCGGCATCGGCGGGAACGCGACGTCAGGGCCGAGGTAGGTGTGGGCGAGCCGCTGAAGCAGTTGCGGGCCGCCCCCCGGTTCGACCCGGGCCGTGCCGTAGACCACCAGATGGTGGATCAGGCCGATCTCGTTGCGCACGTCGGTCTCGAAGGAGATCGCGACCCGCGGATCGCGCGTGATGTTCTTGATCTTCTGCCAGACGCCGAGCGACCCGACAACGAGCTCGTCACCGTCCAGGCCTACCCAGACACAGGTCACCTGGGGCGAGCCGTCGGCGTTGGTCGTGACGAAGTGCCCGAGCGCCGGGCCATCCAGCACCTGCCGAACTGTTTCCGGAATGACCACGGACTGACGGTAGAGCACCGGAGGGCCCGCCGGTGGCGGGAGGGAGAGAGGGAGGGTCCGGGGGCCGGACATCACCAGGCAGGGGGCCGGCCGTCAGCGACTGCGCGTCACCCGGAAGAGCCAGAACCGGAATCGCTTCCAGAGGCTGGGCTTCGCCGCTGGGCCGGCCGGCCGCTGGAGGCGATGCTGCACGCTCCGGCCGCGCGCCGAGAGCTCGTGCACCGGGGCCTCGCGCGCCCACTGGCGATCGAGGACGACTCCGTCGAGGTCGTCGTCCAGCGACGGGTCGTCAGGTTGCGCCTCCGGCGTGGAGGCTGCATCGGCATCGCGCCGGGACATCGGCATCACCCGGATGGTCCAACGAAGACGGGGCGCGAAACGTTGCGCTCAAGTGAGAAAGAATGAATGCGTCGGGCGGGTTACGGCCAGCCGAACGACGTGGCACCCGACCCCGTTCTTCGGTAGGAAGGCACCGTGCCGCTGCGCTTGGAGTTTGTTGCCGCACTTGACCGGCTCCGCGAATCGACTGTCCTGCTGGTGTCGCTCATCGCGCGGGTCATAACCGACGCGACGAACGCGCTGGTCGACGACGACGTGCGCCTCGCGAAGCGGGTGCTGGAACGGGGCGGGCTCATCCACGCGACCACTGACGACCTCGAGGCCGAGATCACAGACCTACTGGCGCGCCAACAGCCCGTGGCCCGTGACCTGCGCACACTCATCGCGTCCTTGCGCATGGTCGCAGCTCTCGATCGGATGGGGGACCTGGCCATCCACCTCGCCGAGATAGTGGTTGTGCGGGAACCGGATCGCGTGGTGCCCGAATCCATGCAGGATGTGGTGCGGCGGATGGGGGAGCTCGACGCCGCCCTCTGCACGAAGGTGGGCTGGGCCCTCTACAGCGACGACGAGAAGCTCGCCGCGGACTGTGACCGAGACGATGACGAAGTTGATCGTCTGTACCGGGAGGTGCTGCAGCGGCTCGGCGACCCCGACTGGGACGAGGGAATCCGGGCTGGTGTGGATCTCGCGGTTGCGGCTCGCTTCTTCGAGCGGTTCGCGGACCAGGCAGTGACGGTCGCCCGGCGTCTCGTCTTCGCCCGCACGGGAGAGCTGCCCTGATTGCGGCTCGGTGCGGGGGGATCGAGTGAGATCCACCACACACTGCGGGAAACCCGGCATGCGTGGCATACCCCGCTCGTTGGCTGAGCACAAGGGGGTACAGATGGGCAGCCACACCGCGACCCGCGTCGCGCCTGAGCAGGGGGCCGCGTCGGCGACGGGCGTCGCGCCGGCGAACGGGGCCGCCTCGGCGGGCAAGGCCGCGGTACCGAAGCCCGCGGCTGACAGCGCCGCGGCAAACAACGCAGCCGCCGACAGCGATACCGCAGGCAACGCCCCAGCCTCGGCGCCGGGGGCCGCCCGCAGGCCGGCGCGCCTCGTGATCGCGCCCGAATCTCCTCTGGGCCGGATGGCTCGCGGCCACATCGGCAGGACGTCCCCGCTGGTGACGCGGGACTCCGACCTGCCCACAGTCCGCTGGGCACGCTGCAACGGCATGACCGGAATCCACGTCGACTACGCGCACTGCGGCGAGGTCGACCGCTGCCTGTGCGGCCACCGCGAGCGGCCGTGCGACGGCGCCTGCGGGCTGGACGACTTCTCCTGGCTTACCCACCGGGTGGAAGACTCCGCCTGACCCGGCAAGCGCTGACCCGGCAGCGCTGACCCGGCGGCCCCCCCAAAGTCGGCGGCCCAATTCCGGCTGCAGCGAAAGGC
>JADGOW010000161.1 GCA_017882765.1 Frankiaceae bacterium
ACCCGCCCGCGCGGCGATGACGGAATGCAGCACGCTCGCGTCGATCGAGGCCACACCGCCTGCGCCGTCCAGCACGACCGCCACGGTCAACACGCCGAAAATCCCGCCCGCCACCAGCAGGACCGTGATCGCCACCCCAAGCCTCGACCCGGGCAGGGACCCGTCCTCGGGCGCCGACGCGCCGTCCACCGGACTAGCTTCGCCCCCTCCCGACCGCGCCTGGGTATGGGTGACAAGATCGTGATCTGACGTGGGCGACCTCGGCGTAGCTGACCGGCGCCTCGCCCGGCCACGGCCGAGTGTCGACCGTCCGGCAGCTCGCTGCGGTGTCCCCTGTGACCACCCCGAGCGGGTCCGGCTTCCGCCACGTCGCCGGTGGGCTTATGGTCCCCAGAGGCGTCAGGCCGCGCCCTTCCTGACGGCCCGTACCCAAGGAGGCAAGATGGCAGAGACCGTCTACGAAATCGTGGAAATCGTCGGGACCAGCACCGAGTCATGGGAGAAGGCCGCCCAAGCTGCCATCACCACGGCCGGCAAGTCGCTGCGAGAGCTCCGGATCGCCGAGATCTCTGAGCTCGACATTCAGCTCGAGAACGGAGCGATTCGGGCGTACCGCGCCAAGCTCAAGCTTTCGTTCAAGTACGAAGGCGCCGACTGACGACGGCGTGACCACGGCCGGCGTCTGGTAACCCCCACACGATGGCGGTGACGGCGGTGCTGCCCCAGATCAGCGCCGGCCGTCCCGCCGGCCGGGTGTCGCTGGAATGTGCAGCGCCGCCTCACCGGGCGTCACGGCGCGCTTCACGATAGACAGGCAACGTTCGTTACCCGCGTCCGTGATACTGCGCTACTCGAACGGCCACGCTTGGCAGCCGGCAGTGTTCCTGCGGGGTCGATGGCCCCTTCGCGACCACATACTCGGCGGACGCCCCCAGCTTCGGCCAGTCGCTGCCGGTGCCGCGCCAAAGCTGCCGCGCCAGGACAGGTCTATTCCTGTCTGCCGATGAGCCGCCGCTCACGCGCGCCGGGTGGATCGGTGACCCGGACACCTGACGCGTGACCCACAGAGGGAGCATCGGAGCACATGGCGGACTACCCGGTTGCCGGTGGGGCAGTGCCGATCACCGGCGGCCGGCAGGAGGGGCGCCAGGAGGCGCCCGGTCCCCAGCCACCCGGGGGGCGCAGTGTTCATCGAGTGTGACGCGCTGCTCGCGGACGGCGCCGTCGCGCACCTACGCCCCGTCCACCCCGGGGACCTCGACGAACTCGTCGCCTTGCACGAGGCGATGTCGCCGCACAACCTGTACCTGCGCTTCTTCACTGTGTCCCGGGAGGCTGCGCGCAACTACGCGCAGCGCCTGGTCGATCCTCCCGACAACGGCCACTTTGCCCTGGCCGCTGTGCTGCGGGGACGGATCGCCGGGGTCATCAGCTACGAGCGGGTCGGGCCCGACGAGGCGGAGGTCGCCGTCGTCGTCGACGACGCGGTGCATGGGCGCGGCGTCGCGACGCTGCTTCTGGAGCACGTGGCCCACGCTGCCCGGGAGAACGGCATCCGCCGGCTGCAGGCCGCCGTGCTTCCGGAAAACGCCGCGATGCTCGAGGTGATCCTGCACTCCGGGATGCGCTACACGCGGCGGCTGGAAGGCGGGATCGAGGAGATCGTCATCCCGCTGGACATCGAAGCAGCGCTGCTCGACGCCATCGACGAACGCGACCGGGTCGCCGGCGTGCGCAGCCTGGAACGCGTGCTGCGGCCGCGGTCCGTCGCGCTGATCGGCGTCGGGCGCTCGGCCAGCACGATCGGCCGCGAGCTGTTGCGCAACCTGCTTCGCGCCGACTTCACCGGCCCCATCTATCCGATCCATCCGCATGCGGACGCAGTCGGTGGTGTGCCGGCGTACCGCAGCATCGCCGACCTGCCCGTGGTCCCTGACCTTGCCGTCATCGCGTTGCGAGCCAGAGCAGTCTCGGATGCTGTCAAGGAATGCGGCGAGCGGGGCGTGCGCGGGGTCGTCGTGCTCAGCGGCGGCTTCGCCGACGCCGGCCCGGCCGGCGCCCTCGAGCAGCGCCACGTCCTGGCGGTGGCACGTGCAGCCGGGATGCGCGTCATCGGGCCGAACTGCCTGGGGCTGCTGAACAATGACCGGCACGTCCGCCTCGACGCCACCTACGCTCCGACGGCCCCGCAACCGGGGAAGGTCGCGATGCTGTCCCAGTCGGGTGGGCTGGGCATCGCTCTGCTGGAGCGGGCGTCGGCCCTGGGCATCGGCGTCTCCACGTTCGTGTCGGTCGGGAACAAGGCCGACGTCAGCGGCAACGACCTGCTGCTGTGGTGGGAGCAGGACATCGCGACCGATCTGATCGTCTTGTATCTGGAGTCGTTCGGGAACCCGCGCAGGTTCGGCCGGATCGCCCGCCGGGTGTCGCGCTCCAAGCCCATCGTGGCGGTGAAGGGGGGACGTTCGGTGGCCGGCGCGCGTGCGGCCAGCAAGCACACTGCCGCGCCGAGGGAATCGTCGGCCAGTGTGGACGCGCTGTTCCGGCAGGCCGGCGTCATCGCCGTCGACTCCCTCGGTGAGCTGATCAACGTCGTCGCGGTGATGGCGCACGCACCACTGCCGGCCGGCCCCCGGATCGCGGTCATCGGCAACGATGCGGGCCCTGGCGTGCTGGCGGCCGATGCGGCGACCGCGGCCGGCCTGGATGTACCGGAACTGCCCGATGACGTACAGGAGCGACTGCGCGCCTTGCTCCCGCCGGACGCGTCCACAGCGAACCCCGTGGACGTCACGGGCGCGGTCTCCGGGCACCAGTTCGGCGACGTCCTCGACATCCTGCTCGCCCGCGGCGAGATCGACGCTGTTGTCGCCGTGCTCACGCCGGGGCGACTCACCTCCGTCGAAGGCCTGCATGCGAGCACCGGCCAGGTCTCCCGTCGGACGGCCAAGCCGGTGCTGGTGTCCGTGCTCGGGCAGGCGGCTACGGTCGCGGTGCCGCCGCCCCCGGCGGTCCCGGTCGTCTCCTTCGCCGCTCCGGAGGAGGCAGTGCGCGCCCTGGCCCGGGCGGTCGAGTACGGGCGCTGGCGCCGGCGACCCGTCGGCGCGGTCCCCCTGCTGAAGCGGGTCGACGCCGAGGCCGCCCGCCGGGCGGTGGCCGCGTTCCTCGACGCCCACTCCCAGGGCGGGGACCTCGATGCCGCGTCGTGCGCCGAGTTGCTCGCCTGCTACGGCATCGAGGTGACCCCCGACCCGCCGCCGTCCCTCGAGCACGAGTTGGAACTGTCCGTGGGCGTCACGCAGGACCCGGTCTTCGGCCCGCTCGTGACCATGGCGCTCGCCGGCCGGATGGGAAGACTGCTCGCCGAGCCCGCCGTGAGCATCATCCCGCTCACCGACGCCGACGCAGCCGACCTGGTGCGCTCACCGCGGTGGGCGCCGATGCTGGTGGGAGCGCCGGGCAGCCACTTCGCGCCGCCCGTGGATGTCGAGGCGGTCGAGCAGCTGCTGCTGCGGGTCGCCCGGCTCGCGGAGGATCTGTGGGAGCTCGCCCGGCTCGAGCTCGACCCGGTGCTCGCCCGCCGGGACGGCGCTGTGGTCACCGCCGCGCAGGTGAGCCTCGCTCCGGCCACCGTCCGTGATGATGCGCGTCGCCGCCTCCGGTAGCGGTGCCCGTGGTCCTCGCCCGCGCCCGGCGGGTACGTTCCGGCCATGACTGAGGACACGGGCGGCGCCCCGGAGCTGTCCTGGGCGGCACGGCTGGCGGCGCCGGGGCGGCCGCTGCAGGTGGAGCAGGTCGAGGTTGGCGTTCCCGGCGCCGGCGAGGTGGTCATCGAGGTGCACTTCGCGTCGGTCAACCCCCTCGACCGCTACGCCGCCGAGGGCCGGGCCGGTGACCCGCACAAGGTTCCCCGCACCCTCGGGGTCGAAGGCGCCGGGTACGTCGACGGCCGGCCCGTGTTCGTGCGTGGCGCGGGCCTGGGCCTGACCCGGGACGGGGTCTGGTCGCGCCGCGCGGTCGTGCCCGCGGAGAACGTGGTGTCGGTCCCGGCCGGGGTCGACCTGCGCCAAGCCGCCGCGGTGGGGGTGGCCGGCACGACGGCCTGGCGGGTCGTCCATGAATACGCGCAGGTGGGCAGGGACGACCGGGTACTGGTCCTGGGAGCCGGCGGCGGCGTGGGCAGCCTGCTGGTCCCGCTTGCCCGCAACACCGGCGCGACCGTGTGGGGCCAGGTGGGCGACCCGGGCAAGCGGGATTTCGTGCATGCCCGCGGCGCCGCGCAGGTCGTGCTCGCCGACGCCGCCGAGCTGGCCGCGGCGGTCACCGAACTGGCGCCCACGGTCATCCTGGACCCGCTCGGCGACGGTTTCTTCACCGCCGCCATCGAAGCCCTCGAACAGGGTGGGCGCCTCGTGTCCTTCGGGACATCCGCAGGCCCGGAGGCGACCTTGAACGCGCAGCGGCTGTACCGCAACGGGCTCACCGTCCGCGGCTACAACAGCCTCGGCATCACGCCCCAAGCCGTCGCGGCTGCCGGCGGCTCCCTGCTCGCGGAGATGGCGGCCGGGCGCGTGGACGTCCCCATCGACGCGGTCGTGCCGCTCGGACAGGTCAACGAGGCCCTGGCGCGGCTGCGCGACCGCGCTGTCACCGGAAAGATCGTCCTCGACCTGCGGGGGTGACGGGACACCCGTGACCAGCCGGCTGCGATGACCATCATCATCGGCGTCAACGGCACGAGCAGCGGCGATGACGCTCTCGTGCTGGGATCGCTGCTCGCCCGCTGCACCGGCGACGACATGATCGTGGCGGTCGTGATGCCGGCGGCCTCGGGGCGGGGCGGGCCGCTGTGGAGCCTGGGGCGTTTCGCCGCCATGAGCGGCCGGGCCGATGAGGTGCTGGCCCGCGCCCACGCCCTCACCCCGGCCGACGTGCGAGCCGACTTCCGGGCCGTGCCAGGTCGTTCCGCCGCGGGCGGGCTGCACGCGCTCGCCGAACAGGTACATGCCTCGCTCATCGTGCTCGGCTCGACCGGACGCGGGCCGGTCGGACGGGTGCTGGCGGGCGGGACGGCAGCGCGCCTGCTCTCCGGGTCGCCGGCCCCGGTGGCGGTGGCCCCGCGCGAGTTCCGCACGCAGGCCCCCGAGCGGCTCGACCAGATCACGGCGGCTTACATCGACACCCCGGAGGGCAATGTCGCTCTCGACGCCGCGGCCGCCCTGGCCCGCTCCGTCGACACGCGCCTGCTCGTCATCACGGTCGTGCCGTCCCCGGACCTGCTGGTTCCCCCGCCGGCCCAGCCGCCGATGAAAGAGTTCGTGGCGGGAGCGCTGGATTCGGCGGGTGAGGCGCTCGACCTGGCCGTCGCCGGGCTGCCGCCCGAACTCGTCCGCGCGAGCGAGATCGTCGAGGCGGACTACGTGGCCGCGGCCCTGGCGGACCTGCCCGACACCCAGCTGCTGGTCTGCGGCTCGCGGGCGTACGGCCCGTTGCGGCGGGTGCTGCTCGGGGAGGTGTCCAGCGAGGTCATCCGCACGGCGGCCTACCCCGTCCTCGTCGTGCCGCGCGGCAGTGACCCCACCCTGAGCGGGCATGGGCCGGTGGGCTGACGGCCCGGGCGCGTCTGACCCGGCCCGCCGCCGCCGGCGGGCGGACCACGCCAGACCGTCAGACCGGGAACTGCAGGCGCAGGAACGCGTCGAAGGCCCGGTCGGGTAGGTATCGGCGCATCCCGACGATGACGTGAGCCGCCGGCGTGACCACGTAGCGGGGTCGGGGTCGCGGTGTCGTCGCGGCCCGCTCGATGGTGGCCGCGACGACCTCCGGTCGGGCGGTCATCAGCTTGTTTCGGTAAGTGCGCTCCATCCGCTCCTGGACGACGCGCTGGAGCCGCGCGTACGGCCCGTCCGCGGCGCCCGCGAGGGTCTCACTGGCGATCTCCTGGAACCCGGTGCTTATGATCCCGGGCTCGATGACCGCGACCGAGATGCCGAAGGGCCGGGTCTCGAACCGCAGCGCATCGGACAGCGCTTCCACGGCGTGCTTGGACGCGTGGTAGTAGCCGCCGCCGGGGAACGTCAGCCGCCCGCCCATCGAGGAGACGTTGATGATCCGCCCGCGACCTGCCGCGCGCATCCCGGGCAGGACCAGCTGGCACATCCGGGCCAGCCCGAACACGTTGGTCTCGAACTCGCGCCGGACGCGGTCGAGCGAGACCTCCTCGACGGGCCCGTACTCGCCGTAACCGGCGTTGTTGACCAGCGTGCCGACCTGGCCGTGCTCTGCCTGCACCGCTGTGACCGCAGCCGACATGGACTCCTCGTCCGTGACGTCACAGGCAAGCAGGCGGCAACCGGCTGCTGCGAGGTCGGAGATCGATTCCGGCCGACGGGCCGTGGCATACACGACATGGCCACCGCGGGCCAACCGTTCGGCGACCGCCCTGCCGATGCCGGACGAGGTGCCCGTGATGAGAACGGGCCCGAACGGGGGCGTCCGGGTTGCGGGTGCGGGTCTTTCGGCCAGCGGGCTTGCGGCCATCGGGCTTGCGGCCATCGGGCTTGCGGCCGGCGGGCTTGCGGCCGGCGGGCTTGCGGCTGGGTCGGTCACGGGACCTCACTCAGGGACGGGTCGGGGGGCCCTCAGGCGAGCAGGTCATGCACGGTCACGGGACGAAGCCCCCGCTGGGACAGCCCACCGAGAATCCCGGGCAGCGCTTGGACAGTTCCAGGATGCCCCAGATGCAGGCTCACGACGCTGCCAGGCTGCACCCCGGCCAGCGTGCGGGACTGCACGGCCGCTGCCCCCGGGTCGCGATAGTCGTGCGGGTCGACGTCGAAAGCCAGGCTGATCCGATATCCCGCGGCGCCGGCGGCGGAAAGCACAGCCGGGGTGGCGCGGTCCATCTGCGAGGGACGGAAGTACGTGCCGTCCGACCCCGTGAGGCGCTGCAAGACATCGCGGGCCCGGCTCACCTCAGCCAGCAGGGCGGCGGGCGACAGAGCCGACAGCGCCGGGTGGGTGTAGGTGTGATTGGCCAGGCCGTGGCCGCCGTCGCGAATGCGCCGCGCGAGGGACGGGTTGGCCTCCAGCCAGGAGCAGACCGCGAAGACGGTGATCGACGCTCCGTGCGCTTCGGCGGTGTCGAGCAGCGTGCGCGCCAGGGCCGGGTCACCCGACCCGTGGAAGGTCAGCGAAACCAGCTGCCTGGTGCGGGGGCCGCGCACGATCTCCCGGGCGGGGCCCGGCGTGTCGCGGGGGGGCGTCGGCTCCGCTCCGGGCGTGGCCG
>JADGOW010000162.1 GCA_017882765.1 Frankiaceae bacterium
ACGTCGGCGCTGGCAGGCATGGCCCCGCCGGCACCAACGGCAGCAGCGCCGATGCCCGTGCGGCCGGCGTTGTACAGCGCCGCCCTACCCGCCGGGAGCGCACCACCCGCCCGGAGCGCAGGGGGGGGCCGACTCCGCGCGCCCCGATGGAGGGGTGGCGACGCGGGACGTGGCGACGCGGCGGGACCGCCGGCCACACCCGCGCTGCCCACACCCCCCAAGACAGTGACGTTGCCCTGGCTGGGTGCGCTGTTGGCCGCTGTCGCGGCGGCTTCCCAGGCCGCCGCCGCAGACCGCCTGCGGCTCCTGAAGCCCTCCCTGGCTCACGCGACCCGGTCCCTGGGGCCGGACGCGCCCGGCGGCGCGGAGCTGACGCGGGTCGAGGACCTCGCCGCTCTTGTCCTGCACGCGCCCGACCCGGCGCTGTGGGAGGAGCTGGGCCGGGCAGTGGCCGCCGCGAAAGTGACGATCGGAGTTCCGGACGTGGCCCCGCTCGACGAGGCAGCCACCGCACCCAGCCGCCCATTCTGGAAACGCTGAATCGCCGGCGAAGTGGGGAGAGTTGGCGGGGCTATCGCCCCGTCAAATGTCCCCGCTTCCCGCGCACCTCGGCGCGGGCGAGTCGATCCCGACGGGAGCGCGCGGAGCAGCTCCGGCTAGCCTGACGCGAACGGTTGTCAGGTGATCGGTCGGAGGTTGGACATGGAGGATCTGTCCCGGCGGCACTTCCTGGGGTTGGCCGCGGGGACTGCGGCCGTCGCCGCCTCGTCAGCCTGTGGCAGCAGTTCCAGCGGGGGCACGCCGTCTTCCAGCGTCCCACCTGCCCCGCCGTCGAGCGGCTCGGCGGCTCCGTTCGACAACGTCGTCCTGCTCACGATGGAGAACAGGTCCTTCGACCACCTCATAGGCTGGTTTCCCAACGCCAACGGCAAGCAAGCGGGTTTGTCCTACCAGGACAAGGACGGCACGGCGGTCGCCACCTGGGATCTGGGCACCGATTACCAGGGCTGCAGCTACAACATCCCGGCCCACCAGTGGCAAGGCATGAAGATTCAGTGGAACGACGGGAAGATGGACGGCTGGCTGCAGACCGGGCCGGTCGGCGACACCTATCCCGTGGGCTACTACACCGAGTCGGCAGTGCCCATCACCGGGTTCCTCGCCCGGAACTTCACACTGCTCGACGCCTACTTTCCGTCGCTGTTGGCCGGCACCTACCCCAACGAGATCTACCAGCATGCGGCCCAAACGGACACGACGACCACAGGGTTCTTCCCCGGGTCCCCCGGCTGGACCGTCGCGAGCGGAACCCCCGGGACACCCACCGGAATGAGCACGATCAAGACGCTGATCTGGGACCGCCTCAAAGCCGCGAAGCTGACCGGCAAGTACTACCAGCAGGGCGAGCCGATCACGGGCCTGTTCACCTGGGGCCCCTACCAGCAGATCACCCAGCAGCCGAACTTCGCGCAGTTGGCCGCGGCCGGCGGCCAGAATTACCAGGACATCACGACCACCTATGAGCAGTTCCGCACCGACGCGAAGAACGGGACGCTGCCCAACGTCTCCTTCCTGCAGCCCGAGTGGACGACCCTCGCCGAGGCTCTGGGCACGTCCAACGACCAGCACACCTGGGGCAGCATCCAGGCCGGCGAGAAGCTCATCGCGGACGTGTACAACGCCATCCGGACGAGCCCGCAGGCTAACAAGACCGTCTTCATCCTCACGTGGGACGAAGGCGGCGGGTTCTACGACACCGTGCCGCCGCCGCAGGTTGCCGAGGACAGTTCCCCCGGCATTCCGGGCGGCCCTTCCAAGAACCCGAACTACAAGCAACTCGGCACGCGGGTGCCTTGCATTGTCATTTCGCCGTGGTCCCAAGCAGCCCGCGTCGAGACCCGCGGCCCGTACGAGCACTGCTCGACCCTGAGGATGATCGAGTGGCGGTGGAACCTGCAGCCCATGACCGCCCGGGATGCGAACGCGCGCAATCTCGCCGAGGTCCTGAACTTCACCACCACCAACACCAACTGGCCGACACTGCCGGCGTTCACACCGGCGCCCGACGGTCAATGCACCGCCAACGAAGCCAGCAAGCGGAAGAGCCCGCCGCCGCTCGCCGGGTAGTGATCTACGGTCGCCGGCTGGACATCATGCCGGCGAATCGGCGGGCTACCGGCTCCCACGTCGCGGCAAGTTCGACCGCTGCCACCCCGGCGACGACCGCTTCGGGATCGAGCCCGGCCGAGCGGAGGGCGCCGTCGTCAGCCGCCGCCCATCGGCGGACCATACTCACCGGCGTCTCGACGTGAAACTGCAATCCCCAGGCGCTCGGCCCGACCCGGAAAGCCTGCTCGTAGGGGTCCACGACGGCAAGCCGGCATGCCCCGGCGGGCAACCGGGCCACCTCGTCGCTGTGCCACTGCACCACGGGGATCTCGCGGGGCAGCCCGGCAAGTAGCGGATCGGTGGACGCCGCGGGCAGCAGCCCGACCGTCTGCGCCCCGAACTCGGGCCCAGCCCGACCACGGCGCACCTCGCCGCCGCAGGCGAGCGCGAGAAGCTGCGCCCCGAGGCACACCCCGAGCGTGGGGACCTCCGCTGCCACGGCACGGGCCAGCAGCGCGCGCGTCGCCGGCAGCCAGGGAGATGCCTCGTCATCCCAGGCGTCCATGGGCCCGCCCATGACCACGACCCCCGACCATGAGTCGAGCTCACCTGGCAGTGCATCCCCGGCGTACGGGTGGACCGGCTCGATCGACACGCCGGCGCCGCTCAGCCAGGAGCCGAGCAGCCCGGCATCCTCCGCGCGGCTGTTCTGGACGACAAGGCAGCATGCGGCGGGACCCGCAGTCATCACCTGCGCGACCTCCTCAACAACGGGGTCGTCAAACCACGGGGTCGGCAACGGCCGGGTCAGAAGGCCCAGTCCGTCGAGGAATCCGTTGGGACGTCCGTCGGCTCCTCGGTTCGGGTCTGCGTCGGAGCCCCGCTGGGCTCCTGGTATTGCACGCTGAAGTGCCCGTCGGCATTCTCGGCAGTCACGACCGCGGTCTGCTGGCCGGCACTGGTATCGAGCGTGCAGTTGAAAGTGGCGGTCGCGGACGGCCGTGGAGCTGGGCGCAGGTGACGCTCCTCGTGCTTGGCGCCCTGTCAGGCCAGGGCGGACCCGACCTTCGCGACGACGATCGCGGTCGTCCCGCAATTGACCGTTGCCTGGCCGGCGCCCTTCTTCTGGGCGTCCGTCTGGATGAACTGCTCCACGTCGGTCCGGTGGAGCATGGCATCGGCGGTCGCGAAAGTGACGTGGCCGGAGTCGTCGGTCTGGGTCACGTTGACCGTGACCGCCTGGCCCTCGACATTCGCCGCGCCCTGGACGTCGTTGCGCTTGCCCTGCTTGGCGTCGGTCGGGCAGTTGACTGCCGCGGGGCGACTCCGGTCACTTGCTTCTGCTCCCCCCACAAACCCTGTGCGGCCCAGCGTAGGGCCGGGCGCGCCGGCCGGTCGCCGTTCACGGCGCAGCCGGCGGCCGCCTACAGGATGGGCAGGTAGCGCTCCAGCTCGTACTGGGTGACGCGGCGCCGGTACTCCACCCACTCGGCGCGCTTGTTCCGCAGGAAGAACTCGAAGACGTGCTCGCCGAGGGTCTCGGCCACCAGCTCGGAGCGCTCCATCGCCAGGATCGCCTCATGCAGCGAGCCCGGCAAGGCCGAGATACCGAGGTCGGCGCGCTGCTCGGCGGTCAGCGACCACACGTCGTCCTCGGCGCCCGCAGGAAGTTCGTAACTGTGCTCGATCCCCCGCATCCCGGCGGCGAGCACCACGGCGAACAGCAGATACGGGTTGCAGGCCGAATCAGGGGAACGCAACTCCACCCTGGTCGCGTTCGGCTTGTTCGGCTTGTACATCGGGATGCGCACCAGGGCGCTGCGGTTGTTGTGCCCCCAGCACACGAAGGCCGGTGCTTCGCCGCCCGCGACCAGTCGCTTGTAGGAGTTGACCCACTGGTTGGTCACAGCGGTGATCTCACCGGAATGCCTGAGGAGGCCGGCGATGAAGGACCGGCCGACTTTCGACAGGTGCATCTCGTCAGTGGGGTCGTGGAAGGCGTTGCGGTCGCCCTCGAACAGTGACAGGTGCGTGTGCATGCCCGACCCCGGCTCGTCGGTGAAGGGCTTGGGCATGAACGTGGCGTACAAGCCCTGCTCAATCGACACTTCCTTCATGACCAGCCGGAACGTCATCAGGTTGTCGGCCGTGGTGAGCGCGTCCGCGTAGCGCAGGTCGATCTCCTGCTGGCCGGGGGCGACCTCGTGGTGGCTGAACTCGACCGAGATGCCCATCCGCTCGAGCATGGTGATCGCCGTGCGGCGGAAGTCGTTGGTGACGTCGTAGGGGGTCAGGTCGAAGTAGCCACCCGCGTCCACCGGCTGGACGCTGGTGATCGCGCCGGGCTCGGGACGTTCCTTCAAGAGGAAGAACTCGACCTCGGGATGGGTATAGAAGGTGAAGCCGGCCTCGGCTGCACGCGAGAGCGCCTTGCGCAGAACCCACCGTGGGTCGGCCGGCGAAGGGCTGCCATCGGGCATTACGATGTCGCAGAACATCCGCCCCGTGCCGGGCGACTCGCCTCGCAGCGGCAGCACCTGGAACGTCGCGGGATCGGGCTTGGCCAGCATGTCCGACTCGTGGACGCGGGCGAAGCCTTCGATCGCCGAGCCGTCGAAGCCGATGCCTTCGGCGAAGGCGCCCTCGAGCTCGGCCGGCGCCACCGCCACGGACTTCAGCGACCCGAGGACGTCGGTGAACCACAGGCGGACGAACCGTATGTCGCGCTCCTCAATGGTGCGCAGCACGAACTCCTGCTGCTTTTCCATGCCCCCATCCTTGCAGCGGCGTCCACCCGGTGCGTCGCGTACCGCGCAGCGCCGCCGGCGAACAGGGCGCGCACCGGGCGGCGCCGCCGAGCAAGCGCCGGCCGCTGCGCGTGACTCAGGCGAGCAGCGCGAGCATCAGGATGCCCGCGAACGTCACGGCGAGAGCCGCTACCTGCACGAACGCGGCGGCGCCGAGCGGAATGGCGACCAGTTGCGCGGATTCGTAGAGCTGGCGACCGGTGGAGATGTCGAAGCCGTCGCCGGGGCGCGGCAGCCGGTGCAGCAGGCTGCCGACCAGGCCGGGGTCGATGAGCTGCGTGGGCAGGACAACCACGACGGCGAGCACCAGGAGGAGCACCCGCAGCGCGCTCGCCGGCCGGTCAGGGGGCAACGCGGTGTCCAGGAACATCCCCACGCGCCCACCTCCCGCAACCCATCGATACCCGGTTCTTTCGCACGCCTCATCGGCATCCGCTGTCCGGGGATTGAACGATGCCAGCAAGCTCCCCCGAACGGACTAGGCACAAGTTCCGTCAATCGGAGAACTTCGGACTAGTGGACACGCCGTACGCTCCGCCCGTGGCGCAGTTGCGGATCGCTTTGGCCCAGCTTAATGGTGTGGTGGGCGACCTGACGGGCAACGCCGAGCGAGTGGCGTCGTGGAGTGCGCGGGCGGCAGCGGCCGGCGCCCACCTCGTCGCGTTCCCGGAGATGACGATCACCGGCTACCCACCCGAGGATCTGGTCCTGCGATCGTCGTTCCTCGACGCGTCCCGTGCGACGGTCGAGACGCTCGCAGCCAGGTTGGCCGCAGACGGCCTGGGTGCGCTCGCGGTCGTCGTGGGGTACTGCGACCGATGCCCGGACCCCCGGCCGCAGGTGGGCCGACCGGCCGGCGAGCCGCAGAACGCTGCCGCAGTGCTGTTCGGGGGATCGGTGGCGGCCCGATACGCCAAGCACCACCTGCCCAACTACGGGGTGTTCGACGAGTTCCGCTACTTCGTGCGCGGCGATGCGTTTCCGATCCTGCGCCTGCACAGCGTGGACGTGGGAATCACGATCTGCGAGGACCTCTGGCAGGAGGGCGGGCCGGTTGCCGTGGCCGGGCAGACCGGCGTCGACGTCCTGCTGTGCATCAACGGATCCCCATACGAGCGGGGGAAGTCACACACCCGCGACGCCCTCGCCGCGCGCCGGGCCCGCGAGGCCGGCGCGTACCTCGCCTACGTGAACACGGTCGGCGGGCAGGACGAGCTGGTGTTCGACGGCGACTCCCTCGCCGTCGACCCGGCGGGGAACCTGCTCGTGCGGGCCCGCCAGTTCGACGAGGAGCTGCTCGTCGTCGACATCGACGTCGAGCCGCGCCGCTCCGAAGTCGCCGGCCCGGTGGACGCGCGCGACGACACCACGATGACCGTCGAGCGCATCACGCTGGCCGCCGACCCCGTCGCCGCCTACCCGGCGGAGCCCTACACCGTAGAGCCGCGCCTCGACTCCGACGAGGAGCTGTATCGGGCAGTGGTCACGGGCACCCGCGACTACATCGAGAAGAACCGCTTCCCGTCGATCGTGCTGGGATTGTCCGGGGGGATCGATTCGGCGCTCGTGGCCACGATCGCGGTGGACGCCCTGGGCGCCGAGCGTGTCAACACAGTCGCGATGCCCTCGCGCTACTCCTCGCAGCACTCGCTGGATGACGCGGCGGAGCTGGCCCGGCGGCAGGGCGTGCACCATCGGGTCCTGCGGATCGGGGACGTCTTCGACGCCTTCCAGAACCAGCTCGGCCTCACCGGGCTCGCGGAGGAGAACCTGCAGGCCCGCATCCGGGGGACGATCCTCATGGGCCTGTCGAACCAGTTCGGGCACCTGGTCCTCACCACCGGGAACAAGAGCGAGCTCGCGACCGGGTTCTCCACCCTCTACGGCGACAGCGCAGGGGGCTTCGCGCCGATCAAGGATGTCCCGAAGACGCTGGTGTGGGCCCTCGCCCGCTGGCGCAACGCCCACGCTGTCTCGCGGGGGCAGGAGCAGCCCATCCCCGGGCAGATCATCACCAAGCCCCCGTCCGCCGAGCTGGCGCCCGGCCAGCTCGACAGCGACCGGCTGCCCGACTACGCCGAGCTCGACGACGTCCTCGACGGGTACGTGGAGCGTGACCTGGGACGCGAGCAGCTGCTGGCGGCCGGGCACGACCCCGCGATCGTGGACCGGGTCATCCGCCTCGTGGACGGCGCGGAGTACAAGCGGCGGCAGAACCCGCCCGGACCGAAGGTGACCAGCAAAGCGTTCGGCCGGGACCGGCGGCTGCCCATCACCTCCGCCTGGCGCGAGCTGGTCACCCCGTGGGCCACCGAACCTCGGGAGCTGCGGCCCGACCTCGATCAGTAGACCGCGCCC
>JADGOW010000027.1 GCA_017882765.1 Frankiaceae bacterium
CAACATGCTGCGCTTTGTGGTGGCCGGCTTGGGATTCGCCCTGATGTTCAACCTCATGCTGCCGTGGCTGTCGGTCGATGAGCGGTTCGTGCAGGGCGCGTTCTCGGACAAGGGCATCCAGCTAGAGCCTGCGATCTGGGGCACTGTCGGTGTCGCCGTGGCCGGAGTGCTCGCGCTGGTGTACGCGATGCGGCTGGCGAAGGCCAACCCCGCCGGAAACCTGATCGTCCTCGCTATCAGCGCGTTGTCTCTGGTCTTCGCTCTCGACATCATGGTTTCGGCCTTTCCGGAGGGCGTCGGCCGCGGCGCCGGTACGTGGATCTTCTTCATCGGGGCGCTGATCATGACGGCGTTGTCAGCGGCCGTGTTCGCCTTGTCGCCCCGCACGGCGCAGCAGACCACGGCGCGATAGCACCCCTCAGACGCTGCGGGGGCTGGGATGCGGGGCCTTGGGACCCAGATCATCGGGCCTAAGTGCCCAGCTGCGGAGGATCGCAGTCGCGATGGCGACCGGAATCCTCCCCACCCTGTGTGTTCAGGCCCGGCGCGCCTGCGACGCCGCGGCTGGTAGCCGTGTCAACGTGACCGGATGGCCCTGGTCGACGTTCGCGAGCGCCTGGGGGGCCTCACCAGCTGGGTGTACAGGCCGCGCAGCGCCGCCCGCCGGCGACTGCCCGTCCCCGTTGCGTGGGCCCTTGCCGGCGGGGCCAGCGCCGCCGCGGGCCTCCTCGTTGTGGAGACCCTGGTCCTGACGTTTTGGGCCGCCGACACCCGCAGCGCTACGGGCACCGGTGGCGCGCTGCGCGTCGGGGGTTCGTTCTGGTTGCTCGGGCACGGCGTCTCGCTGACGGTGCGCGAGGGCCGGATCGGGATCATGCCGCTCGGCCTGACTGCTCTCTTCCTGCTCGGTGCCGCACGGGCGGGGGCGGCCGTGGCGCGGACCGCGACGGTGGGCCGTGACACGTCGCCGGCCTGGGTGCGAGGGGCGGGGCTGGGGCTGCCTTACGGGCTGGTCGCCCTGCTGCTGAGCCGGGTGCTTGCCGGCGACGGCGTGCATTCGTCCGCGCTGCTGGCGTTCACCCTGCCCGCCGTGCTGTCCGGTGCGGCGGCGGCCGTCGGGGCGAGCCGGGCGGCGCGGGCCGAGGCTCGGCCTGCGGGCCGGGCGCTGCCGACCCCCCTGCTCGTCCAGGCTTTCCCTGGATGGGCCAGGGAAGCGGCGCCGGCGGCTGCCGCAGCCGCGTGCGTCCTGCTGGCGGCCGGGGCGTTGGTCGCGGCGACGTTCGTGGCGTTGCACTGGGGCGACGTGTCCGACGTGTCGGCCTCGCTGTCCTCGGGCGTGGTCGGTGGCGCCGGGATGGTCCTCGCCGGCGCGCTGCTCGCACCGAACGTGGCCGTGTGGGCTGCTGCCGCATGCATCGGCCCGGGCTTCTCCGTGGGCGCGGGCACCACGGTCAGCCCGCTGCGCGTTGAGGTCGGCGACGTGCCTGCGTTCCCCGTTCTGGCGGCACTGCCCGGCAACGGCCCCGTTCCCCTCTACATCACTGTCGCGATGTTCGCGGTGCCGGTCGTCGCCGGCGTCGTCGCCGGGCTGTTCCTCCTGGGCCGCGTCAACCCGCCGTACAGGTTGCCGCGTGCCGCGGCCGATGGCCTGGTCGCGGGGTTGGGCGCGGGCCTGCTCGTGCTGGTGGCGACCGCTCTCAGCGGGGGAGGCACCGGGCCAGGCCGGCTTGCGGTCACCGGGCCGCCCTCCTTGCAGGCCGGTGCCCTTGCGGCCGGGGAGGTCGCGGTTGTGGCCATGGCGGTGGCCCTCACCGGGACGAAGTTGCGCCGGCGGCGCCCAGCGAGCGCCCCCGCCAACACGTTCGCAGCCAGTACGCTCGCAGGTAGCGGCAGTGGCCCGGTGCCGGTGCGCCGATCGTCGGTCCCGATGGGCAGCGAGGGTCTGGCCGGTGTGGATGTTGATCCCCCACTCGACGACAGTGGGGATGCGGATGCTGAGATGGAGGCCCGTGCCCAGCCGGCTCGTCGTCCTCGCTTCAGGCGCCGGCACCACGCTGCAGGCGGTGCTGGACGCCTGTCGCGACCCCGCGTATGGCGCCGCCGTCGTCGCGGTAGGGGTTGACCGGCCCGGCACCGGCGCGGAACTGCGGGCCCGTGCGGTAGGCGTCCCGGTCTTCACGGTCTTGCTGGAAGACTTCCCGACGCGGGAGCGCTTCGACTCGGCGGTCATCGACGAGATCGAGCGCTGCGACCCCGACCTCGTCGTGCTTGCCGGCTACATGAAGATCCTCGGGCTGGCCGTGGTCGCGCGCTTCCCGATCGTGAATACGCACCCTTCGCTGCTGCCTTCGTTCCCGGGCGCCCACGCGGTGCGCGATGCTCTCGCCCACGGGGTGAAGGTGACCGGAGTCACCGTGCACCTGGTGGACGAGGGGGTCGACACCGGCCCGATCCTCGCGCAGGAGCCGGTGGCTGTCCGCGACGGCGACACCGAGGACAGCCTCAGGGAGCGCATTCAGTCTGTGGAGCGGGGGCTCTACGTGCGCACCATCGCGGCGGTGCTGGCGCGGCGCGGGACCGGCCAGGCGGCTGCAGTGCCAGAGCGGGCCTGGCCGATGGCGCGGCCCCTCGAGGCCGTGCCGCAGGGAGGAGGGCAAACACGGTGAGCGAGACCACACCGACGGGTCCGGCGCGGGAAGGGCTGCGGCCGATCCGCCGCGCGCTGGTCAGCGTCCACGACAAGTCGGGGCTGGACGAGCTTGCCGTGGCGTTGCGGGAGGCCGAGGTGGAAGTCGTGTCCACCGGCTCCACAGCGGCCACGCTCGCTGGGCTCGGGGTCGACGTCGTCCTCGTCAGCGAGGTGACGGGCTTTCCGGAGGCGCTCGGCGGCCGGGTGAAGACCCTGCACCCCCACATCCACGCGGGGTTGCTCGCCGACATGACCAACCCTGCGCACGCCGAGCAGCTGCGGCTGCTGGGCATCGCCCCCTTCGACCTGGTGGTCGTCAACCTCTATCCCTTCCGGGAGACGGTGGCCGCCGGCGCCGGCCGGGCGGAAACGATCGAGCAGATCGACATCGGCGGTCCGGCGATGATCCGCGCTGCCGCGAAGAATGCCGAGTGCGTGGCCGTCGTGGTCTCCGCCGCTCGCTACGGGGATGTCCGCGCCGCCCTGGCCCGCGGCGGGTTCGACCGCGCCGAGCGCGGTGCCCTCGCTGCCGAGGCCTTCACTGTTACTGCCGACTACGACATTGCCGTCGCCTCGTGGATGTGCAGCGCCGCCACCCCCGACCCGGTGGGCTGGCCCCGCTGGATAGGCGGGTCCTTCGAGCGGGTATCCGTCCTGCGCTACGGGGAGAACCCGCATCAGCGGGCCGCGTTGTACGGGGGCGCTGGTGCCGCGGGTCTCGCGCAGGCGCGACAGCTGCACGGCAAGGAGATGTCCTACAACAACTACGTCGATACCGACGCGGCCCGCCGGGCGAGCTACGACTTCGCGGAACCCTGCGTGGCGATCATCAAGCACGCGAACCCGTGTGGCATCGCTGTGGGGTCCGATCCGGACGATCCCATCGCCGAGGCCCACCGCAAGGCACACGCCTGCGATCCGGTGTCCGCGTACGGCGGTGTCATTGCCGCGAACCGGCCCGTCACCGTCGCGCTGGCCGAGCAGATCGCGGAGGTGTTCACAGAAGTCGTGTGCGCGCCGGGCTTCGCCGCCGGGGCAGTCGAGATCCTCACCCGCAAGCCCTCGGTTCGGCTGCTGGAGTGTCCGCCGCCCGTGGGCGGTGCGGCAGAGGCCCGGTCGGTCAGCGGTGGCCTGCTCCTGCAGTCCGTGGACAAGGTGGACGAACCCGGCGACGATCCCGGTGAATGGACGCTGGCTGCCGGCGAGCCGGCCGGCCCGGACCTGCTCGCGGAGCTGGCGTTCGCCTGGCGCGCGGTGCGCTCCGTTCGCTCCAATGCGATCCTGCTCGCCGCCGACCACGCCACGGTCGGCGTCGGCATGGGCCAGGTCAACCGGGTGGACGCGGCACGGCTCGCGGTGGCGCGCGCCGGCGACCGGGCCAAGTGCAGCGTCGCGGCCAGTGACGCGTTCTTCCCCTTCCCTGACGGGCTCGAGGTTCTCCTCGAGGCCGGGGTGCGCGCGGTGGTGCAGCCCGGCGGGTCGGTTCGTGACGAGGAGGCCGCCGCGACCGCGCGGGCGGCGGGCGTGACGATGTACCTGACCGGCGTGCGGCACTTCGCCCACTAGCGTCCGTCGCCGGCCCCGAACGGAAGCGGGTGCGATGACCGCCACGATCCTCGACGGCAAGGCGACCGCTGCTGCCCTGCGCCGGGAGCTGACCGCTCGAGTTGCCAGCCTGCGGGAGCGGGGGGTGATCGCGGGTCTGGGCACCGTCCTGGTCGGCGACGACCCGGGCAGCCGTGCCTACGTGGCCGGCAAGCACCGCGACTGCGCGGAGGTCGGGATCGCGAGCATCACCCGCGAGCTGCCGGCCGACGCCCCGCAAGCAGCCGTCGAGGCGGTGGTGGACGAGCTCAACGCCGACCCGGCGTGCACGGGTTTCCTCGTGCAGCTGCCGTTGCCTGCCGGGCTTGACGCGAATCGCGTCCTCGAACGCATGGATCCGGCCAAGGACGCCGACGGGCTGCACCCGGTGAATCTGGGCAGGCTGGTGCTCGGCCGCGCCGCTGTGCTGCCCTGCACGCCGCGGGGGGCCGTCGAGCTGCTGCGTCGCTACGACGTCCCGATCGCCGGCGCGGACGTCGTGGTCGTCGGCCGCGGGGTCACCGTCGGCCGCCCGCTCGGCTTGTTGTTGACCCGCCGCTCGGAGAACGCGACCGTGACCCTGTGCCACACCGGTACCCGTGACCTCGCCTGTCACCTGCGTCGCGCGGACATTCTCGTGGCTGCCGCCGGCGTCGCGGGGCTCGTGGGCGTCGAGCGGGTGAAGCCTGGCGCCGCGGTTCTCGACATCGGGATCACGCGGACCTCGGAGGGTCTGATCGGCGACGTCACGCCGGAGGTACGGGAGGTTGCGGGCTGGCTGGCGCCCATGCCGGGGGGTGTGGGGCCGATGACCCGGGCGATGCTGCTGACCAACGTCGTTGAGGCTGCTGAGGGTGCGGGCAGGAAGAAGTCGTGAGCGACACCCCGCCCGGCGGGCAGCCTCCTGCCCCGCCCGCACCCCCCAGCCACGGCGAGTGGCTGCTCGGGGCCGTCCTGCTCGGCGTCCTCGTCGGCCTCGCGTTGGTGGGCCAGGACTACTGGCGGCGCGGCCTGTCCATCGTCGGCCTGTCCCTGCTCGCCGGCGCCGCCCTGCGCGCCGCGCTCCCCACTCGCCGGGTCGGCCTGCTCGCGGTGCGCAGCCGCTCCTTCGACGTCGCCGTCCTGGCCCTGTTGGGTGGCGGCGTGCTCGCGCTACTCGCCGTCGTGCCCACGAAGGTCACCTGAGCCCAGCCGCCGGATGGGGCCGGATACGGCTGCCGGCCACTGCGGACCGGCGTGGCCCGCTGGGCGCTCGGGTAACCTCACCGTGACCCAGCGGCCCAGTGAGCCCAGGGGCCCAGTGAGGAGTGGGATGGCCACGCATCGCGTCACTCTGATTCCCGGCGACGGTACCGGCCCGGAGCTGAGCGAGGCGACGCGCCGCGTGCTGGAGGCAGCGGTTCGCGCCACGAGCGGCAGCACCTTCGAATGGGACGTGCAGGAGGCCGGCCTCGACGTCATGGAGTCCGCGGGCACGCCCTTGCCACCGGGTGTCATCGATTCGATCCGCTCGACAGGGGTCGCCATCAAGGGACCGATCACTACGCCCATCGGTACCGGCTTCCGGTCGGTCAACGTGGCGCTGCGCGTCGCGCTCGACCTGTACGCGTGCCTGCGCCCGTGCAAGCTCTACCCCGGCATGCGCAGTTTCTTCCCGGACGTGGATGTCGTGGTCGTCCGGGAGAACACCGAGGACCTCTACGTGGGCATCGAATACGAGCACGACAGCCCGGCCGCCGAGGAGGTCATCGAGCTCCTCAACGTCCTGCAGGACAAGAAGATCAGGCGCCATTCCGGGATCTCCATCAAGCCGATCAGTCGCTTCGGGTCGGAGCGGATCGTCCGGTTCGCCTTTGACTACGCGCGGGCGAACGGGCGCAGGCGCGTCCATTGCGTCACAAAGTCCAACATCATGAAGTACACGGACGGGCTGTTCCTGGCCACGTTCCGCGAGGTCGCCAGGGACTACCCGGACATCGAGCCGCGGGAGAACCTTGTCGACGCCACCTGCATGGGCCTCGTCCAGCGGCCCACCGAATGGGATGTGCTGGTGTTGCCGAACCTGTACGGCGACATCCTGTCCGATCTCACGGCCGGCATGGTCGGGGGTCTCGGGGTGGCGCCGGGCGCGAACATCGGCACCGAAGCGGCGGTGTTCGAGGCCACTCACGGCAGCGCGCCCAAATACAAGGGCCAGAACAAGGTGAACCCGACAGCGATGATCCTGTCTGGAGCCCTCATGCTGAAGCACCTGGGGGAGGACGCGGCCGCCACCCATCTGGAGGAAGCCGTCGCCGCCGTGCTCGGTGCAGGAAAGAGCGTCACCTACGACATGAAGCCGGACCGCAACGATCCGACCGCCGTCGGCACGAGCCAGTACGCCGACGCCATCATCGAGAAAATGGAGGCTTGAGCCCAATGGCGGACAACCGAGGGAAAGTTACCGTTGTCGGCGCCGGTTTCTACGGCTCGACCACCGCTCAACGACTCGCCGAATACAACATCTTCGAAACCGTCGTGATGACCGACATCATCGAGGGGAAACCACAGGGTCTGGCGCTCGACTTAAGCCAGAGTCGCTCCATCGAGGGTTTTGAGACCCGGGTGGTCGGGACGAACGGATATGCGGAGACCGAGGGTAGCGACGTCGTCGTCATCACCGCCGGGCTGCCGCGCAAGCCGGGCATGAGCCGGATGGACCTCATCGGGGTGAACGCCAAGATCGTCCGACAGGTGACCGAGAACGTCGCGCGAAGCTCCCCCGAAGCGGTCCTGGTGATCGTATCCAACCCGCTGGACGAGATGACGGCGCTGGCTGCCAACGTGAGCGGGTTCCCGCGCAACCGCGTCATCGGGCAGGCCGGGATGCTCGACACCGCCCGCTTCACGTCGTTCGTGGCGGACGAGGCGAAGGTGCCGGTGTCCGCGGTGACGACGCTCACGCTGGGATCGCACGGCGACACGATGGTGCCCGTGCCGAGCAGCTGTACGGTCAACGGGAAGCCGCTGCGCGACGTCCTGCCCCCCGAGCGCATCGAAGCCCTCGTCGACCGCACCCGCAACGGGGGTGCTGAGGTTGTCGCGCTGCTCAAGACCGGGTCGGCCTACTTCGCCCCCAGCGCGGCAGCGGCCCGGATGGTGCGGGCAGTCGCCCTCGACACCGGGGAGCGCCTCCCGGTGTGCGCGTGGGTGCAAGGCGAGTACGGGATATCCGACGTCTACCTGGGCGTCCCCGCCGAGATCGGCGCCCAGGGCGTCCGGAAGATCGTCGAGATCGACCTGGCCGACGACGAGCGGGCCGCACTCCTGGCGGCGGCTGACGCCGTGCGGGCCAAACAGGCCGACGTCGCGAACATGTAGCGGGACGCAACAAACGCGAAGGGGGACCCGGTCGTCCGGGTCCCCCTTCGCGTCGCAGTTCAGCGGGGCGAGTGCACGGGCCCGGCCCCTGACCAGCGACGGTACGACGGTTCGCTGGCTCCGTCGAGGGCCTCGCCCGGGCGGGCAGCGAGGCGGGCCGGGCACCGGTCAGGCGGCGCCCTGGGCGTGTGGCTGGTGCTGGCCGGGCAGCGCAGTCTGGCCCGTCAGCTGCACCGTTGCGTCCAGTGCGGCCGACCGGGGCGGTGTCTGGACGGGCCCCCGCCGGGCGAGGTGGTGCACGACGCGCTTGGCGTCGCGTTGGACACCCGTGATCGTGTCCGACGTAATCGCGTAGAGGAAGTGCAGGCCGACGAAGTACAACCCGGGCGACTGGGCGACGACCCCCGCGTGGTGCGACGGTTCCTGGCGGTCGCCGAGTATGGGCAGATCGATCCAGGAGAAGCCGGGGCGGAACCCCGTGCACCAGATGACGTTGGCTGGCTGGATCACCCGGCCGTCCTCGAGGACCGGCAGGCCGTCCCGCACGCCGGTGACTCGCCCGACCCGCTGGACGCCGGCCGCGACCAGGTCCCTCGGCTTGACGCGAACCAGCGGTGCCGCGGTCTTGACCAGTCGTGGCCGGAGCTTGCGACCCAGCGGGGTGCGGACGGTGAGGACGTGGTGGCCGATGAATCGGACCACCCGGATGAGCCCGTTTCGGGCGAGGAACGGCTCGATGCGGAACGGCACGGCGCCCGTTTCTTTGCCGGCCAACCAGGCGGGATGGTCGCGGACGACTTCCATGGCAATGTCCGCCCCGGAATTCCCGGCACCGACCAGGAGCACGGGGCCGTCGCGCAGCTGGGCGGGGTTGCGGTAATCCTTCGAGTGGAGCTGCAGTATCCCTGCATCGAGCTCCCTGGCGAAGGACGGTATCCAGGGAGCCTGATGGTTGCCCATGGCAACGACGACGTTGCTCGCCCGGATCTGCCCGGCTTCGGTCGACACAAGGAACGTTTCGCCGTCCCGCGACAGCCTCGTGACCTGCACGCCATTGTGCACGGGCAGCTCGAACCTGCTGGCGTACGACTCGAGAAAGTCAGCCATCTGGTCTTTGGTGATGAACGTTCCGCCGGAGGCCGGAAAGCGCATCCCGGGTAGGCCGTTGAAGCGTGCAGGCGTGAACAGCAGCAGCGAGTCCCACCGGTTTCGCCATGCGTCGCCGACACGTGCACCCGAGTCGAGGATCACGAACGGGCGACGCTTCTTCGCGAGGTAGTAACCGGCCGACAGCCCGGCCTGGCCTGCACCGACGACGACGGTGTCGATCTGTTCCGGCCCCGTGTAAGTGGTCATCTTGACCTCCCGCAGTGGTGGGGTGATGAGGCTCTGATGGGGAGGACGCTAGGCCGTTACGGCCGTGCCCGGCATCGGGCGGACTGTGCATATGAGCCGATGCGACGGCGTGGGTAATTTGTCGTACGGCTACCCGTCGTACGGCTACCCGTCGAGCGCCTATACGAGGCCGTGCTGGAACGCGTAGGCGGTGGCCGCCGACCGTGATGCGACCCCGAGCTTGCCGAAGATGTTGCTGAGATGGCGCGCGACCGTCTTCTCGCTGATGACGAGTTCCCCCGCGATGTCCCGGTTGGTCTTTCCGGCGGCGACAAGCGCGAGGACTTCAACCTCCCGGCCGGTCAGACCCTCGGCCGGGCGCGCCGACGCTTCGGCGGCCATCGTTGCGATCCTGGCAAGATCCGGTTCGGCACCGAGCCGCTGGAACGCCCACCGGGCAGCATCGAGCTCGAGGTCCGCGCTCTCGCTGTCGCCCAGCGCCCGGCACGCATGCGCGATCAGCACTCGCGTGCAAGCAGCCTCATACGGGACGTCGAGCAGCTGCCACGCTTTCCACGAGCGGCGGAGCAACTCGCACGCCACCTGCGCGTCCCCTTCCGCGAGCGCGACGGCGCCGCCGGAATAGTCCGCCGTCGCCTGCAACATGCGCGCACCGAACTGTTCGGCGAGGAGCGACAACTCGCCGGCGGCATCGTGCGCTGCGGGCACGTTGTCGGCGGCAAGCATGATGTCGATGTACGCCGGCAACAGCCGGCACCGCACGACGGCGACGTCCTCTTCGTCGACGACACGCTGGATCATGCGTGCCGCCGCCGGAGCCTGGCCTTGTGCCAACCGAAGCCGGGCGAGACCGGGTTGCGGCGGATGTCCCCGGCGACTGGCGTCACGATAGGCGTCGTCAGCCGCCCGGAAGTCGCCCTGAAGGCGGTGCAGGTCCCCCAGCAGGGCGAACGCCATCCCGACGATCGTCTCGTCGGGTGCCCCGAGAAGGTGCTTGCGTGCCCGGTCCGCCTCCGTCAGCGCATCCGCCCACGATCCACGCAACTGCAACAGCTCCGCGCGGTGCACGAGACACTGGCCCCGGTAGGGGACGAGATCCGGCTGCGCCGCGCACCATTGCGTCAGCGCCTCGGTCCACTCGTAGGCCCGACGCAGGTCGAAGACCTCGTTACAGGCACCGATCACAGCGCAGTACAGCAGGCCGACAACCATCGCCGCGACGTCGCCCGCCACCGCCGCCACCATGACCTCATCGAGCAGGGTGAGGCCCTCGGACGCGCGGCCCAGTCGCAGCAGCGCCTGTCCGCGACCCAGCCGCCCCAGCGCACCCACGTCGGGGTCGTCGAACCGGTCGCCGATCTCGGCGGCCCGGCCGAAGATGTCGCATGCTGTCGCCGCGTCGCCGGCGAACAGGTGCTGCAGGGCGACAGGCACGAGCAGCAGGCCTTCCTCGGCGCACTCGGCGCCCGCGTCCGCGACCAGCCGCTGGCCCCGGGCGAACCAGCCACTGGCCTGCGCCATCTCGCCCTTGTTGATGAGCTGGAACCCGATCCAGAACGCGCAGCGCGCGGCGCCCGTCGTTTCCTTGCGTTCCACGCACGATTGATGCGCACGAGTGAGGATGCGGACGCTCTCGACGTCGTTGCCGATCAGATAGGCCGACATCCCCAACCGGAGGAGATCTTCCCACGCGAGGGCTGACCGCCCGTCGGCCTCCGACAGCAACTCATGGGACCGAGTCCACGCCCGAGCTGCGAATGCCGCCCGCGCACCGTGCAGAACGTCGTCCATTGGCCGCCTCAGTCCCAGGGGGATCGCGCCCGGCTGCTCCCGACGGGCTCGTAGGCCTCCCAAACCCGCCGCCACCGCGCGACCGGCGCGGCCGGCGCAGCCGGCGCAGGCGAACGCCGCAGCGACTCCCACCACGTCGTCTCGTCCTCGCGCAACAGCCGCGTCACTTCCCGCGTCAGCCGGGCGGTCAATGCTCGAACGTCCTCGCCTCCCCGGGCCCGCATCGGGTGACCGAAGCGCACCGCCACCGTGCGCCGACCCGGAGCCGGCCAGGAGCGCCCGCGCGGCATGGCGGCAAACCCGCCGCGGATGCCGACCGGCACGATCGGCACGTCGAAGGCTGTTGCCAGCTGGGCGGCGCCGAGCCGGAACCGGCCCATCTGCCCGTCCGACGACCGCGTCCCCTCGGGGAAGACGACGAGGTTCCAGTGCTCGCTGAGCAGGGCGCCGGGGGTCGCGGCCGACGCGCCGCCCTTACGGTCGATCGGGACGGTGGCGAACACGAACGCGGTGGAGACCGCCCGCAACCAGCTGTCGAAGAAGTAGTCGGCTGCGGCGGTGACAGCGGTCCGCGACCTCCACGCCGGGGGCAGGGAGCACAGGATCAGGGCCGTGTCCAGGTGCGAGGAGTGGTTGGCGACGAACAGCACCGGCCCGGACATCCCGTCCAGCGCGTCCAGGCCGCTGACCTGCGGCGCGACCTGCGACCACACCAGCGGCTTGAGCCCCGCCGCCTGCACCAACGCTCGGGCTCGCACGGCGGCCGGCGAGCGAGCCCAAGCGGTCGGGAACTCGCGCGCCGACGGTACGGGGATGTCAGCGGCGACCGAGGCAGGCAGCGGCGGGCGGGCGCCCCAGCGCCACCCGCGAGCGACCTCGCGCAGACCGACCTGGGAGCGCGCGCTCACCGGACGTCCGAGATGGCGTGCGGCGGCGAATGCAGGTAGGTGATCGAGGGCGACGTACCGACGGCACCCGAGACCATTTCCAATGCGTCGTGCAACGTCGTCGCGGATCGGAACCCCATGCGGGCGCAGGCCCGCCGATCCCCGCCGACCCAGACGACCTCGTCGAGATGGTCGAGCGCGTGCGCCCCCCAGTACCACATGTAAAACGGATGGACGCCGTGGTAGGCGTGCGAAGTGCGGTAGAGATGGATGTACCAGGGATCGGTCGCGTATTGCTTTTCGAACTTCGCCTCGATCGTGGCCGGGTCGGTGCTCTCGGCCAAGACCTCTTCGAAGAAGTCAACGTAGGACGGGTGGTGCACCTGGGAGAACTCCCAGGGCACCGGGTGGTAGAGAATCAACGCCCCACCCTGGCGTACCAGCGGCCGCCCCCGGTACATGTTGAAGAGATAGCCCAGCCCCAGGCACGTCGCGAGAATCGGGTTCATGACCGAATTCACGTTGTACGGGCAGAGATAGGGCAGACCCAGCACCAGGACGTCGCTCTGCCCGTTCACCTCGACGAGTTGCTGGCGGTGCACGGCGGCCAGGGTGCGCTGGTGTGCGGCCTCGGTCTCGCCGGCGTGCACGCCGGTCACCCCGTAGTCGGCGACGAGGTCACGGAAGATCTTGCGGCGGGCCGGCGACGGCAGCAGCGGCAACCCCCGAGACATCGCGTAGGCCATGGCCTGGTCGCGCAGCGACCATTCCCACTCGCGCTTCACCAGAAACGGCATGCTTGCCGGGAATGTCTGGTTGTTCAGCGTCGTCTCGATCGTGAATATCTTCACGTGGCGGGCGAGCAGGCGGCCCATCCGGGTCGCCGAGGAATGCAGCGCAGAATGTTCCGGGTCCATGAACGAGCGGGAGTGCACCATCGTCGCGCTGTTGTGGTGGTGGCGCAGGGAGTTGTAGGAGGCGAGGCCCACGGGCACCGATTTGTGCCCGCCGTCCATCGCCACCAGGTTGATGTTGACGTAGACGAGCAGGTCCGACTCGGCCGCGCGCCGGTTTATCTCGACGTCCTCCCCCATGTCGGTGAGCCCGATGTGAAGCAGGTTCCCGGGGTCCTCGGCGTCGTGGTTGTAAAGCGCGTCGGGCCAGAACGAGCGGTAGACGCGCTCGCCGACGATGCGCCGGATCTCGGGTCCGGTCATCCGCCGGTGCAGCGCGTTCGCTGCGATCAGGACGACGTCGTCCACCCCGGCCTCGGCGGCAAGGGTGAGCACCTGCTCGATGACACGTCCCCGGATGTCGGGCGGGCGCATCGGCGGCAGCGGCAGCGAGAGGTCGTCGAAGGCGATCGTCAGGCGCATGCCCGGCCGCAGCAACGCGCGCAGCGGCTCGCTGTTGTGCGGATGGTCGAGCGCCGAAGCGATCGCGGCGTCGACGTCGCGCAGCCCCGGCAGCGTCTCGGGCGGGTACACGACCCGCGTGCCCAGTGGGAACGACTCCAGCCGGAACCCTTCACCCTCGTGCACGAGCAGGGGCGGCGTGCGCTGGTCAACGTCGAGCACGAACCCAGGCCTCGTCATCGCTTCCCCCAGCCCGTCAGGTCGAAGGCCACCTTCACCGCCCCGAGGCGGCCCGCTCCCAGGGCGGTGTCGAGCGCATCTCGCCACTGCTCCAGCGGGTAGACGGCCGACAGCACTGCGTCCAGCGGCGCCCTGCGGGCCAGATCCATCGCCAGGACGAACTCCCTCTCCCGGTGCCCGTTCACGCGCGCGTGCCCGCTGGCGTAGGTGCCGGCCAGCGTCAGCTCGCGATACCAGAGCGGGGTGAGGTCGACACTGGTACCGGTGGCGGGCAACCCGGCCAGTACGACGCGGCCGCCGGCCCGGGTGGTGCGCAGCGCGGTTTCGAGCGAGGCGGACGTTCCGGCGCAGTCGATCGCCACGTCCACGCCTCCGAGCAGGTAGGGCGGCCCCCAGTCGGGGTCGAGCCGGATGGCGCGGGTTGCCCGCCGCACCCCGCCGAGAGCTTCCTTGGGCGTGACGATCTCGGACGCCCCGAAGCGGGCAGCCAGCTCGGCCTGGTGGCGGTGCTTGGCCACGACCAGTACCTGCCCGGCCGTCGTGAACTCACGCAGCGCGAGGACCGTGAGCAGCCCCACCGCGCCCGCGCCGACGACGAGGACACGGTCGCCGGACTCCGCCAGCGTGCGCAGCGCCGCCCGGACGGCGCAGGCAAGCGGTTCGACGAGGACAGCTCGCTTGTCGTCCAGGTCGTCGGGGACGGGATGCAGCTGCGATCGGTGCGCCACGAACGCGCGGCTCCAGCCCCCACCGGTGTCGGCGCAGTAGCCGGTCTGCAGGCCCGGGCAGATGTGCCCGACGGTGACCCGGTCGCAGCGTCCGGGCTGACCGGCGGCACAGCCGGCGCAGGGCGCCACGCCGCGCACGAGGCAGGACAGCACGGGGTCGAGCACGACGCGAGTTCCGGCCGGCAGGTCCTCCAAGTCGTCCTGCAGCGTGCCCACCACCTCGTGGCCGGGAACGAACGGGAGCGACACGAGCGGCGAGAAGTAGAACGACGAGCGGCCGGTGACCGTGGCGAGGTCGGAGCCGCAGATGCCCGCGAGCCGGGGCCGGACCGTGCCCCATCCCGGGCCGGGCGGGCGCGGATCGGGCCGGTCGACCAGCCGCAGCGGTGCAGCCGACACCGCGCCGAGCGAGGGCAGCCGCGCCGACAGCGCCCGGGCCGCTAAGTAGCGGGGGACCGAGCGGTACATCTCGAGGGCGCGCGCGCTCATCGTGGCACCGTCACCGTGATCGGGGACCGGCCCGAGCCCGGGGTCGCCGGCCACTCCTCGACCGGCCAGCCCTCCTTGCGGGCGACCGTGGCCAGTCCCAGGTCCGGATTCACCGCGACCGGGTGGCCCACGGCGTGCAGCAACGGCAGGTCGGAATGGCTGTCTGCGTAAGCCCATGAGCTGTGCAGGTCGGCGCCGACACGGCGGGCGTGCCGGCGCAGCCAGGCTGCCCGGGCGTCCCCGACGAGGGGTGCGGAGGCGAGCTGCCCGGTGCAGCGGCCGTCCGGGCCCACAGCGAGCCGGGCGGCGACGACCTCGTCGAAGAGCGGGGCCAGCGGCCGGGTCAGCGCCTCGATCGCCCCGGTGAGCAGCACGGTGCGGTGCCCCGCCTGGCGGTGCTCGCGCACCCGCCGCAGCGAAGCGGCGCTGACTCGCTGCAGCACGGCGTCGCCCACGCCGTCGGCGACCAGCCGTTCCAGCTCCTCCGGGTCGGCCCCGTCGTAGCGGGTGTAGACGGAGCGGATGAGCCGGCCCCGGTCGCGGCGTTCGGTCCGCAACCAGCCCGGCAGGGCGCGGGCCGCCCCGGCCAGCTCGCGCAGCCGGGCCGGCGCGGGCAGGTCGGCCAGGCGCAGCCACAGGTACGACTCGACGATGGTCGACGAGACGAGCGTGCCGTCCATGTCGAAGACGGCGAGGACGCCGTCGCCGGGGGACAGGTCGTGGGCGGCATGGCGGGGCGGTCGGCGCGGCAGCGCCGACAGTGCCCGAAGCCCGGCCGTTACTGCCGGGCAGTGCACTTCCTGCAGGTAGTGGGCCCAGTCGAAGCACGTCGGGTCGATTCCGAACAGGGCCTGGTCTGCGGGGGTGAGCGAGTCGTGCAGCGCCTGGGTGGCTTCGTCGGCGTAGACGAGCTCGGCTTGCGCGTAGGAGCGGTACAGCTCCTGGTAGCGGCGCAGGAACGACAGCCGTCCCGACGTCCGGTCCAGATCGCGAGCCCGCTGCCGCAATCGCTCCGACGGGGGCAGGTGCGACAGGGCGCGCCCGGCCAGGCCGACGATCCGCTCGCCCCGCCGCAGTCGGGCGTCGATGGCGGGGGCGCCGGGGAACCGCCACTGCGGGACCGCGATCGCGCCCCGGTCGCGTTTGGTCAGCGGGTGGGCCCGGAAATAGGCGCGGACGAGCTCGTACAGCTCGCGGAACACCAGCGGGTTCCGGCTGCCCGAGCAGACGTGGTAGTAGACGGGCTCCGCCTGCGGCTCCGGCGGGTGCGCGGCGGCAGCCAGGATCGCGTTCACGACAAGGTCGACGGGGATGATGTCGATCACCGCGTCCGGTGAGCCAGGGAAGTCGGGAAGCTCGCCGCGACCGTACGCGAGGATGATCGGCTCGGCCATCTTGAACCCCTCGATCCACCCGGGATGAGGGCGCGCCAGCGCGCTTTCGATGATGGACGGGCGGACGATCGAGCGCGGTAGCCCGGCCGCCTCCTGCTCCAGGTAGCGCTCGCCGAGGGCCTTCGTGAAGGTGTAGCAGTCGGTCCAGCCCAGGACGCGTGCCCGCTCCCGGCCGGCGTCGACGAGCCGCGCATCCACCCAGTGGCGGCGGCGTCGCTCGGCATCGCGGGCGACGGTCTCGGCCCCGGCGCGCACATGCTCGGCATCGGCCTCGGCCCCGAACTTCCGCAGGACGTCCGGAGCGCGCGAGGCATCCTCAGCCTGCTCGCGGGCGCGGACAGCCGCGGCCTGCTCCGCGCGCCAGTCGACGGAGTGCTCGACCCGGCCCTCCGGGATCCAGCCGGAGCGCAGCCCGGCGACGTAGGCGGTGGACACGTGCACGATGTGCGGCCGGCTTCCCCCTGCCCGGATGGCCCGGAGCAGTTCCTGAACGCCGCCCAGGTTGGTGGCGAAGCCGTCGTCGATCGGGGGGTCGAACGACACCTCGCCAGCACAGTGGATCACCGTGTCCAGGTCCGGCGGCAGGTCCGGCATGCCGGCCAGGTCGCCCTCGATCACCGTGATGCGCTCGTCCACGAAGCCTGGCAGAGCCTGACCGAGCCGCTCCCGCAGCGCGGTGAACGCGGGCTTGTCGAGTAGCCGCGTGACCCGGTCGTGGGCGGACAGACCGCCGCGTGCCCGCACGAGCACGACCAACTTCGCCTCGGGAACGTCGGAGAGCAGCCGCTCGAGCAGGGCCTCACCCACGAAGCCCGTGACCCCGGTCAGCAGCACGCGTTGACCCGCGAGCCGCGCGCGCACGCCCATTGCGCCGTCCAAGCGTTTTCCTCCGACCGACGTCCTGGCGTACCCGAAGCAACAGTAGGCGACACCAGCTGTGTCGCACCCAGCAATGCCCGTCCCGCCGCGGCGCCTCGCCGGTAACCCGTCCGGCAATCGCCCGCCTTGCAGGGCCCGCCTTGCGGCCCGCCTTGCGGGGCCCGCCTTGTCGGGGCCCGCCCCGTGCCGGCCGCCCCGCACCCAAGGTCGCGGCAGACTGGAGGCATGGACGACGTCCCGGATAGGCCGGTCGTGACGACCGCCCGGTGGGGGCTTGCGGAGGCCCCTAGATCATGAGCGTGCTCGCCAGCATGGGCGTGGTCTTCGGGCTCGTCGTGATCGAGGCCTTCTTCGTCGCCGCGGAGATCGCGCTGGTCTCCCTGCGGGAGAGCCAAGTGCGGGAGATGGCCAAGCAGGGGCGGCGCGGGCGGCGGGTCGCCAAGCTCGTCGCTGACCCCAACCGCTTCCTGGCGACGGTGCAGCTCGGTGTCACCCTGACCGCCCTGATGTCCTCGGCGGTCGGCGCCGTCACGCTCACCGACGACGCCGCCAGTGCAATGGAGGCACGGGGACTCGATCACGAACTGGCCCACGTGATCGCCTTCCTCGGCGTCACCCTTGTCATCACCTACGTGACCCTCGTCGTCGGAGAGCTCGCGCCGAAACGTCTCGGGCTGCAGCGGGCCGAACGATTCGCTCTCCTGACCGCACCGACACTCGACCGCATCGCCCGGATGACCCGCGGGATCATCTGGCTGCTGTCGGTGTCGACGAACGGTCTTGTGCGGCTGCTCGGGGGTGACCCGAAGGCCCGCAGGGAGGCCATCACGGACGAGGAGCTGCGCGGGCTCGTAGCCGCCCACGAGTCGCTGGGCGTCGACGAACGCAAGCTCATCGACGAGGTCTTCGCGGCCCGCGAGTGCTCGCTTCGCGAAATCATGACCCCGCGGACCGAAGTCACGTTCCTCGACGCGGCGATGACGGTCGCGCGGGCCGTCGAGGAGATCCACGACAGCCCGTGGTCGCGCTACCCGGTGGTGCGCGGGGGCGCCGACGACGTCGCCGGCTTCGTGCACGTGCGCGATCTGCTGCTGCAGGGGCGCAGCGCCATGCAGCTGGGCGAACTCGTCCGCGAGGTGAAGATGCTGCCGGCGAGCTTGAACGTGCTCACCGCGCTCTCGGAGCTGCGCCGCGAGGGCCAGCACCTCGCGATAGTGGTGGACGAGTACGGCGGCACCGCCGGCATCGTCACGATGGAGGATCTCATCGAGGAAGTCGTGGGGGAGATCCGCGACGAGTACGACCCCGACACCCCCCAGGCGCTGCGGTTGCGCGGTGGCGACATCGACACCGACGGCTTGCTCAACCTGGACGAGTTCGAGGAGGCCTCGGGGGTCCGGCTACCCGACGGGCCCTACGAGACGGCGGCCGGCTATGTCGTCGCCCGCCTCGGCCACCTGCCGTCTCTGGGTGAGTCGGTCGAGTTCGCCGGTATGCGGCTCACCGTCACGCGACTCGACGGCCGCCGTATCGATCGTCTGCAGGTCACCCGGCTGGCGCAGCCTAATCCGGAGGCCAGCGCGCCTCCGGCGAGGTCGCCAGAGCCCGATGCCGCGCCCGCGCCCGGGGCTCCGGCCGTGCCCGCGTCCGGCGGGCCGGTCGTGGGTGACGCCGCGGCGGCGCGAACCGGACAGTCACGACCCGCGAAGGTGGATTCTGACGTCACGAGCGGGTGAGACCCACGCCGCGTGCCTGACCACCCAGGAGGGTAGGCATATCGCGACAGACCGCGCCACGCTGAGGGGGGCTCACGATGCCGTCGGACCAGGAACTGTTGGAGATCTACCGGAGCACGAAGACGATTGCCGTGGTGGGTGCCTCCGAGGATGAGAGCAAGCCGGCGCACCGTATCCCTGCCTACCTCCAGTCTCAGGGTTACAAGGTCGTTCCGGTGAACCCGCGTGGCGGGGTGGTCCTCGGTGAGCAGGCCTACCCGACCCTGTCCCAGGTAGGCGGGACGATCGACGTCGTGGACGTCTTCCGCCCTCCGGAGGAGGCGGAGACCGTCGCCCGGCAGGCCATAGAGATCGGCCCCCGGGTGCTGTGGTTCCAGCCGGGGACGGACACCCCCGAGGCCACCCGGGCAGCGATGGAGGCCGGGCTGACCGTCGTCACGGGGCGGTGCCTGGGCGAAACGCACGGCCAGCTGGGCCTGGGCCCGGGGCCCGACTGAGCAAGAGCCGCACGGCAACGGGCCCGGCAGAATCTCGTGTGGTGACCGTCGAGGAGCCTCCGAGGCCGGGCAGCCACTTCGAGCCTTTGCGGGTCTTGCCCGATTTCGACTTTCCGCCCGATTCGTGGTTGCCCGGGCAGATGCCGGCCCAGGATGCGAGCTGCGCCGCACCGCCGAACTGGCCCATGTCGACGCCGATCTCGGCGAGGAGTTCCTCGGCGGACCGCTGGTTCCCGCCGGGGATCGTGTCGAGCAGGTCACGCTGGCGCGAGGTGCGCCGCCCAGCCGACACCGGAACCCAGGTCGAGGAACGTCGTGCCGGCCAGGGGCTCCAGGAGCCGCATCGCCTCCCACAGCCTCGCCTCGCCCGCGGCCAGCACGTCGTCCTCGAAGTGGTAGGACGTCTCGTAGAACGGGCGGTGCAGAGCCATCGGTCGCCTCCGTCGGGGTGGCCGCCGCGTCCGAGGATATCGGCCTGGTGCCCCACCTACGCTGAGTTCCCATGTCCTGCAGGCCGTTGTTCGTCACCCGGAAATTCCCCCCTTCGGTGGGCGGAATGGAGACCCTTGCCGACGGCGTGTGGCGGTCCCTCGTCTCCGTCTCCCCCGGCGCCGTTCTCCTCGCCCACGGCGGCAGCAACCGGCAGCTGCCACGCTGGTTGCCCGGAGCCGTCCTGCGGGTCTTCTGGCTCCTGCTGCGCCGGAAGGTCGACTTCGTACTGGCCGGTGACGCGCCAATGTACGCCTGCCTCTTCCCGTTGCTCCGGCTGTTCCGGGTGGCGAACGCGACCATGGTGATGGGCTTGGACCTCACCTACGACCATCGTGCCTACCGCGCGTTGGTTCACCCGGCCCTGCGCCGAGCACCGCGGGTGATCGCGATCAGTGCGGCGACCGCCGCCGCTGCACGCTCCGTCGATGTGCCGGCGGCCAGGATCGGGGTCGTGCGCTTGGGGGTTTCTGCGCCCGAGGTCGGCGCGGACCACCGCGCCGCGGCGTCGAAGGAGATCCGCCAGAGGTACGGCCTTCCAGACGGCGCCGTGGTATTGCTGACACTCGGCCGGCTGGTGCGGCGCAAGGGCGCGCGGTGGTTCACGCGGCACGTCCTGCCCGGCCTGGCTCCGGACATCACCTATTTGGTCGCGGGCGACGGGCCGGAGGCCAACCCGATCCGGGTCGCGGCCGTCCAGGCAGGTCTCGGCGATCGCGTCCTCCTGCTCGGTCGCGTGGACGACGACACCCGCGAGCTCCTCCTGCGCGGCGCGGACCTCTTCGTCCAGCCGAACATCCGCGTACCAGGCGACATCGAGGGCTTCGGCCTCGTCACCATCGAGGCGTCGATGCGCGGAACCCCTGTGGCCGCGAGCGGGATCGAGGGGATCCTCGACGCCGTCGTCGACGGCGAGACGGGCACCCTGCTGCCGCCTGAAGATTCCGACGCGTGGGTCAGGCAGCTCAATGAGCTCACCACCGACACCGAGCGACTCGTTGCGCTGGGCGCGCGACACCAGGTGCGGACCCGCGAGCTATACGGCGAGGAAGTGATGGCGCGCCACCTCATGGCAGAGATCGCACACGCGTCTGACCCCTCCCGTACCTCCTAGTGTGGTGTCTCCAAAATAGCAGGGTATTGCGGTAGGGTGAGCCATGCGCCCAGCCGCCCCGCCGATGCCGTTGACGGACAGCCAGCGCGAGGTTCTGGAGAGCCTGAGCAGGTCGCGCACCGCGCCGCACCGGGAGGTGCAGCGGGCACGGGCGCTGCTGCTCGCCGGGCAGGGTCTGGCGAACACGGGCATCGCCGCGCAGGTGGGGGTTTCGCCGTCGACGGTGCTGGCGTGGCGGAATCGGTTCGCCGAGCAGGGTCTGGCCAAGTTCGGTGCGGTCGCCCAGGGTCGGGGACGCAA
>JADGOW010000028.1 GCA_017882765.1 Frankiaceae bacterium
GATCTTCCATTTCCGGTCGACCGGCCAGTACCTGATCGGCAGCGCCGACATGATGCACCGCAACCTCGACCGGCGGATCGAGTCGCTCGTCCAGGTCCAAGCCCCGGAGCTGCGCGAGCAGCTCGGCGGAATCCTGGACATGGCACTGAGCCCGGACATCCTGCGGTGGGAGCTCGACGCGGCGGGTGCCTGGACTCGCATCGCCACCTCGGCATCGGGTGCGCGGTTAAGGGACTACCAGAGCGAGCTCACCGACTGGACCCTCCGGCGGCTGACCGGGTAAGGCCAGGCCAGGCCAGGCCACGCCAGGTGGGCGCGGCGACGCGCTCGGGCGACCGCGTCGCGTAGGCCCGTGAACGGGCCGGCAATTACGGCCCGGCGACCGTGGGCAACGGCGAGCCCGCCGGAGCACAGGACCAGGAACCGGTGACTGCCCCGGTTCCCACCTGGTTGATCTGGAACCGTCCGGAGCGCCGGTTGTCCGCAAGCGTGATCGTGTAGCTCGACGCGCCCGCCGAGCCGATTTCAGTGCCGTGGTTGTTGACGGCGATGAGGCCACGCGCATAGGTGCCGTCGTGAGACGCCTCGACCGACGCCTCGTTGCCTGCGGACGGCCCGACGGCCAGCGTGAGCGACGTGTATTTCGCCTTCTCGGCGGCGACCTGAGGCCCGGATCCGGTCACGACGGTGCCCGCGGTGACAGTGACGAAGTTGGGCCCCAGCTCGCACGCGCCGGTGGGGAAGTCGAGGGCAGTGCCGTTCGCGTCGGCCCCCGCTGTGGCCGTCCCGCAGTAGGTCTGGACGGTGGCACCGCCGACGTCATGGGCGCCGCACTCTGGGGTTGGTGCGGTCGACCCCGACGGCGCAGCCGGGGACGAGACCGGCGGCACGGGCGAACTCGCCGGCTGCGCCTGAGGCGTCGAGCTGCCGCAGCCCGCGAGCAGCCCGAAGCTGACTGCCAAGGCAGCACTGGGGCCGGGTCGCATCGCGGCGCGTTCTTACGGCTTTTGGTTGGTCGCGGAGTCCCAAGCGACGCTGACCCAATGCGCGCCCTGCCCGATGGCATCACCGATGACCCTCACCGCGCTGTCGCCCCCGGCCGCGCCCAGTAAGACGATGACGAACAAGAGCGCCACCGCGATCGCCTTCAAGCTCATCTCGCACACCCCTCGCCTTCCCCGGCATGCGGGACGGTGGGCTCGGCCCCGCGCCGACCGAGGTGGGGCTCATCATCAATTGGCCGACTCGCATCGTAGGGCACGCGTCCAAGACCGCCCGTAGCAGCAGGCGTGTTGCGATACCCGATCTTCTCCGGACAATGTCGCAGTGTCGTCAGCGGGCCCGACACGAGTAGCGTGCGCCCCCAGTGTCGCTGAAAGGAGCAGCACGCCGATGGTGGCCATTCCGTTGGTTCGGCGGCTCCTGCTCGCGACGTCCGGGGGGGACGACCTGCCGTCCGACGAGCCGAAACCGGCGCGCCACAGCAGGCAGGCCGGCCGCACGGCCGAGGAGCGACCGCCGAGCACGCTGGCCAATTGGTCGGCCTACCTGCGGGCCCGCGCCCGGCAACGGCGCTACGCACACATCCCCCCCGGCGACCATGTCGAGATCGACCAGCGCCAGCACCCGATGGTGCTCGTCGCCCCCGCCCTCCGCACCTTGCTCGGGGTCGTCACGCTGCTGTCCCCGGTCGGGCAATTGCAGACCCTGGTGCTGTTCGGCCTCACGGTCGCCGCGTCGTTGCGGCACCGGGTGAGCGCGCCGTGGCCTCGGGTGCTGCTGCTGTCGGGTGCAGTCGTCGTCCTCGTCGGCCTGGCCGGCACCGCAAGCAGCGGGAGCTGGACCGGTCTCGCCCTCTTGGGTTTGATCATCTGGCTTGTGGACGACCTCCTGGATTGGCACAGCGACCGACTCGTGGTCACCAACCGCCGCCTTTACCGCCTCTATGGCGTGGTCACCACCCACCGGCCGTCGATGTCACTGACCGGGGTCGTCTTCATCGACGTGTCCGTCAGCCCCGTCGGCAGGATGTTCGGCTACGGCACCCTCATGCTCGATTCAGCCGCGCAACGGGATGCCCCACTTCAGCGGTTCGACTTCCTGCCCGACGCAGTGAACCTGCAGCAGCGCATCCTCGAGCTGCGCCAGGCCGCCCTGCCGAAGTTCCCGACGATTCCCGGCGTCACCATGTGAGGTTGCCCTCCCCCCGGCCGGCGTGACGGCCGTCGCCGCGCGCTGCGCTGGCGGTTGCAGTGGCGGGATGTGCGCAAGCGGAACCTCCCCCTCACGGCGGGCAGTGACGTTGCCGATAAGGACTGTGCCGGAGGCACACCGGCACGGCACCAGGGAGGGCCGATGACCTGGCAGGCGATCGTCGGGGTGCTGCGAGTGGTGGTGAGCGCGTGCGCGGCCACGGTGGCCACCGCGCTGCTGGCTGCGGCGTGGGTGGGTGACCCGACTGCCCGCCTGATCGTGGCGGTGGCCGCCGGATGCGTGGCACTTTCCCTGGCCGCCCGGATCGGATATGGACACCGCGCTGTGCGCGCGGCACGTCCGAACCGGAGCTGACAGCGACCCCTGGTAACAGTGCCAGAAACCGGCGCGACTCGGACGAACTGGCTCAGCACCGTCCCGGACGGGCCGATATGCCAGCGAGAACTCAAACAGAGACCGGCCGGTGCGGTAGGAATGACCCCGCGCCGGCCGAAGTCCGTCCAGGATCGTTTTCCGCCGCCCGCGTTCCGGGGTCCATCCCTTGAGGCAAGATACTTGCCGTGGCGTCGTCAGCCACTGACACCTGCCCCGGAAGAGTCAGCGGGCCGCCGCCCGGCCCCCAGGAGGCGACCATGCGCACGATCGGCAATATCCTCTGGTTCATCTTCGCCGGGCTCTGGCTGGCGATCGGCTACGTGGTCGCAGGCATCGTGATGTGCATCCTGATCATCACGATCCCGTTCGGGGTCGCCAGCTTCCGGATCGCCGGCTACGCCGTGTGGCCCTTCGGCCGGGTCGTCGTCCGGAAGCCGACCGCCGGGACCGCGTCGTTCATCGGCAATGTCATCTGGTTCATCCTCGCCGGGCTCTGGCTTGCCATCGGTCAGATCCTGACCGGGATCGTGCTGTGCATCACGATCATCGGCATCCCCTTCGGGATCGCATCGTTCAAGATGGCGGGGCTTGCCATCGCCCCCCTCGGGAAAGAGATCGTCTCGCGGCACGACGCGCGGGCGCAGTACGCGCTGTACGGCACCCCCTGACGGCCCCCCTGACAGCCCCCCCTGACAGCAGCCCGGGCAGGCCTGCGTTGACCTGCGGCCTCGCGCGCTGTCAGTGGGCCCGCACGTCGGGTTCGCTGGGCGCGACGGCTACGGGGTGCGCCGCGACGGCGGGCGGCGCGTCGGCGATGCCCGTCAGGGCAGCGCGCAGGGACGAGGGCCGGCCCGGCAACCGGCGGCCGGCCGCCACGAGCACGCTCAGGGCAAAGCCGATCAGCGTCGCGGTCACGTGCCCGACGCCCGTCGGCCCCCCGACAAAGAGCGTCGTCACACCGGCGGTCGCGGCCAGCCCGGCGACCCACCACCACCGCCACCGGGGCGGCATCATCCAGGTGAGCATGCCGGCGACGCAGAACAGCCCATAGCTCATCCCGACGTCGTTGGCGTGCACCTCCGACCGGGTCACGGCCCCGGCACGTAGGGCAACGATCAGGCCGTTGGCGACGACCAACGTGGCGCCCACGTGACCGATGAAGAACGTGACCACCGTCGCGGCACTTCCGAGCCAGCGCTCCGCGACCCCCACGACCGCGCCCACCAGGGGAATCCCGACGATGCCGGCGTGCGAGGGCAGGACGAAGGCGCTCGCCACCATCACCGCCAGCGGATCGCGATGCAGGTTGTACAGGTTGGTACTCGTCGCATCGATGATCTCGTTGGACACCTTCGGCCCCGCTGCGATCATCGCCAGGTCGATGAGCGCCAGCAGCAGGCAGTATCCGAAGGCCAGGGGATGGGCGTGCGCCCAGACGTACAGGTAGTCCCCTGCCCTGCGCGGCCAGCCCTCGCCGGGCCGCCGTGCTCGAAGCTGCGCGCCGGGCATCGCAACCTCCCGACTACCTGCGGGGGCCGCTCGCGCGCGCCGCGGTCTGCGCCGGGACGGGCGTCGGCACGTGCCGGGGTTGCTTGATACCAGCCGCCGCGTAGGCGTCGGCCTCGTCGAGCGTCTCGCGCTCCAGCAGCTTGTGGGCGAGGCTGTCGAGCTGGCTGCGGTGCTCACGCAGGCTCGCGACCGCCTGGGTGTAGCACTCGTCGACGATGCGGCGCACCTCCTTGTCGACGAGTTCGCGCGTGGACTGCGACGGCCCGTTGCCGTCAGACAGCAAGGGGGAGGCCTGGCCGGGCGGGGGCAGCACGGTGACGGGGCCGATCGCCTCCGACATGCCCCAGCGTCCGACCATCTGCCGCGCGATGCTCGCCACCTGTTCGAGGTCGGACTCGGCGCCGGTCGTGACCTCGCCGTAGACCAGGTCCTCGGCGGCCCGCCCGCCCAGCGCGCCGATGATCCGTCCGCGCAGGTAGGCACCGGAGTAGCCGTACCGGTCGGTCGACGGCGCCTGGAAGGTCACCCCCAGGGCCTGGCCGCGCGGAATGATCGAGATCTTCCGAACCGGATCGGCCCCCGGGGTGACCATCCCGAGCAGGGCATGGCCGGACTCGTGATAAGCGGTGCGCTCCTTCTCGTCCTCCGACATCATGATCTTGCGGGCGGTGCCCAGCACGATCTTCTCCAGCGCGTCGTTGATGTCCGCCCGCTCGACGCGTTCGTGGCCGCGGCGGGCAGCCAGCAGCGCCGCCTCGTTGATGAGGTTGCGCAAGTCGGCGCCCACCATGCCCGGGGTGGCCGCCGCGATGGCGCCGAGATCGACGTCGGAGGCCAGCGGCACCCCGCGCGTGTGCACGGCCAGGATCTGCCGGCGGCCCCTCTGATCGGGCGGGCTGACGACGACCCGGCGGTCGAAACGCCCCGGCCGCAGCAACGCCGAGTCGAGCACCTCCATCCGGTTGGTCGCCGCGATGACCACGACCCGCTCGGAGCCGGTGAAGCCGTCCATCTCGGTGAGGATCTGGTTGAGCGTCTGCTCCCGCTCGTCGTTGCCGCCCAGGCCGTGCGGCCCGCCGCGCGACCCGCCGATGGCATCCAGCTCGTCGATGAAGATGATCGCGGGTGCGACGGCCTTCGCCTGCTGGAACAGGTCCCGCACGCGGCTCGCCCCGACACCCACGATCATTTCCACGAATTCCGAGGCAGAGACCGAGAAGAACGGGACGTTGGCCTCTCCGGCGACGGCCCGCGCGAGCAGGGTCTTGCCGGTTCCGGGCGGGCCCGCGAGCAGCACCCCCTTCGGCACCATGGCCCCGAGTCGCTGGTATCGCTCAGGATGGCGGAGAAAGTCGACGATTTCCTTGACCTCATCGGCCACCTCGTCGATGCCGGCCACGTCCTGGAACGTGGTCCGCGGCCCGGCTTCAGGCGAGTACAGCTTGGCCTTGGAGCGGCCGATGCCGCCGACCCCGCCCATCCCTCGGGACATGGCCCGCGCGCCCAAGACGATCAACACGAGCAGCAGCAGCGTCGGCCCGAAACCCAGGAGGAATTCCTGCCAGAAGGGCGTGGTCGGCGGGGCATGCGTGTCGATCATGACGTTCTTCGACAGCATCAGCGTGGTGAGGTTGTCCTCGGCCTGAAGCGGACGCTCCGTCGCGAAGTCCTTGACCGTCTTGTCGGTGCTGCCCGGCGGATACGGTGCCGGGTGGTTCAGCGTCCCGTTGATCGCATTGCCGGTCCAGTTGATGCTCGCAACGTTGCCGGCTTGCACCTGCTGGTAGAAGAACGAGTACGCGACCTGGGTGGGCTTGTTCGGGCTCAGCGCGTTGCCGGCCAGCCACCAGTTGATGCCCAGCAACGCCAGCAGGAAGACGAGGTAGACCACCCACCGCAGGCGGGAACGCTGCGGGGGCGCGGGGGCGCTCCCGCCTGGGCCGCTCCTCGAGTTCGCCATCTCGCCTCGCCTCGCCCGCCCTCCGAATGCCGGCTTCGATCCTCACCCGACACGGCGGAACACGGTCCGGACCGCACGTTTGCACAGCGCCAGCAGTCAACCAGATGACCCCGCGCGGGCCGGGACGGCGGGCCCCGACCAACCCCGTCAGCCCGGTTGCCGTCAGCCCGGCAACCGCCGGGCGGCGGCCGCAAGCGCGCGCTTGCCTGGACGGCGGCCCGCGACCGCCGCCCGCGCCGCGTTCGCGCCTGGCGCACCGTGCACGCCGCCGCCCGGATGTGCCGACGCCGACGCCAGGTACAACGACTCGATCGGCGTCTCCGGTCGCCCGAGCCCCGGAACGGGACGCAAGACCAGTTGCTGGTGCAGGCCGGCCGTCCCGGAGTTCACCGCGCCGGAGTGCAGGCACCGGTTGTCCTGCGGCATCGTGCGCGGCGTCTGGACCGTCCGGGCGAGGACGAGCTCACCGAACCCGGGCGCGAACCGTTCCACGTGTGCCTCCACGCGGTCGGCGAACAGCTGCGTGTCCCTGTCGTCCCAGCGACCGGTGATGCCGGCACCCCCTGCGTCACCCTTAGTGCGCTGCGGTACGTGCGTGTAGCACCACACGGATTCAGTGCCGGCCGGCGACCGGGTCGGGTCGGTCGTCGTCATCTGCCCCAGGACGAGCATCGGCTCCGCCGGGACGAGCCCCATCGCGAGGTGAGCGGAGAACGCGGTCATCGCATCCATCCCGCCGGTGACGTGGACGGTGCCGGCCCGTCCGGCATCCCGGGCAGTCCAGGGAATGGGCCCCCGCAAGGCCCAGTTGATCTTTACGGTGGCGTTGTCCCAGTGGAACCGCCGCAGGTCGCGCGTCAACGACGCAGGCAGCAGCTCCTCGCCGACGAGCTCGCGGAACAGCTGCGGGGCATCGACGTCGGCGAGGACGGCTCGCGCGGCATCCACGCTCGACCCGTCGGCGAGCCGCACCGCCACTGCCCGCCGGCCGCGAACCACCACCTGGGTGACCCTGGTACCGCAGCGCACCTCGCCGCCCCTGGCGCGCAGTCGGCGCGTCAAGGCGCCGGCAAGCTGCCCCGCCCCTCCCGCCGGCGCCGGAAACCCGGCGGACTGCCCGAGCATGCACAGCAGCCACCCGAACAGGCCGCTGCCCGCGGAGTCGGGCCCGATATCGGTGTGCAGAGCGTTGCCGCCGAGCAGCGCGGGAGCGCCGGCGCCCGTGAACTCCTCGTCGCCCAGCCTGCGGACGGGCAGCAGCGCCATCCGGGTGAACCGCAGGGCGTCCCCCGCCCCGAGGCGGGCGAGCAGCCGCAGGCCGTGTCGCACGGGCGGGAAGGGCGTGAACAACGCCCCGAGCAGCGGGTCCTGCAGGCGTGTCCAGAGCCCGTACAGCCGCCGCCACGCGTCGCCGTCGCCCGCGGCGAAAGCGTCCAGCGACGCGGCGGTCTCGTCGACGTCACGGGAGATGACCGCGCACGAACCGTCCGTGCCGGGGTCGGCCAGCACGAGCGGTGCACGGCACCACCGCAGCCCATGCTGTTCGAGGTGCAAGCCGGCGATGACGGGCGAAACCGCGGCGAGCGGATAGAAGCCGCTGAACAGGTCGGTGACGAACCCCGGTAGCAGGGTTTCGGCGCTGCGCACGGCGCCGCCGGGCTCGGGCTGTTCCTCCAGGACGGTGACCGACCATCCGTGGTCGGCCAGCAGGTTCGCCGCGACCAGGCCGTTCGGCCCGGCCCCGATGACGACAGCGTCGACCACCGCGGGTGCACCTCCACTTTCCCGGTTCCCAGAACTGAAGCGGCACGCAAACGACCGCGGCGCGCAAGGAAGCACACTGGACCTCCGACGGCGAGGCAGGCTACCCACGGCGATTCGCTTTCGAGGAGGCAATGACCAGTGAATGTGAGCGAGGTGCTGATCGAGAGCTTCGACCGGCTTCCCGCCCTGGTCCGCGCGGCGGTCCAGGGCCTGGACGCCGAGCGGCTGCGGTGGGCGCCGGCCCCGGGCGCCAACTCCGTGGGCTGGCTGGTGTGGCACCTGACCCGCGTCCAGGACCACCATGTATCCGCGCTCCTCGACCAGGAGCAGGTGTGGGTCAGCGACGACTGGGCAAGCCGGTTCGGGCTCGACCCGGACCCGCACAACACTGGATACGCCCACACTCCCGACCAGGTCGCCGCCGTGCGGCCCGACAGCGCCCGGGTGCTGGTCGACTACTACGACGCGGTGCACGCCCGCACCCTTCAATTCCTGCGTGGCCTGACGCCGGAGGATCTCGACCGCGTCGTCGACGAGCGGTGGGACCCGCCGGTGACCCTCGGGGTGCGGCTGGTCAGCGTCGTCAATGACGACACCCAACACGTTGGTCAGGCCGCCTACGTGCGCGGCCTGCACCAGCGGACCGGCGGCTGACCTGCCCAGCTTTCCTATGGATTGACCACCTTCGCGGTGCAGGCTGAACCCTGTCCGTTCCCGGCGAAGACCGAGGACATGAACCCCCTATCCTCACATCCTCAGCGGATGCATGCCCGCGTCGCGGGCGATCGCGACCGCCTCCAGCGTCGAATGGGCGCCCAGCCGGTGAAGCAGGTGCTGAATGTGGGTCCGAACGGTGTTGGTGGACAGGAACAACCGCTCGCCGATCGCGGCCCGGGTGAGCCCGTCCACGAGACCCTGCAGGACCTCCCGTTGCCGGCCGCTCAGCACGTCGAGCGGGCCCAGTTGGCCATGCACCCACCGGTCCAGCACCTGGGTCAGCAGCACGGGCGGAATCCGGGTCTCCTGCCGGTGCGCGCCACGCACCGCAGCCAGCAGTTCGCGCATCGGCTCGTCCTTGGTCACCCAGCCGCGGACGCCGTCCTGCAGCGCCTCGGTCACCCGGCCGACGTCGTGGTCGGGCCCGGACAGGTGGATGACGTGCGTGCCCGGGCTGATCTCGCGCAGCGAGCGGCCGACGTGGATGCCGTCCTCGTGCCCGAGATCGGTGTCGATGACGGCCACGTCGACGCGTCGGGTGGACGCGATCGCCACCGCCTGCGATCCGGACGCGGCCGTGCCCACCAGGTGCAGGTCGTCTTGGGACGCCAGCCCGCCAGCCAGCGACTCGGCCATCACCGGGTGGTCGTCGACGATGAGGACGGCTATCTGCACGCTTGGAGATGATTCCCTGAGCTGCCCAGTCGGTGAATCCGCAGATGATGGAGACGCGTTCCTGCATCCGGCGTAGTGCTGCCGGGCCATCCCGCCACGACGGCTAGTCCGGCAGAACCGCCTGACAGACAGGCAAAAGCGAGAATCCGGGGTGAAGCCGGACGCGGGCCCCAGCTGGTCGGACTACCGCACCCGGTGCCCGGGAGCAGATGCGGTTACCTGGCCATCCCAGACGAGCAATCCATCCTGGGTCCTCGGACACCGCCTGTCACCGGGGGCATCCTGTCCGGGCCGGGTCAGCATCGACGGTTCCCAGACCGCCCGCGTGGCCTGCCGTTCCGATTCCGCGCAGAACACGACCACGCGAGCGGCCTCGTGTAGAGGTACCCGGTCCCACGTCAGATTCCATCCCGCACCTGGCGTAGGTGAGTGGCCCGGCAACGATCGGGGACCGGCTGCGGCGATCTGGGCCCGCTGGCTATCGTCGCGACGATGATCGAGGTCGCCAACAGATGGTGGACGGTCGCGATGGTGGAGCAGGTGCGGTGACCGAGCCTGGGTACGATGACGCGCCGGGAGGCGTCGGCCCCTCGCGGAGGGACCGGCTGCCCGAGCTCGGCCTACCGGAACCCGAGCTCATCGAGGCGGTCCTGCTCGAACCCGAACTGCCCGGGCCCGAGCCGCCCGAGCGGGGTGTCCCCGGGCCGGATCAGTCGGAGCCGGGCGGTCCCGGGCGAGGCATGTCCGAGCCGGTTCCAGGGGCGCAACCACGGCGCCAGGGGCCGCTCTGGCTGCCCCGCCACCGCAGGCCCCGACCGGAGTGGGACGTCCTCGGCGCGATCGCCGCGGGCGGGGCACTGGGCGGGCTCGCGCGCTGGGGCATCGAGAATGCATTCGCGGCGCCGCCCGACACGTTTCCCTGGGCGACGTTCATAGTCAACATAAGCGGCGCCTTTGTGCTTTCTTTCCTGCTCGTCCTGATCGTCGAGGTGTTCCCGCCGTCGCGATACGCCAGGCCGTTCATCGCCGTGGGCTTCCTCGGCGCCTACACGACATTCAGCACCTGGATGATCGAGGCCGATGAGCTCGTCTCGCACGGAGAGGCCCAGCTAGGCGTGGGCTACCTGTTCGCGAGCATGTTCGCCGGGTTCGCCGCAGTCTCGTTCGGGTTGATCATTGGCAGGGCGGTCGTCCTGGGCTCGTCGGGCCCGGCGGCTGAGGGGGACTGATGCGCCCGCACGGCGACGCCATCCGCCGGACCATCCTCATCGGGGAAAGTGACAAGTACCACCACCTCGACACCGAGCACCGCATCGACGCATTCCTCCCGGAGCTGGACGAGCTGATCACAGAGGGGGTCGTCTTCGCCGACCCGGTGCAGGTGCACCGCTACGTGGGGCGTGGCACCCCGCCCGAGTTACCGTGATCGTCGCACTGCTCGCGCTCGCGGCCGCCACGGGGTCGATAGCCCGGTACCTGGTGGGCAAGGCGATCCAGGGCCGGCTCGGGACGGCGTTCCCGTGGGGAACGTTCACCGTCAACGTCTCCGGCTCGTTCGTCCTCGGCGCGATCGTCGGGCTAGTGACACACCACGGCGTGTCCGTCGATGTCAAGACCGTCCTGGGGGTCGGGATGATGGGCGGCTATACGACGTTCAGCACTTGGGGCGTCGAGACCATGGGGCTGCTGGAGGAGGCGGCACTCGTGCCGGCGACCCTCAACGCGGTCGGCAGTGTGGGCGCCGGCATGCTCGCCGGAGCGGCCGGGTTGGCGCTGCCGCTGCTGTGGTGAGGTCGGCGCTGCCGGGCAGTGGCGCAGTTCCCTTGTGCGCCGAGGCATGCGGCCCGGGGGCTGGGCCTTTGGTCCATGAACGGGGGAACAGCACCTCATGCTGCCCCGGGTCGGGTCGCAATACACTGGAATGCCCTGGTATTCGGCCGGTAACGACACCTGCCCGGGGCCTGCCCCGCCAGGAGCCTGATGAGACGCTTCCGCCGCCCCGCCGTCCGGCGCCTGCACTTGGCGAGGATCATCCTGGTCGCGGCAGGCGCGCTCCTCGTGATAGCCGCGGGCCTACTGCGTTTCGTGATTGTCCCGGCGGCCGCTCAGCTGCCCGCCGACGTGGACACTACTTTGATCATGACGGGCCGGTTGACGACGCTCGACCCGGAGGCGCTCGACCGGGGCGATCTCCAGCACGCCATCATTCGCGATGCCCCGTCGCGCCTCGATTGGCACGTCAGGTCCGCGGGGGTCCACGGCGACGCCGAGTTGCTCGCGGATACGCAGATTCTCACCAGCCCGCCCTCCCCACGCGAGATCGCTCGTGTCGAGCTGACCTATGCGGTGAACCGGAAGACGCTGTACGGAACGAGAGCCATCACCGGTCCCGGAATCACCAACCCCGTCGGACTGACGGAGAGCTTCCCCATCCCGACCGAGCAGCGCGACTACCTCGGTTGGGTGGATGACGCGGAGCGCACGACGAGGCTGCCCTTCCGCGGCGAGGAGGAGCACGCCGGGCTGCTCACGTATCGCTTCATTGCCGATATCCGGGCGCTGCCGATCACCGACCGGCGGGTGCTGGACCAGTTCCCGACGTCCCTGCCGAAGGCCGTGCTACCGGTAGCGGCGTCTCTGCTCGGCGCGTCGCCGCAGCTGCAGGCGCAGCTCCGAGCGGCCCTCCCCAAGCTGCCCGACAACGTCGCCCTGACCTACACCTACACCGAATACACCGATTTCTGGGTGGAGCCGACCACGGGTGTCGTCGTCGACCTGAACCGCCACGAGATGCGCAGCGTTGTCTTGCCGCTGCCCGGGTCCCCACAGCTTGCCGTCTACGACAACCGCTATGCGCCGACGGCCGCCTCGGTTGCCGACCAGCGGGACGAGGCCGCTGACGGGCGTGACGAGATCATGCTCCTGGGTTCGACGGTACCGCTGATGCTGGCGATCAGCGGCGGGCTGCTCGTCGCCGTGGCGGCCTGGCTGGTTCTGCGCGCCCGGCGCCGGCGCTCGGGTTCCGGTCCCGACACCGGGTCCCCGAACAACGGCTTGCCCCCGCAACGCGTACCGCCCGAGGAAGGACATCCCTCGGGCGGGCGCACGGCGGCCGAGCGGGCATAGCCGCGGCGAGCGCGGCCCGGCCGGCCATCGTCGTCAACTGCGCCAGACACTCAGCTCGTGAAGTTCGAGTTCGTCGCCATCGTTCGGAACGGGAAGGTGTCTTCGCGTGCCCTGAATGCAGGCACGAAGGCAACGTTTGGGACGCTCAGTGACATGGAGTTGCGCCTGTTCACCGAGCCCCAGCTGGGCGCGAGCTACGACGACCTGCTCGCCGTCGCGAGGGCGGCCGAGCGGCTCGACTTCGGCGCCTTCTTCCGAAGCGACCATTACCTGGCGTTCCACAGCGGCATCCCGCCCCGTCCAGGCCTGACCGACGCCTGGACGACGCTCGCGGCGCTGGCCCGGGACACCAGCACGATCCGGCTGGGCACCCTCATGTCCGCGGCCACCTTCCGGCTACCCGGCCCGCTCGCCGTGGCGGTCACGCAGGTCGACCAGATGAGCGGCGGCAGGGTCGAGCTGGGCATCGGCGCCGCCTGGCACGTAGACGAACACCGGGCGTTCGGGATCCCCTTCCCGCCCACCGGGGAACGCTTTGAGCGGCTCGAAGAGCAGTTCGAGATCCTTACCGGGCTCTGGCGGACCCCCCGCGGCGAACATTTCTCCTTCCACGGGCACCATTACCAGCTCGAAGACAACCCCGCACTGCTGCGGCCCGTCCAGCAGCCGCACCCGCCGATCATCGTCGGCGGGCTGGGCGCCACCCGCACACCGGGTCTGGCGGCGCGGTTCGCCAACGAGTTCAACGTCCCGTTCGCTCCGGTGGACCAAGCGCGTCGCCAATTCGAACGAGTGTGGGAAGCCTGCGTGGTTGCCGACCGGGACCCGCTGGCAATCGACATGTCCGTGGCGCTCACGGTCTGCTGCGGCCGGAACGACGCCGAAGTCGCCAGGCGCCGGGCCGCCACCGGGCGGGACGCGGAGGAGTTGCGGCAGATGGGAGCGACCGGCACCCCCGGCGAAGTGGTGGAGACGCTGCGCGCCTTCGCCGAGGAAGGCGCCAAGCGCGTGTACCTCCAGCTGCTCGACCTCACCGACCTCGATCAGGTCGAGTTGATCGCGGCGGAGGTGATGCCGCACGTCCGCGCCACCTGACCCGCCGCTGCCGGCCGGCCGGGCAGGACCTGATCGCGCAGCTCGGCGGTGCTCCCGAGCCGGCCGAGCGAACACGCCGGACGCTGGCGGCCTTCCAGCTCGGGGCCGCTCTGCAGCCCCCTCCCCAGCAAGCCGTCCGCGCGGACCTGCCGACTGGTTATGGTGACCGAACATCGACACCCGGAATGTCGTATGCTGTCGTGGTCCCCGACGGCAGACGCTACGGGTGCCGGCGGCGCCATCGTCGGTGCGCCCCCATCGTCTAGAGGCCTAGGACACCGCCCTTTCAAGGCGGCAGCACGGGTTCGAATCCCGTTGGGGGCACGCATGGTCCCGTGGTGAAGTCCGGAGTTCACGCCGCCCTGTCAAGGCGGAGGTCGCGGGTTCGAATCCCGTCGGGACCGCCCTGTACCCGGGCGTGGGAATCGGGCTCGCCGTCGGTCAACGGATCCTCGATCGCCACCGCGGCGCCATCTCGGTCGAAGCCGGTGAAGACGGCGGCAGCCGGTTCTCCTTCACGATGCGGGCCGCTCAAGGCCCACCAGTCACCGCCGAATGGCGTAGAGAGGATAGGCAGCGGGCAAGAGCGTCTGGGGATACGCCCGTCAGTGGCGGATTACCCGGCCGTGTCGCATCGTTGAACCACGCGGACCCTCCCGCTTGGGCGTGCGAGCTGCCGTGAGGAGAACCGGATGGGCAACATCGGGATAGAACGCCGGGAAGTCGAGTTCGAGCCGCTGCCCGAGGCGGCGCCGCCCGAGCGAGAGGTCGAGCCGGCGAGCCCAGCCCCGTCGCCGACCCCGCAGCCGGCGGGTGCACCTGGATGAGCCCGGCCCTGGCAGGTTTCACCGGGGAACCCGCCCTGGTTCCCGGGGAGCTGCGCGGCTATCGGCAATTCAGGCTGTACAGCGGTGGCCTCTACCCGGTCGCCATGGACCGGATGGGGGCGTGGAGCGCAGACACCCAACGGGCGGTCTGCGCCAAGTCGATCCCGCATGATGCGCCCCACCGAGACTGCCAGTGCGGTCTGTACGGCTGGTATCACCCCAGCGACGCGACGGGGCTGCCCGGTGGCGTGATGGCAGTCGTCGCAGCCAGTGGACGGACGATTCTGGGCGACAGCGGTTTCCGTGCGGCTGCGGCGCGTATCGAAGCCGTTGCCCTGCCCCTGTCGGTGCGGCTGAATCCGGTGGCCGCGTTGCGCGCACGCTCGATCCTGGCCAACAGCTACCCGCGGGTGCGGCTGTATCCGACGCGACGGCAGATGCTGCGCGATCATCCGCCGGAACGGATGGACGCTCTGGGCATCACCCCCCGGAGGAACCTCGCTCGCCGGTATGCCCGGCTCGCCGCCAGCCTGTGGATCATCCTGATCATGCTCAGCTACGCGTGGGTACTGGTCCCCCGCCCGATCATGGCTGGGCCCCTGTGGCGCCTGGTCTGGATCGGCGTGCTGGTTGTGATCGTGCTTGCCTACCTCGGGCTGGCGGCGCTGGCCCGCCGCAGGGCGGGGCCGGGTCCCGGGCCCCCCGCCGCCTCCCCCACCTCCGCGACCGGGGACCGTGGGTGAGTGCCGGGCCGACCAGGCCCGACCGCGTCCCATTCCGCCACGCGACCAGGCCGGGCAAACGCACACCGTCGACGGCCAGGCCCGGCCCCGCTATGACACACCGACCGGCCAACCCTGCCCGCGCTCTGTTCGCCCCGACGGCAGTGTCATCGGCGACGGTGCCTGCCACGAGTGCGGTCTGGGGCCCGCCTGCCCGCTCCGCGACCCTTGGGCTGACGGAATTCTCGACTGACGGCGGCCCCTCCCCGTCTGAAGCGCAGGACCCCTGGACACGCCCCGGCCGAAAGGCATTAGGTTAGGTTGCCTTAAAGTCGCGCCGGCCGAGCGGAGGGCCGCCAGTGTTTGCCAACTACCTGATCGGGTTGCGCGAGAACCTCGAAGCCTCCCTCGTGGTGAGCATCCTCGTGGCGTACCTGATCAAGACCGGCAACTCCCACCGCCTGCCGGCCATCTGGGGCGGCGTCGCCGCCGCGGTGGCGCTCAGCCTCGGCTTCGGCGCCATGCTCACGTACACATCGCACCAGCTCAGCTTCGAGGCCCAGGAGGCGTTCGGGGGCTGCCTGTCCCTTGTCGCCGTGGCGTTCGTCACGTGGATGATCTTCTGGATGCGGCGCACCTCCCGCAACCTGTCCAGGGAACTGCGCGGCCGGCTCGACTCGGCGCTCGCCCTGGGCGTCGGGGCCCTCCCGAACACCACCTGGCTGCAGGCGATCGCCTGGCTGGCCTACATCATCCCGGTAACGGTGCTGTTCTTCCGTCCCGCCGCCGCTGCCCTGGCGGTCAGGCGGGAGCCGCACCCGGAGCCGGCCCCGTGACCGGCGGCGGTGGCGGTGTCCAGCCGGGACCCATCGCCGCGTAACCGAGCGCGTCTCGGGCTCGCGGCGCCGATCGCATGTCCCGGCCCAGCGCAACGAACTCGCCGAAGGCCACGCGCACGGGGTTGAACGTGGAGATGTTCTTGGTCAAGCCGTAGCTGACCGGCTCCCGCTCGGGCTGGAAGGTCCCGAACAACCGGTCAAAGATGATCAGGATGCCGCCGTAGTTGCGGTCGAGATACACGTCGTTCGACCCATGGTGCACCCGGTGGTGGGAGGGCGTGTTGAGGACGAACTCGAAGGGCGGGGGCAGCTTGCCCACCCGCTCCGTGTGCAGCCAGAACTGGTAGACCATGCTGATCGACTGCTCCGCCAGCACCATCCAGGGCGGGAACCCGAGCAGCGGCAGGAAAAGCCAGAACGGCAGCCCCGTCATGGGCGTCCACGTCTGCCGCAGCGCCGTCCCGAAGTTGTAGTACCGGCTGGAGTGGTGGACCACATGGCTGGCCCACAGCACCCGCACCCGATGGTGGGCCCGGTGGTGCCAGTAGTAGGCGAAGTCGTCGGCGAAGACCAGGGCGACCCAGGTCCAGGCGTTGGACGGGGACAACCGCAGCGGCGTCAGCTCGTACAGGCCCATGTAGATCGCCAGCAGTGCCAGCTTCCAGAAGACCGCCACACCGAGGTAGCCGAAGCCCATCGACAGGCTCGTGACAGTGTCGCGCCGCTCGTAGCCCGCCTCCTCGTCGTCCGGCAGGTAGCGAAACGACAGGATCTCCACGATCAGCAGGATGACGAAAGCCGGGATCGCGAAGAGGATCGGATCGGACACACCGGGTACATACCATCCCGCGACCGGCGCTGGGTACCCCCAGAGGTGACCAGGCTGGCCACATCGAACGTGAAGGAGCCCAGCGATGCCCGAGGACGTGACGTTTCTGATCGTGGGTGCCGGCCTCGCCGGGGCGAAGGCCGCCGAGAGCTTGCGGGAGGAGGGATTCGACGGCCGGATCGTGCTGATCGGCGAGGAGACGGAGCGCCCCTACGAGCGCCCGCCACTGTCGAAGGGCTACCTGCTGGGCACGGCGGAGCGAGACACGATCTACGTCCATCCCGAGACCTGGTACGCCGAGCATGATGTCGACCTGCGGCTGGGCACCACGGTCGCGGGCATCGACCCCACCGGTCACCAGGCCACCCTCGCCGACGGGACCAGGCTTGGGTACACGAAGCTGTTGCTGGCCACGGGTTCCTCGCCGCGCCGCCTCGGGGTGCCCGGCGCCGACCAGGACGGCGTGCTCTACCTGCGCCGCGCCCAGGACAGCGACCAGATCAAACAGACCCTGCAGTCCGCGTCCCGGGTCGCCGTCGTGGGGGGCGGCTGGATCGGGCTCGAAGTCACCGCGGCCGCGCGGGCTGCCGGCGTCGAGGTGACTCTGCTGGAAGCGGCGCGGTTGCCGCTGCTGGCGGTGCTCGGGCCCGAGTTGGCGGAGGTCTTCGCCGAACTGCACCGCGAGCACGGCGTCGACGCTCGCTTCGGCGCCCAGGTCGCTGAGATCACCGGAGCCGCCGGCCGGGCGGACGGCGTGCGCCTGGCCGACGGGGCGCGCATCGCAGCCGACGCCGTCATCGTGGGAATCGGCATCGCGCCCAACACCCGGCTCGCCGGCGCCGCCGGCCTGAAGGTGGACAACGGGGTTCTGGTGGACGCGCAGTTGCGCTCCTCCGACCCGGACACGTACGCCGCGGGCGACGTCGCCAACGCCTTCCACCCTTTGCTCGGCCGGTCCATCCGGGTCGAGCACTGGGCCAACGCCCTGAACCAGCCCAAGGTCGCAGCCACGTCGATGCTGGGCCGCGACGTGGCCTATGACCGGGTCCCCTACTTCTTCACCGACCAGTACGACCTGGGGATGGAGTACTCCGGGTATGTCGAGCCCGGGGCGTACGACCAGGTCGTGTTCCGCGGGGACGTCGCCGGCCGCGAGTTCGTGGCGTTCTGGCTGGCCGGCGGTCAGGTGCTGGCCGGGATGAACGTCAACGTCTGGGACGTCACCGACCCGATCCGGGCTCTCGTGCGGTCCGGCCGGGGGGTCGACGCAGCTGCGCTGGCCGATCCGGCAATCCCGCTCGAGGAACTGGCCGGCGACTGACCCGGCGGGTCGCGACCGGGTCGAGCAGCCGCCGCACGGGACGCTCGACCTGTTGAGCACTGGCCCGCGCGCCCTCATGCCGACGTCCAGCGGCTCCTGAAGGCGCCCGCCTGATCAGACGATCTCGCGGGCGCGGAGCACCCGGTAGGAGATGACCCCGGGCACAACCGGTACCCAATAGGTGGCCAGCCGGAAGGTGAGGGTGGCGGCGACCGCGGGCCCCACCGGCACGCCGAACGCCGCCAAGCCGCCGATCAGCGCGGCCTCGATGGCGCCCAGCCCGCCCGGGGTCGGCGCGACGGTCCCCACGGCCGCGCCGGCGAGATAGACGAAGATCACTGCCAGCGCATGCAGTTCGATGTGGAAGGTGGCCAGGCTCGCCGCGAAGCACCCGATGTAGGCGGCCGTCACGCCGATCGACCCGCCCACCAGGAGAAGGGTCCGCCGCGTGTCCTTCAGCACCGACGCCAGGTGCCCGAGCATCTCCGTGACCATGCCCTTGACGCGCTTGCCCGCCAGCCGAGGGTCCACCCCCCGGCGCACGGCGATCCACATGCCGAGCGCGCTGAGAAGGATGACCCCGGCGAGAATCGCTGCGTACAGCGGCCAGTTGCTGGGCACGTGTACCCGGGGCAGATGCACGCCGTGCAGGTAGAACGCGACGCTCAGCAACAGGGAGACGTGCACGATGCCGCCCATCGCAGTGTTCAAGCCCGCCGACGCGATGGCCTCGGACCTGTCGGACCCCGCCCGCTCCAGGTACACGACCTGTAACGTCGCGCCGCCGAGCCCGGCGGGCGCGAGCCAGTTGGTGAAATCCGACGCGACGGACACGCCTACGGTGCGGCCGAACGCCAGCCGCACGTCCGTAGACCCCATGATCCCCAATGCGGCCGCGAGGTAGGTCAGCGCGGCCATCAGGAAGACGACGACGAGAATCAGCCAGTCGGCGTCCTGCAGCGCGTTCCAGGTGCGGCTGAGGTTCCCGATCTGGGGCAGCAGGAGGTGCAGCGCGAAGCCCGCTGCCGCCACAATGACGACCGTCTTTATCTGGATGCGAAGCACGCGCTCCGGGCGCAGGTCGGCCACGTCCGCGGCGTCGGCGAGCGCCGCCCGGAGGTCGCCGAGCAGCCGGTGCCTGGCGCGCACGCTCTTGCGCGTCGGCGCGCTCAACGCGAGCGGGGCCAGCAGCGGGACGGCACGCTTCAGCCGATCCGTCGGGACGATCTGCCTCGCCGAGTCCACGGCCCGCTGCGCCCCGATCTTGCAGGCCAGGCCCGCCAGCAACTCGGCGACGTCCTGGGCGCGCTGCTTGCCCGTCGCGGGCGCCTCCCCGACGGCGAGATCGACGATCCAGGCCAACCGGCCCACAGCGAAGATGTTGGACAGCCGGAGGTCCCGGTGCGCGATGCCGGCCTCGTGCAGCCTGGTGACCTGCGTCCAGATGTCGGTGAGCAAGGCAGCGTCGAAATCCGGCTCCAGCGCCCGATCAAGCCGGAACCCGGAGACCTCCTCTTCGACGATGGCCGCCCCCGAGCTGACGGCGATCACCGTCACGATGCGCGGTACGCGCACGCCAGCGCGCTCGGCGAGCAGGCCGATGTAGGCCTGGTGCTCGACCTTCTGGCCGGGCGTGGCCAGCGGGGTCTCGTCCGTGACCTCACGGAATGCGAAGTTGCGAGCCAGCGCGCCCAAGACGTCGGCCTGTCTTTGCTCGCGGCTCAGGTAGGTGATGAGCACGGGCGTGCCATCGGCGGCGCGGGCGCGGTAGACGACGGGGCCCTTCGGCCCGGGTGGCAGCTTCTCGAGCCCGGTCACCGGCGCGCCGGCCGCCGCCAGGGCCGCCAGCATGGCGGCGGGTTCGAGCGGCCACGCTGGCACGCCGACCAGCAGGTCCAGTGCGGCCCCGATGCCCCAGCCCAGCGCCGCCCCTCCCACCACGTCCAGCGGGAAGCTCTCGCCGACGTAGATCGGGGCGATCCAGACGAGCACGACGAGCACGGAGGCGACCCGCCGCCACGGTCGCGTCAGCCAGGGCGCGGCGGTCGTGGCCAACGCGGTCACCACCGCCGCATTCGCGGAAGGGTAGCTCAACGTGTTCACCGGGGCATCGCGCAGGACGACCCCGGCCAGCACCTCGCCCGGGCTCGGGCGCTGGACGAGGTGCGACAAGCCGATCGCGGCGGCCCAGGTGAGCACGCCGCTGACCGCAAGCCGAAAGCCCAACCTCGGTCTGCGCCCGACGAGAGCGAGTACGAAAGTGCCGGCGACCGCCCAGAGCGTGCCCAGTTGGAGGGCCGCGGTGAACAGCGGGTCGAAGAACTCCGGCAGGGAGTTGACGGTGCGGAACAGGGATTCCTCGGTCTTGCTCAGCGGCGCCGTCGAGGCCCAGGCGGTCAGGCCCACCACGACAAGGGCGAGGACGAGCCGCAACATGTCCGGGGACGAGTGCAGCAGGACGGGCTTGCCCCGGCGGCGCACGCGAGGCAGCCAGCCAGGCCGCCGGCCGTGCCCCTGCTGTGGTCCGGCTTCGCCGGTCGACCCGCCGCCGCCCCGCGGTGACCCGGCGTCCATGCCCACGATGCCAATCTTCCCGCTTTCGATCAGCAACTGGTCCCGGGGTGACCAGGGCCAGGAACTCGTCGCGGTGTCCATGCCCTTGCCCGCACGTATGCTCCCGCCCGTGGCAGCTCCCACCCGCCGGGCCGTACTCGCGGCGTTCGCGGC
>JADGOW010000029.1 GCA_017882765.1 Frankiaceae bacterium
AGGGTGATCTCGGCGCTGCAGCGCCGCAGGGACGGGCGCGCCCGCCAATTCTCGAAGCGCCGGTCGAGCGCGGCCAGCGCGTAGCCTGCCAAGGGGTGCCCGACCAGCACCGACAGGACGCCGACACCGGTATAGAACGCGTTGATCAGGATACCCGGCAGGAAGTACCCCTCGGCCCTGCCCAGCCGCGCGGCGACTGCCGCGCAGACGGCCACGGCCACGAAGCCGTAGACGGCCTGAGCGATCGGCTGCCGGCGCGCGAGGCGCAGCACGAGGATCAGCGCCCCGGCGCACAGCGCCGCGATGACCCCGGTGCGCAAGCCGTCGAGGGCGTTGGCGGAAACGAAGACGACGGCCGGAAGGCCGCTGTCGAACATCCCCCGCCAGCCACCCAGGGCAGCCGCCAGCGGCGTCGCGTGCTCGTGCCCACCGGTCGGATCGCCGAGCCCTGCCATCTCCCGCAGGCGGGCCCCCGCGGCCCGGGTAGGGCCGGGCGAATCGGGCCGGGAGGCTGCGCTCACCCGACCCCTGCCTCCGCGGACAGGAACTCGTAGCGCGGATTGAACATGGTCGGTCGCGACTCGTGGAAGGTCAACCGGCCGTAGACCGCTACGGAGCGGCCGGTCTCGATTCCAACGATGCGGCGACGGCCGAGAAACACCACGGTCAGCGTGCCGCTGCCGTCGTAGACCTCGGCCTCCAGGCTCGGCGACCCGGCCCGGGACCTGATCGTGACCGACCGGATGGTGCCCGCGACCCGCACGCTTTCGCGATCGCTACAGGCATCGACCGGCTTGGCGCCCGCGGCTGTCACCTGATCACGAAGCTCTTCAGCCTCCAGCTCGTCGTCGGTCGCAGTGAAGCGGTGCAGCAAGCGGGTGAATCGGCTTCCATCGCGCATGGCCTTCGCACCTCCCTCCCCCTCGTCGGCATCAATGTCGCAGAAATGAACGCCCGTCCCGGTGGCAAGGTTCCCGTGCGGAAGCCCGGCCAACCACGACGCCCGGCCATCCTGGGACCCCAGGACGGTCCGATATGTAAGTGTGCTCCGGTATGCCCGAGCAGTGGTACCTCCAAAGTGTGAACGACGTCACGCTGTCCGTCAGCGAACGCGGGGATCCGAGCGCCGCCGCGACGGTCATCGCGCACGGTGCAGGGTCCAGCGCCGACTTCGCCCTGCGTGTCTTCGCGCCGCTGCCCGGCCGCCTCGTTGCCTATGACCTGCGTGGACACGGGAACAGCACGCCGATCCGGGACGAATCCCTGTTGCGCATGGACGCGCACGTGGCCGACCTCGCCGCCGTGGTCACTGCCGTGTCCGCCCGGACCGTGGCCGGGCTGTCCCTGGGCGGACACGCGGTGGCTTGCTGGGCAGCCGACCGCGATCTTGACGCCGTGTTGATCGGAATGCCGGGCTGGCTGGGGCCACCGGACACAGTGGCCGGGGCGAACGCGAGGCAGGCGGCCGAACTGGCCGAACTGGGCACGGAAGGCTCGCTGCGTCGTATCCGCCGCCACGCGCCTGCCTGGGTCGTCGACGAGCTGGAGGCATCGTGGCGGCGCCACGACCCGGCGGCGCTGCAGGCGGTGCTGCGCACTCTCGCCCGGTCCCCCGCGCCGAGCGTGGACATGTTGCGGGCTGTCCGCGCGCCCGCCGCGGTGGTAGCCCTCGCCGACGACCCGCTGCATCCGGTGGGCGTGGCCCGGCGTTGGGCGCGCGCCCTACCCCGAGGCGCCTACGGTGAGGTGACCCTCGATGAGATGGCGCACGACCGCGGGGCACTGGGACGCGCGGCCGCGGCAGCACTCGCCGGCGTAGCGGTCACCTGGTCTCCGTGATCTCGGGACCGCGCTCCAACGGGTTGAAGTCCGGCTGCGACGCGGGCGAGCCCGGACCCTCCGGCCCGGAGTCCTCGACCGCACCGGCCGCGGCCTGCGCGGCAGCGGCATCCAGAGCTTCCTGAGGCAGGCGCAGGGGTATCGGGTCGCGGGCCGGCATGGCCTCCGTCCCACGCGCCACCACGACCAGGCCGAGTGCGGTCTCCAGCCGCTCGGCCTTGCCCGCGTCCACCGCGGCCGCCCCGGACAGCAACGCCCGCAGGAACCATCGCGGCCGGTCGACTCCGAGAAAACGGGCCGGGGCGGTCTCCCCGGACTCGGTGGGAACCCGGGCGTTGAGCTCCGTCCCGTAGGGACCCCCGACCTCGTCGGCGGAACCGCCCGCCGACCGCAGCGTGTCGGCGATCTCGGAGCGGACCTCGTCCCAGATGCCCGCGCTGCGCGGGGCCGCGAAGGCGCCGAGCTGCATCATCGAGGTGCCGTCGACCAGCGTCGCGGCGACGACCTGACCCTGCGGATCGACGTCGACGCGCACCTCCATCCCGTCGAGAATCGGCACCAGCAGGCCGCCCAGATCCAGCCGCGGCACCCCGTCGTCGGGTACCTCCTCCGAGTCGTAGGGACCTCCGGCGAGGTCCACCGGCTCCGCCGACTCGCCGAGTTCGGCGGCAGCCTCAGCCTGGCTCTCGATCCCAGGCTGGGCGACCGCCTCGTCGCTTTCCTGCTCTTCGATCGCCTCGTCGCCCAGATCCTCGGGCCCGGCGGTCCGGCGTCTGCGTCGAAACACGTCACCATCCTCCCGTGGAACCAAAACCACCCGATGCCCGGGGACTGGCTGGAAGCTCGTCGACCACGACGAACTCCGCCCGCTCGACCCGCTGGACGACCAACTGTGCGATCCGGTCGCCGCGGGCAAGCGTCAGCCAGTGCTCGGGATCGGTGTTGAGAACCACGACCTGAATCTCCCCGCGATAGCCGCTGTCTATCGTCCCCGGGGCGTTGACCAGCGTCAGACCATGACGTGCCGCCAACCCGCTGCGCGGGTGCACGAAAGCGGCGTACCCCGGCGGGAGGGCGATCGCCACCCCCGTGCGCACCGTGGCCCGCTGCCCCGGGCCCAGCGTCACCGGGACGGCCGCGACGAGATCCGCCCCCGCGTCCCCTGCGTGTGCGTACACCGGCGGTGGCAGGTCCGGGGCGAGCGTTCGCAGCAGGACGCGGACCGGGTCGCCCGGCGCCGGCGAACCTGACACCGGCGGGTCGGTCCCCTGTTGGTCGGTCCCCTGTTGGTCTGCCAGGGCGGAACCTGCTACGAAACTGGTCACGGGTTGAAGGGTCCCCCCTGTCCCCCGTACCGCGCGGGCACATCGGCCCATCCATACGTCGTGAAATGCGTGAGCGGCACGGTCAGGAACAGTGCCGCCGCCCGCACGGCGATCACCCCGTCGGCACCGTCGAGCCGCCCCGTCGCGCTGCAGTACACCTTGCGCCCGGCCATCCCGATGCACTCGGCAGCGATGTGCACCCGGCGCCCGACGGGCACAGGGTGGTGGAACCGGGTCTCCAGCCTCGCCGTCACCCCGGGCTCCCGCAGGATCCACAGGAGGTATCCGAGCACCTCGTCGAAGGCGGCGACGAGCACGCCGCCGTGCGCGAGCCCGGGGGCCCCCTGGTGCAGGTCGGTCACTTCGAACTCAGCCGCCACCCGGACGCCTTGCTGCGCGGTCACCCGCACGTGCAACCCGGCCGGGTGCCGGCTGCCGCACCCGTAACACGACTCGTAATGGGCGGGCATGAGCGTGCCGGGCGCGGGCGCGTCGGGGTGCCGGCGGGGCAACGGGGTGCCCGGCGGCGGGTCCAACGCATCGGTCATACCTGTGCTCCCAGCGATGACGGGCGAGACACTACGCAAGGCTGGCCGCACGCGCGTGCGCCGGAGAGGAACGGCATGTCGACGTCTCGCGATCCCGGCTCCCCCGCCCGCAAGTCTGTCGTCGTCACCGGCGCCAACAGCGGCATCGGGCTCGCCACCGCGCTGGAACTGGCGAAGGCCGGCTACGCGGTCTTCGGCACCGTCCGCGACGAGAGCAAGGCCGTGCGGCTCCGGAAGGCCGCCTGGGACGCGGGGACGAGCCTGACCGCCGTCGTCTGCGACGTAGGCGATGCCGATTCGTGCGAGCGCGGATTCGCCGACATCGCCGCGCAGACCGGCGGCGGCCCGTGGGCCGTCGTCAACAACGCCGGCTACGCGCAGGGCGGGGCCATCGAGGACGTCACCGACGAGCTCGCCCGGGAACAACTCGAGATCAACCTGATCGCACCGGCCAGGGTCGCGCGGCTCGTCCTGCCCACGATGCGGCAGAGGGGCGACGGCGTCATCGTCAACATCTCCTCGGTCGGCGGCCGCACCACCATGCCCCTGCTCGGCTGGTACTGCGCCAGCAAGCACGGGCTCGAAGCCCTGTCGAACGCGCTGCGGGTCGAGGTGGCCCAGTTCGGGATTCGGGTCGTCCTCATCGAGCCCGGCGCGTTCGGCACGGACATCTGGGCCGGCGGGCGGGAACGGCTGCCCAGCGTGGCCTCTTCCGCCTATGCAGCCGCCTACCAGCGGGCGGACTCCATCACCGCGGGAGCGTCGAGGATGCCGGGCCCGGTGTGGGTCGCGCGGACCATCCGGATGGCACTGGCCAATCCGGTGCCGTTGGCGCGCTACCTCGTCGGGGTGGACGCGGTGGCCTTCACCGCCACCGAGCGCCTCGTCCCCACGCTGGTCACCGACTACGTCAAGTCGCTGGCGTCCGGGCTGCGGCGGACCGCCCTGCCGTCCCTACCGTCCCTGCCGTCCCTGCCACGGCCGTTCCGGCGCTAGGGTCTTCGCCGGATTGGCCGTCACGCGTTCCCAGCCTGCGTCCTTCGACGTCACCCGCTGGAACGCAGTGCCTGCTCGGCTAAGCCGATCGGCAGCCCGCCGAGCCCGGCAATCGTGTCATGGAAGTCACGCAGCGTTCCGCGCCCGGCGCCGAGCCACTCGTCCCGCATCCTGGCGATCTCCAGAGCCCCGGTGAGATAGGAGGCAGCCTGCGTAGGCCAGGCGCAGTAGCGCGCGACCTCCGACCTTGCGACGTCAGGGGTCAGTGAGGCCTGCGTGGACATGAACGTCACCGCATCGTCGACCGTCATCTCCCCGAGATGCAGGGAAGTGTCGACGACGATGCGCGCCGCGCGGAACTGGCGCATGTCCACCTGCCGCAGCTCGGCTTTGGGGTCGGCGGCGAAGAAACCCTGCTCGCGCATCATCTCCTCGACGTAGAGCGCCCACCCCTCCACGAAATAGGACGACCACAGCACCTTGCGCACGGGGCGGCCGGTGCGCGCCGCCATCCAGGCCAGGTGCCAGTGGTGGCCGGGGTACGCCTCGTGCACGGAGACCGTGGCCAGCGTCGATCTGGCGTTGGTTGCCAGCCGCTCACGGATCTGGGCCGGCGTCGCCCCCGCGGGCGGGAACGGCACGAAGAAGTGGCCCGGGCCCGGGCCGGCCGCGAAGGGCGGGGGGCCGTAGTAGAAGGCGACGGCGAGCACCGCGCGCTGGAATTCCTCGGCGGGCACGACGTCGCACCGGTCGCCGGGCGGCTCGCTCACCAGGCCCCGGTCGTAGGCGAAGCTGCGCGCCCGCTTGGTCCAGGTGCGGTAGCCCGCGAGCATGTCCTCGGGCGTGGGCGGGGCGTCGGAGTCCAGCTCGGCAACGTAGCCACGCCAGTCGTCGTGGCCGGCCAGCGCCATCGTGCGGTGCCGCAGCTGCGCGGTGAGGTCGGCCAGTGCGGCGTGCCCGCGCTCCCGCAGCTCGCCCGCACCGTAGGCGAGGCCCTCCTTGCGCTTGAGCAAGGCGGTGTAACGCTGTTCGCCGATCGCGAACTCGCCGCTCGCCCGCTGCTCGAAGTCGGCAAGGTAGTCCGAGAACCGGGCGTAGGCGTCGGCCGCGGCGACGGCCGCCGCACCCAGGGCGGAGCGACCCTCAGGGTGGGGAACCAGGCGTGGGACCTCCTCACGGCAGTACATGACGCCCGCCCTGGCCTGCGCCAACGCCCGCCGGACGAGCAGCGGGCTGGCCAGACCCGGGTCGAGGTTCGCCCGCGCCTCGGCAAGTACGCGGGGCACCTCGGCGAGCCGATGCGTCGCCGCCGCCGCCAGCTCGGCATCGGGCCGGAGACGGTGCAGGAACAGCGTGAAGACGCCGTTGAGGCCGGCGGCGACGTAGGCGGCGGGGTCGCGTCGGTGCGCCGCCCAGTTGCGCATCATGGCTCGCCCGCGCAGCTCGGAGATGACCAGGTCCCGGTCGATGCGCTCCTGCCCGGTCAGCTCGTCGTCGGGCAGCGCTTCGAACGCACGCAAGCGCTTCTCGTCGATGACGTGGCGGGCGTTGACCGCGGGGTCGGAGAGCTCGGGAAGCCGCTCGTCATAGCCGGGCACCCCCAGCACGGTGGCCCCCGGCGGGTCCGCGTCGAACTCGGCCGCCAGGAACTCGGCGACCAGCCGGTCGATCGGCCTGTCGCTGATCGGTCGGGTGGGGTCTAAGACCTGCGGGGAAGTCATCAGCAGACTGTAGAACCGCTCGGGCAGCGCCAGCGCGGCCTGTGCGGCCCGGTACCGTGACGCACACACGCACGTCCGGTCTGGCTCAGAGCCAGGTTCGAAGACCCGGCAACCGGCCGCGGCGTCCGGTCCCGGTTGGGTGGGCCGCCGAGTGGAGAGGACGAGGGTCGTGGCCAGCGGGAACAGCAAGCTCGCCTGGAAGGTGACCAGCGGCGTCACGACGACGGTGGCGGTACTGGCCGCCCACAAACTGACCATTGCGGGCTGGAAATGGTTCACCGGTGCCGAACCCCCCGATCACCCGCTGCGTCCCGGCACCTCCGCCGCGGAGGCCGCGACGTGGGCGGCGCTGTCCGGGGCGGCCGTCGGCGTGGCCCGCCTCGCCAGCGTGCGCTTCGCGGCGGATCAGTGGGTGCGCAGGACCGGGGCGTTGCCCCATGGGGCCGACGACGTCGAAGTCCGGTTGTGATGGGGACGCCCGAATGACCACGGAGCGGGACGTGGAGATCGCCTACGCGGGCGTGGCCGGTCAGGTCGCACTGTTGGGCCGTGGCGAAGTGACCTCCCGTGGGCGAACCGGCACCCCCCGCTCGCATGGCTCTGACGCCTGGCCGGGCTCGGTTACCTCGCTGCTTCCAGCATGTTGCGGTCGCGCTACGCTGCGTCCGTGTGCGCTGCCCTCGTGGCGCCGACGTCGGGGCTCATGCGGCCTCGTCAGCCGGCCGGGAGGCTGGCTGACGCCCTGAGCCGCCGCCTTCGGGCAACAGTGGACGGGCCGCTGCTCAGCGACCGCAAGGCCAAGATCGTCCTGGACGCGGGGCCGCACGAGGTGGCGACCCTGACGCTGGCCGACAGCCGGCTCTCCTATCGGGCCGGCGCGTCCCACAGCGCGACGACGCTGGTGACCAGCGATGTATCCACGATGACGGCGGTCGTCGAGGGCCGCGAGTCCGGCGCGCACATGTTCCTCGGGCACCGGCTCGGCGCCCGCGGCAACCTTTCGCTCGCCCTGGTCATGGACGGCCTGTTCGACTACAACGTGGACGGGATCGGCCGCCCGGTCCACTGGCCCAGGTCCGGGATGGTCACGGCCGGGCGCATCCCCACCGCGTACCTCGAAGCCGGCCCGCGCGACGCACCGACGATCGTGCTGTTGCACGGCCTCGGCGCCACCAACGCCTCCCTGCTCCCCCTGCTGTGGGATCTGGCCCCGAACTACCACGTCGTGGCCCCGGACCTGCCGGGCTTCGGGGCGACGGGGCGCCCGCGTGGCCGCTACAGCCCGGCCTGGTTCACCGCCTGGCTCCTGAAGTTCCTCGACGCCCTGTCGATCGAGTCCGCCGTGCTGCTGGGCAACTCCATGGGCGGGCGCATAGCGATCGAGGCCGGGCTGACCGCCGAGAGCCGCTGCACTGCGCTGGTTCTGCTCGCCCCGGCGTCGGCGTTTCGCCGCCTGCGCCAATGGGTGCCGCTCGTGCGGCTGCTGCGGCCCGAATTCGGCTTCCTGCCGGTGCCGACACCCTCGCACGACATGGTCGTCGAGGGGATCCGGGTGCTGTTCTCCGACCCCGACCGGCTGCCGCCGGCCTGGTACCACGCCGGCGCCGACGAGTTCCTCCGGGTGTTCTCCAGCCGCACCGGGCGCGTTGCCTTCCTTGCCTGCCTGCGCCAGGTCTACCTGGACGAAGCCTACGGTCGGCGGGGTTTCTGGGACCGGCTCCCTAGCCTGGGCCTGCCCTCGCTGTTCGTCTGGGGAGACCGCGACCGGCTCGTCCCCGCGTCCTTCTCCCGGCATGTTCGTGCGGCTCTGCCGCAGTCCGGCCAGATCGTCATGGAGGACTGCGGGCACGCACCCCAGTTCGAGCATCCGGACGAGACGGCGGCGATCATCCGCGGTTTCCTCGCCGGGCTCGACCTACCCGCCTCGGCCGGACGGTAGAGCGCCCGCCGGTAGAGCGCCCGCCGGTGGAGGGCCGGCCGGTGGGCCCTTCTCCTGGCGCCCTACCCGCGACGGACCCCGGCAACCCTGCCAGCCCAGGCCCAGCCAACCCGCCATCCTCGTCGAGCCACATCGTCCCCGAAGCCAGCAGGCCGGCGGCGGCATCGGCCCGCATGACCGCAAGTGCGGCGGGATCGATGTCCACGGCGACGCTTCGGCGTGCGAGCCGGTGCGCCGCGCGGCCCGTCGTGCCGCTGCCGGCGAACGGGTCGAGCACGACGTCCCCGCGAAACGAGTAGTAGGAGACGACCCGCTCGGCGAGCGCCTCCGGGAACGGCGCCGGGTGGCGCCGGTCCGAGCTGGGTGGCAGCTGCCACACGTTGGTGCGCTCGTAGCCGTCCGCTATCAACGAGGCCCGCACCGCCTCGGGGTCGGGATGGCAGCGCAGGTTCCAGTCGAGCAGCTTGTCCGTCGCGCGCCGGTAGACCAGGAGGTATTCGGTCACGACCACGGGCTTGTACTGCAGGGGCTGGCGGTCGGCAGCGAAACGGCGCCCGCGGCCCAGCGCCCACCCGGCGCCGGCGGGCTTCATCCAGTGGATGTCGTCGAGGAACTCGAAGCCCAGCTCCTCCAGGATGGCGTTCACGTGAAAGGGCACGGGGATGCGCCTGCTCGCGCTGCTGCGCCCGACGCGCCGCACCAGCACCGGGGACACGTTCACGACCAGGAACCGGCCCTCCCCGAGCAGCCGATGGCACTGGCCGAAGACGCGCTCCAGCAGGTACAGGTACTCCTGGTAGCTGGCGAACTCGGCGTAGGAGCGCCGCGCGTTGAAGTAGGGCGGCGAGGTGAAGACGAGGTCGACGCTGCCGCTCGGGAGGGCGTCGAGGACACTCGCGGCGTCGCCTCGGATGGCGAGGTCGGGCAGCGGGCTCAGGCGCGGGCTTCCCGGCTCGCCGTGACTCAGGGCTCCGCTTGGTTCGCGCCGCTGCCGCGCCTTCGTGGCGCGGCGCCCGGCCGCGGCGCTGTGCTGTTGGAGCAGGGCGAGCCTGGAACTGCGCGCGGTGTCGACCACCGCCTCGTACGCGTCGATCACGATCTCCGCGGGCGGGGCAGACGCGTCCCCGCTGAGCGAGATGCGCCAGACGTGGTAGCGATCGTCGATCTCAGGGAGCCCGAGCAAACCCTCGTGTACCCCCACTCGCGCGAGGTGCGCGCGAGCGAGCCGGCGGGCGGCGGCAGCGGTCGTGACTGTGTACCGGCGGCGCTCGGCGACCAGTCGGTCCCCGGCGATCATGGGGTGCCCGGCCTGCTCGCTCACGTGTGCACCGTAACGGGCTTGCGGGACCAGCCGGCGGACGCGCCTGCGGACGCGCCTGCGGGTCGCCGCGCCAACCGCACTCGGCGCAGTACGCCGCCGCCCGTTGAGGCAGCCAGCTTGAGATCAACACACGTCCCTTTTGTCCGCCGGAAATGTCTGGGCAAACCGGACCGATGGCGGCGTCCTGTGTTGATCTTGGCGGGAGTGGGCCGGGCCGGCCACCGCCCCGGCCAATCCCACCAGGCGCTCCTGCGCCTTCGTGCCGGATGATGTCCCGAGGCGCATCCGAGGAGTACACCAGTGGCGATCTACGCGATTGGCGACCGCGTGCCCCAGATCGACCCGTCGGCCTACGTCCACCCGGACGCGACGGTCATCGGGGACGCGACAGTGGGGCCCGAGGCCACGATCTGGCCGCAGGCCGTGCTTCGCGCCGACTACGGCACCATCCGCATCGGGGCGCGGACATCCATCCAGGACGGCAGCGTGATCCACGCAACCGCGGCACATGCGACGATCATCGGCGAGGGCTGTGTCGTGGGGCACTGCGCCCACCTTGAGGGGTGCACCGTGGAGGGCGGCGCGCTGATCGGCAGCGGCTCGATCATCCTGCACCGGGCGGTGGTCGGTCGGTATGCCCTCGTCGGCGCCCAAGCGCTCGTCCCCAATGACAAGGTGGTCCCCGCACGGGCCATGGCCCTCGGCGTTCCGGTACGCATCCGCACGGACGCCATGCCGGAGGGGCACACTGCGAAGGCGGCCGCCGAGTACGCCGGGAACGGGCATTGGTACCGCACGGCGCTGCGCCGCCTGGGCTGACGTCCCCCCGCAAAGCTCCGATCCGTCAATCGGGACGCGCCGCGGCCGGCTCGCCCGCCGCGGCGCGTCCCGGGTTATGCCGCGACCGGCGCACGAGGCCTACCGCGCCCGCAGTTGCCGCGGCCAACCCGCAGATCGCCAGCAGGAGCAGTCCCGAGTCGAAGACCGGGGGGAGGTTCTTCTCCAGGTCGGTGCGCACCCGATCGGGATTGGCCGGGTCGTAGACGACTGTCACGGACTCGCCGGACCGGTAGGAGTGGGACCCGTGAACCCATACGTCGCTGGTCCGAACGCCCTGTTCCCCCGCGGTCCACTTGACACTGATCCGCTCGGGACCAGACCCGCCGGCCACGTCGACGACCACGCCCGCGGCTCGGTCGCCGTTTGCGAGCAGTGCCGCCGTGGTCTGCCGCACTTCGAGCACGCCACCCGCCCACCCGGCCAAGAGCAGGAGCCCGGCAGCCAACAGCAGCAAGCTGTGCCACCGGCGCGCCACGCCCCCCGGCCGCGCCACGCCCCCCGGCCGCGCCACGCTCCCCGGCCCCACCGCTCGGCCAGCGGATGGGGGCCGGTCGCCATCACCACCGACCCCGGCACCTGCCGCCATTGCGCCCCCACAGTCAGAAGCCCCCGCTGTTGATGTCGACAGCACGAACAGGGGATCTGAAGCGCAGCACCGAAGGGCGCCATCGAGACGCGGGGCGCCCGAAGACCGGCTCGCCGTGGCCCGATACCGGCCCTCGCCGCTCAGGCCGCGAAACGACGCCGAGCGAAGAAGCGGTGCACCCGGTGCTAGGACCGGACCGGCTCGTCGAGCATGAGCGGGCACGCCCCGTCGACCACCCAGGACCGCCCACCCACGGATTCGGGCACCCGAGCCGCTGCGGGCAGCAAGAGTGGCCGTATGCGCCTGGCCACCTGGAACGTGAACTCGATCGGCCGGCGGCTGCCACGGCTGCTGGCCTGGCTCGCCACCACCGCCCCGGACATCGTCGCGCTCCAGGAGACGAAGTGCACAGCCGCGGCATTCCCCCGCGACGAGATCGGCCGGCTGGGTTACGAGACAGCCGACCACGGCACCGGACGGTGGAACGGGGTGGCGCTGCTGTCACGCGTCGGGGTAGCCGACCTCCGCTCCGGTCTCGACGGCGAGCCCGGCAATCCCGGGCCCGAGGCCCGCGCGATCGCTGCTACCTGCGGCGGCATGCGCGTGTGGTCGGTGTACGTCCCCAACGGCCGCGTACCCGACTCGGAGCACTACGCCTACAAGCTGGCCTGGCTGGCGGCGCTGCGTGCCACCGTGGCCGCGGAATTGCGCGCGTTCAGCCCGCTGGCCGTGTGCGGCGATTTCAATGTGGCGCCCACCGACGCGGACGTGTGGGACCCGGCAGCCTTCACCCACAGCACGCACGTCACCCCGGCCGAGCGGGCCGAGCTTGCGCAGCTGCGCGGGTTGGGGCTGGCCGATGTGCGTCCCCGCCCCCTCAAGGGGCCGAATCCGTTCACCTACTGGGACTACCGCGCGGGCATGTTCCACAAGGACATGGGCATGCGCATCGACCACGTCTACGCCGACGCCGCCCTGGCAGGGCAGGTTCAGGACGCCTACATCGACCGCGAGGCGCGCAAGGGGGAGGGACCGTCAGACCACGCCCCTGTCGTGGTCGACATAAACTTGTATGCGCAAGCAAGTGTGGAATAGCGTGGCACCGATGACCACGGTCCAGCCGCTGCGGCCGCCCGAGATGGCGGCGTGGCAGGCCCTGATCCGCGGCTTCGCAACCGTCGTGCGCCGGCTCGAGGGCGAGCTCGAAGCCGAGCATGGTCTGACGCTTGCGGGCTACGACGTACTCGCGCACCTGTCGGCCGTCCCCGGCCGACGTCTCCGAATGACCGATCTCGCCGACTGCGCGCTGCTGTCACGCAGCGGGCTCACCCGCCTCGTCGACCGGCTCGGGCGCGCCGGACTGGTCACCAGGCAGCGCTGCGAGGCCGACGGCCGGGTCGTGTACGCGGTACTCACCGACGCCGGCTACCGCGGGCTGCAGCAGGCCTACCCAACACACCTGCGGGGCGTGCGGCGCCATCTCGTCGACCGGCTCGACCCCGACGACCTGCACGCGATCACGACTGCGATGGGCAAGCTGACGGAGGCGCCGCCGAGATCCTGACCGGGTCTGCGATGCTGCGCATTGGCTCGGACTGCCGCTGTCCGAGCAGGGAGGCAGTAGGAATGACTCGTTACCTTGTTGTCGCCAACCAGACGCTGGGGGGCGACCAGCTCGTGCATCGGCTCGATGAGCTGATGAGCGCAGGGCCGTGCACCTTTCGTTTGCTGGCGCCGGTCACTCAGACCGAGGGTTTTCACCAGTGGGACTATCCGCCGATCGACCGGGCCATCCCCGACGCGGGCGTGATCGCGAGAGCCTTGGCGGAGGGCCGCCTGGAACATGAAATCGTTCGGCTACGTCGCGCGGGGGTCGAGGTGAGCGGCGATGTGGTCGACGCGGATCCCGTGGACAGGGTCCGACAGGAGCTCGGGGAAGGACAGTTCGAGGCCGTGATCCTGGCGACATTGCCGCACCGGCTGTCGCGCTGGATGGTGATGGACGTCCCGCACCGCATCACCCGCGCGAGCCACGTTCCCGTGATCCACCTGGAATCGTCACCAGGTCCCTCGCTCTGAAACGTCGGGCTCACCCGAGCGGCGCAACAGTCGCGCGCCCGACCAGCCGAAGCATTCCTCGACCGGTTGGCCCACTCGGGGCCCCCGCAAAGGAGGAGTCCGCGCCGTCAGCTTCGCCACGGAGGTTAGCTCCCGGCCCGCCGCCTCCAACGGGCCGCCTCCGGGAGCGGCACGGCAGCGGCTCAGCCGGAGCCCGCCGGCGGGTACCTCCCCGCACTATTGACCCGCCGGCGGGTCCGCACTCAGCAGGCCCGCCAGCGCCGCATACAGCGCGGGCGGCGCGGCGATGGCCAGGTCGTGGGAGGCCGGCCTGCCGTCTCGCCCACCGACCAGCAGGCCTGCTTCCCGCGCGATGAGCCCGCCGGCCGCCAGATCCCAGGGGTTGAGCCCGCGCTCGTAGTAGGCGTCGAGCAGGCCCTCGGCCGCGCAGCACAGGTCGTAGGCTGCCGAGCCGCTGCGCCGGATGTCGCGGACCGCGGGGAGGACGCGCGTCAGCACCTCGGCCTGGCGGCGGCGGGTCTCGGCGGTGTAGCCGAAGCCGGTGCCCACCAGCGCCTGCGCCAGCGACCGCGCCTGCGAGCCGTGCATCCGGCGCCCGTCGCGCCAGGCGCCCCCACCCAGCGTCGCTGTCCACGCGGCGCCCGCGGCGGGCACGAGGACCACTCCGGCGACGGCCTCGCCTGATGCGTGGGGCCCGCTGCCCGGGTCGAGGACCTCCGCGGCGATGGAGACCGACCAGGCGGGATAGCCGTACAGGTAGTTGACCGTCCCGTCGATCGGGTCGACGACCCAGCGCACCCGGCTGGTGCCCGCGATGTCGCTGCCTTCCTCGCCGAGCAGCCCGTCGTCGGGCCGGGCGGCCAGCAGGGCCGTCCGGATGAGCTTCTCGGCCGCGTGATCCATCTCGGTGACCACGTCGGTCGGCGAGCTCTTGGTCGCCAACGCCGATACGGCGCCTTCCCGGCCGGCCAGCAGCAACTCTCCGGCCTGCCGGGCGACCTCTTGGGCCAGCGCGAGCAGGGCCGCCGGGTCGGCCGGGGTGGTGCTCACGAGTCGCGCAGCGATCGCAGCACGTACGGCAGGATCCCGCCGTGGCGGAAGTACTCCGCCTCCCCCGGGGTGTCGATGCGCACGACAGCATCGAAGTCGGCGTCGCCGGCCCGCACCGGGAGGGTGCCCGTCGTCTCACTCACGTCGGCGAGCCCGCGAACGGTGACCGTCTCATGCCCGGTGAGCCCGAGTGATTCCGCCGACTGCCCGTCGGGGAACTGCAGCGGCAGGACCCCCATCCCGATCAGGTTCGAGCGGTGAATGCGCTCGTAGGACTCGGCGATGACGGCGCGGACGCCGAGCAGCGACGTACCTTTGGCCGCCCAGTCGCGGCTGGAGCCGCTGCCGTATTCCTTGCCGGCGAGCACGACCAGTGGCACGCCTTCAGCGGCATAGCGCATCGCGGCGTCATAGATCGTCATCTGCTCGCCGTCGGGCAGGTGCACCGTGACACCGCCCTGGGTGCCGGGTGCCAGCTTGTTGCGCAGCCGGATGTTCGCGAACGTCCCGCGGATCATCACTTCGTGGTTGCCCCGCCGCGAGCCGTAGGAGTTGAAATCGCGCGGCTCGATCCCGTGCTCGATCAGATACTGCCCAGCGGGCGAGTCCTTCTTGATCGAGCCGGCCGGGCTGATGTGGTCGGTGGTGACGCTGTCGCCGAGCAGCGCCAGGACGCGCGCGTCCGCAACGTCGGCAGGGGGCTGCGGGTCGGCCGGCATGGCCTCGAAGTAGGGCGGTCGCCGCACGTAGGTCGACTCGGGATCCCAGGAGAAGCTACCCGTGCCGCCCTCCCCCAGCGGCAGGGAGCGCCACCGGTCGTCGCCGGCGAACACGTCCGCGTAGTCGGTGGAGAACATCTCGGCTTTGATCGCCTCGCCCACGACACGGGTGATATCAGCTGATGCGGGCCAGATATCGCGCAGGTACACCGGCTGCCCGTCGTTGCCGGTGCCGAGCGGCTCGGCGTCCAGGTCGATGTCCATGGTCCCGGCGAGGGCGTAGGCCACCACCAGCGGGGGTGAGGCCAGGTAGTTCATCGTGACGTCCGGGTTGATCCGGCCCTCGAAGTTACGGTTGCCGGACAGGACGCTGACCACGGCGAGGTCACCCCGGTGGACACCCTCGGCGACCTCGTCGGGCAGCGGGCCGGAGTTGCCGATGCAGGTGGTGCAGCCGTACCCGACGAGGTAGAAGCCCAGCTTCTCCAGGTAGGGGGTGAGGCCGGCCGCCTCGTAGTAGTCCATGACGACCTTCGACCCGGGCGCGAGCGAGGTCTTCACCCAGGGCTTGCTGGTCAGCCCCCGCTCGACTGCGTTCTTCGCAAGCAAGCCTGCGCCGACCATGACCTGCGGGTTCGACGTGTTGGTGCAGCTTGTGATCGCCGCGATGACCACCGCGCCATGGTCGAGCTCCGCCTCGGCGCCCTCTTCCAGCCGGACGCGGGTGGGCACGCTCGGCCGGTCGCCGACCTCGCCGACGTTGGCCGAGACCACCGGCCGGTCGGACTGCTTCTGGGCGAAGGCGGCGGCCGGGTCACTGGCCGGGAACGACTCTTCGGACGCCTCGTCCAATCCGTTGAGTTCCTGCGCCGGGACGACCGCGCGCAGGGCATTCCGGAAGGCGGCTTTGGCCACCCGCAGCGGCACCCGGTCCTGGGGGCGCTTCGGCCCGGCCAGGGAAGGCTCGATGGTGGCGAGGTCGAGCTCCAGCGTTTCGCTGAAGCCGGGCGCGTGGGCGGGGTCGTGCCACAGGCCCTGCTCTTTGGCATAGGCCTCGACCAGGGCGACGAGGTCCGGGGGGCGCCCGGTGAACCGCAGGTAGGACAGCGTCTCGGCGTCGATGGGGAAGATCGCGCAGGTGGAGCCGTACTCCGGGCTCATGTTGCCGATCGTGGCCCGGTCGGCCAGCGGCACCGCCGCGACCCCCTCGCCGTAGAACTCGACGAACTTGCCCACGACCCCGTGGCTTCGCAGCAACTCGGTGACCGTAAGGACGAGGTCGGTCGCGGTCGTGCCCGGGGCCATCTCGCCGGTGAGCCGAAAACCCACGACGTTCGGGATCAGCATGGACACTGGCTGGCCGAGCATCGCCGCCTCCGCCTCGATGCCGCCCACGCCCCAGCCGAGCACGCCGAGCCCGTTGATCATGGTGGTGTGCGAGTCGGTCCCCACCAGGGTGTCGGGGTAGGCCACGAGGCCAGCGGGCCCGCCGTCCGCCGCGGCTGCCTCGGCCACGAAGACGACGCGGGCGAGCCGCTCCAGGTTGACCTGGTGGACGATTCCGGTGTTGGGCGGCACGACCACGAGGTTGGCGAACGCCTCTTGCCCCCACCGCAGGAACTGATAGCGCTCCTGGTTGCGCTCGAACTCGATCTCCGCGTTGCGGAGGAAGGCATCGGGGCGTCCGAACACGTCCGCGATGATCGAGTGGTCGATGACCAGCTCGGCGGGAGCCAAAGGGTTGATCTTGGTCGCGTCACCACCGAGGGCGCTCATGGCCTCGCGCATGGCAGCGAGGTCGACGATGCACGGGACCCCGGTGAAGTCCTGCATGATCACCCGGGCGGGAGTGAACTGGATTTCCTGGCTCGGCGCGGCCTGCGGGTCCCAGCTCGCCAGCGCCTGGATCTGCTCCGCGGTGACGTTGGCACCGTCCTCGGTGCGCAGCAGGTTTTCCAGCAGGATGCGCAGGCTGAAGGGCAGCCGCCCGGCGCCTTCGACGGCGTCGAGGCGGCGGATGCCGAACGTGCGGTCGCCCACTTGCAGGCTCCCGCGGCTGGCGAAGCTGTCGAGACCCATGCCGTCCTCCCTCACCCTGGCCTGCCTTGCCGTGGCGTGACTGTCACCACTGGAGGGGCGCCGCAGGCGCTCGCTCCCAAAATACTTAGCCGTGCTAACGGTAACACCAGCACCAGTGCCCCCCGCCCGCGTCCCGCGGAACGGGGTTCGCGATGCTGCGCGCCCGTCCGACATACCCGTCCGACATAGTGGTCCCATGCCCGTGCAACCCGAGCATGAACCGGCAGAGGGCACCCTCGCCGGGTGGGCCGGCCGGCACCCGGGCGCAAGCCGGACCCTCGAGGACCTTGGCAGGGGCTGGGCCCTGTTCACCCGGCAGGGCTGGAACCGGCAGCGCGTCGTGGCAACCGTCGCGGCCGTACTGATCAACTCTCTCGCGCTGATCGTAACGATCAACGTCGTCCCGGGGCTGTCCGCCTCGGCCGAGTGGGACGTGGTGCTCGCCGTCGTGCTGGCCGCGATCCTGACGGCGGGCCTGCGGCCCGCCCTGCAGGCGCTGGCCCTCGCGTTCGGCTGGGTGGGCGTGCTCGTGGTCGGCTTGTTCGCCCGGGCCGCGATCCTGTATCTGGCCTTCGTGGTGACTCCGGACATCCATGTCGACGGCTTCTGGCCCGCCTTCGCCGCCTCCTGGATCGCCGCGATCATCACCATTGCGATCAGCTGGTTGGTGTCGGCGGGCGACGAGACAGAGTTCCTCAGCCAGCTGCTGATGTTCTCCCACCATGGGCGGATCCCGCACCAGGACGAACCCGGCGTCGTCATGCTCCAAATCGACGGGCTGGCCGCCCCGCTGCTGCAGTGGGCGGTTGTCTCGGGCAACCTGCCCACCCTCAGCCGCTGGATCCGGGCGGGCAGCCATCGACTCACGCCCTGGCACGCGCAGGTGCCGCCGACGACGCCGGCCAGCCAGGCAGGCCTGTTGCACGGCAACAACCGGGGTGTGCCGGCTTTCCGGTGGTTCGAAAAGGACGCGGGAAGGCTCGTCGTGTCCAGCAAGCCCAAGGACGCCGCGCTCATCGAGTCCCGGATGTCGGACGGCCGCGGGCTGCTCGCCGACGATGGCGTCAGCATCAGCAACCTGTTCAGCGGGGACGCGCCGGTGTCACACCTGACGCTCAGCGGCTTCGCGCTCGGCGGGCGCCCCGCACGCAGCTTCGCCGCCTTCTTCATCAGCCCCTACGGGTTCACCCGCTCCTTCATTCTCACGATCGGGGAAGCCGTCAAAGAGGTGTATCAGGCCCGCCGGCAGCGGCTGCGGGGAATCGAGCCGCGCATCCGCCGCTCCGGCGTCTTCGCGGCCCAGCGCGCGATCTCCAACGTGCTTCTGCGCGACCTCAACACCGTGCTCGTCGCGCAGTACATCATGCGCGGAGCGAAGTCGATCTTCTGTGACTACACCGACTACGACGAGATCGCCCACCACGCCGGGCCCACCCGCGCCGAGTCACTTCGGGCACTGGAGGGCGTTGACCGGGTCATCGGGACGCTCGCGGCCCTGGCCGCCCACGCGCCCCGGCCCTACGAGTTCGTCATCCTCAGCGACCACGGGCAAAGCCAGGGAGCCACCTTCCGGCAGCGGTATGGCACGCCGCTGGAGGAGGTGGTCCGCGACCTCATGGCCGGCGCGGGCAGCCCCACCACGGACAGCATCGCCGCGACAGGAACCGAAGAGGCCCGGACGCCGGTCAGCCGCTTCCTGGCCGAGGTCAGGCAACAGCACGGCATGGTCGGCATGCTGTCGCGCTCCAAGCTCGCCGCGGTGGTCGAAGAGGAACCCGGAGCCGCCCGGCCCGAAGCCGCCCAGGGCGGAGCCGCCCGGCCCGAAGCCCCCGAACTGGTCGTCGCGGCCTCCGGGAACCTCGCGCTCGTCTACTTCCCGCGCCATCCCGGCCGCCTGACGGCCGAGGAGATCGAGACCGCCTATCCCGGGCTGCTGGCCGAGCTCGCGAGCCATCCTGGCATCGGCTTCGTCTGCACCCGGACGTCCTCTGATGGCCCCGTCGTGCTCGGCCGCGACGGAGTGCACCGCCTGGGCAGCGGGCAGATCACCGGCGCGGATCCGCTGGCCGCCTTCGGGCCGCAGGCAGCCGCCGACCTGCTCAGCCACGACAGCTGCGACCACGTGGGTGATCTTGTCATCAACAGTCGTCTCGATTCCGGGACGGACGAGGTCGCCGCCTTCGAAGAGCTCGTGGGCTGCCACGGCGGGCTGGGCGGCTGGCAGGGACGGGCGGTGCTGGTCCACCCTGCGACCTGGCCGGTGGACGGCGAGCTGATCGGGGCCGAGTGCGTGCACCGCCAGCTTGTGCGCTGGCTGGAACGCGTCGGACACCGCAGCGATCTCGCCCCACCGACGGCTAGGGTGACCAGCTCGGTTTGAGCCACGTTCCCCATCCGGGGCATCCAGGGATCCGACGGCACAGCCGACAGGCTTGACATGACGTCGGAACCGGGTTCGCCGGCCCCGCGCCGGTTCTCCCTGCAGAGCGCGAGCCTGCGGTTGCGCAGCCCCGGATGGGAACGCACGCTTCTGGTCGGCGCCGCCCTGTGGCTGGGCGCGGTGGTGACGACGGCCATGACCCGCGACATCGTGCTGGTGCCGTCGGTGATCCTGCTCGGCAGCTTCCTGGCACCGGTCACCATCGCCGCCTACGAGCTCGAGCACTTGCAGGGCAGCCACCTGAGCGCCCTGGACATCGTCCGCGCCTTCGTCGTCGGCGGTGTCATCGGGATGCTTGCGGCAGCCCTGATCGAGACGTACCTGCTGGGCACGGGCCCGCTGAAGTACTTCGGCGTGGGACTGGTCGAGGAGGGCACGAAGGCCATCGCCCTCATGGTCGTCGCCCGCCACGTCGCCACCCGCAACACCCGCACCGGCCTGCTCCTCGGAGCCGCGCTGGGGTGCGGCTTCGCGGCCTTCGAAAGCGCCGGCTACGCGTTCAACGTCCTCATCAGCAATGCCCAGGCGCCGCTGGAACCCATGCTGGAAACCCAGTTGCTGCGCGGCGTTCTCACCCCGTTCGGGCATGCCCTCTGGACGGCCATCCTCGGCGCGGTGCTGTTCCAGGCGGCGGGCCGCAACCGCCGGCCGGGCGAGTTCCCGCACTGGCGGATCACCTTTCCGGTGATCGGCACCTACCTGCTGGTGTCGGTGCTGCACGGCCTGTGGGACTCCATGCAGGGCATCGCCATGGGCCTGGCTCTCGTACTGACCGGCAATCAGTGGAACCCGTCCATCCCGGTGAGCACCTACCTCGCGCAAGCGACGAACCTGCAGGCGCACCTGACGGCGCTGTTCGACTGGACCGGACTCGTCATCATTTCCGCAGTCGCGCTGTTCGTGCTGCACCTGCTGCGACGGAAGGCACAGGCCGAGGTGCCGCACCCCCGGGAGCATGGGCGAGCAAGCGCTGTTTGCGGCCACTCACCAACACACACTCGGCCCCATTTGCGATGAATGCCGTGCTTCGAAACCGGGATAAATCGTCTTCGTGGCGCTGATGCGTGCCAGCGTCGCCGGTTCGGGGCACCTGTCGACCAGGTGGGCGCCCGTCGGTCGGTAACCGAGCTGATCAGAATCGTGAGTGCGCGGGACCGAGATTCCC
>JADGOW010000163.1 GCA_017882765.1 Frankiaceae bacterium
GCTCGACGGTGGTGCACGTGTGCCGCACGGCCAAGCAGGGCGCCTTGGACGCGCTGGCCGCCTCGGTGCCGACCCGGATCACTTCCGCCGCCGGTGAGCGCGGGGCGGCGGCGGGCGGGGCCGGGGCCGCTGGAGTGGCGACGGGGGCGGCCGAGGCAGCCTGGTCAGCCGGCGCCGCCGTACGCCCCGAAGTTGCGCGCTGGCGCGGCACAGGCGCCGCCCGCCGGAAGGCCGCGCCGGACGACGAGGGCGCGAAGCTGCGAAGCGTCGAAACCAGCGCCTCCACCTGAGCGTCCGGCAGATCGGGATCGGCTCCTGGACCGGTCCTTGCCAGGCCGTCACAGGCTGCCAGCAGCAGGTCGACCAGCTCCGGCCGCAGGGGAACCCGGCCGTCGCGAACCGCGCCGAGCAGATCCTCAGCCGCGTGCGCGATGCGGACCATCCGCTCGACGCCGAGCAGGCGCGCCGATCCCTTGATCGTGTGGGCGTCGCGGAACAGCGCGGCCACGTCCCCCCGGTTCAGCGGCCGGCCGCGATCGGCCGGGCCGATCGAGGCCTCCAGGGCGAGCAGTCCCGACGACAGGGAGGACAGCCTTTCCTCGACCTCGGCGCGAAACGCCGCGGCCAGCTCAGGGTCGTCGGGAAGCGCGGGCACGGCAGTGATCTCAGACGACACTGAAGCGGGAGATCCCCGCACGCAGCTCACCAGCCAGGGCATTGAGCTGTTCGGCTGCGGCGGCAGCTTGCCGGGATCCCACGGCGTACTGCCGGGACACCTCCGACACCTGCATCATCGCGGCGACAACCTGGTCGGAGGCGGAGCGCTGCTGCTGCGTGGCGATCGAAATCTCTTTCGCCGCCGTGGTGGTCTCGTCGACCATTCCGGAGATTCGTTCCAGGGCGTCCACGACGTCGCGCTGCAACGCCATGCCGCTACGCACCTCCTTCGCGCCTTCCTCGCTGGCGAGGATCGTCGCGTTCGTCTCGTCGCGGATGTGCTCGACGATGTCGCGAATCTGCCCGGTGGACAGCTGCGCCCGTTCGGCGAGCTTGCGCACCTCACTGGCAACCACCGCGAACCCGCGCCCGTGCTCTCCAGCCCTGGCGGCCTCGATCGCCGCGTTGAGGGCCAGGAGGTTCGTCTGGTCGGCGAGGTCGTCGATGACCTCGACGATGCGGCCGATCTCTTGGCTCTTCTCGCCGAGCCCGGTAGCACGGGAGGCGATGCCGTCCACCCGGGAGGAGATGGCGTCCATCGCGTCGACGGAGGCTCCCACCGCGTCCCGGCCGTGCTCGGCGTGGCGCAGTGTCTCGGCGGCGAAACGGGCCACCGCCTCGGCGGTCTCAGCGATCTGTGCGGCTGTGGCCGCCAGCTGCTCGATGGTCGCGGTCGTCTCGGTGACGGCGCTGGACTGCTCGGTGGCTCCCGCGGCGGATTCCTGCGCCGTCCGCAAGAGCTGCACGGCGCTGCCGGCCAGCTGGTCACCGCTGCCGCGCACCTGCTCCACCAGGTCGCGCAGGCCGGTCAGGGTGTGCTCCAGCGAACCGGACAGCTGGTCGAGCACCTCGGCCCCGTCCTGGGTGCGCTTCGCACCGGCGGTCTCGTCTGCCGGGACGCGCGGCAGCGGCACCGACAGCTGCCCTTCCGCTGCCCTGCCCAAGGCCCCGCTGAGCTCGGCGACGTAGGCGGCGAGCTGGTCCCGCTGCTCCACGGCTTCCCGCCGCTGATCGAGGGCCTCCTGGCCGAGCCGGCGCAACGCCCGCGACATACCCCCGGCGAGCAGCGCGATGGCAGGCGGGACGGGAAGCACCAGGATGAGTGTGGCCGCGGCCGACCGGTTGAGGTCCCCGGCCGCGTAGGTGCCGATCACGCAGGCACCGCTCGCTCCGACGGCGATCAGAGCCGCGTTCAGCGCCGGGAGTGCCACCGCAGCGAAGAAGACCGGTGGCAGGTAACCGAGCCAGAACGACTCGCTGACGCCACCGGTCGCAGCGAGGATCCCCGTGGTGGCGGCGATGTCGGCGACCGTGAGCAGGGTCGTCAGCGAGGGGGCGTGGCGACGCGCGCGGACGGCGACCCCGGACGAGCCGGACAGCCACATGAGGCATGCGGCGACCACTGCGGCCACGCCGGCCCAGACGCCGACGAGGATGAGATGGACGCTCTCCCCCGGAGTGTTCTGCAGAACCGCGGCCGCCACGACGCTGAGCACCAGGCTCGCGAAGCGCGCCGCCCCGGCAGCACGGAGCAGTCGCTGGGTCTGGTCCACTGCTTGCCTCCCACCAGGCACCGCGCCCACTTGCCCTGCGCTGGCTGCCGCGGGCCTGCCCGCCCACCGGGCGGACGCATGCTGGTCTGTTCGAGGCATCGGCGCACAACCGGACGGACCTGAGCACGAGCCCGGACGCACCAATCGCCGGATAGGCCACCCGGCCCAGCGCAGCCGTTTCCTGGCGTCGGCGTCAGGACGCGGAGCGGGAGCGTGCCGAGGGCAGCGTGCTGCGCGCCTGGAGAACGGCGGGCACGTCCAGCAGCGCCACGGGTGTGCCGGCCACCACGGCGGTCCCGGCCAGGAACGCCGCGGCCTGGCTGCTCAGGCCCGCCGGCAGCGCCTCGACACCGGCTGCACTTACCTCGGCGACCCCCCCGACGGAGTCCACACCGATGCCGGCGGACAGGCCGTCGCCGGACACGACGAGCACGCGCTGACGTCCAGACGTCGTCGGGGCGGCGCTGACGCCGAGCAGTTTCGCCACATCGAGGACGGCGACGAGGCGACCGCGCAGGTTCACCAACCCCCGCACCCAGTGGGGCAGCCCCGGCACGCGGGTCACGGGGGGGAGCCGGGTCACCTCCGCGACGGAAGCCAACGGCACGCCGAGCCGGGTACCACCAACAGTGACGAGGATCAGGGCGCGGGTGGCCTCCCCTGATTCCTCGCCTGCTGGGTCTGCACGGTCCACGCCTCCTGCATCGGCCGGCCCGAGGGAGACTGGAGGGCCTGGCGGCCGGGCCAGGCCGGGTCGCCGGGCCCGGCCGCATCCTGCCTCTTGACGCAGTCCGGTAGCACGCTGCGAAGGTTCATTCGTGGACGTTGTCGTCGGACTCGACTCCGGGACCACCGCCACCAAAGCGGTGGCATCCGGCGCGACCGGCGAGATCCGGGCGGGCACGTCCGTTGCCTATCCGATGCTGGTGCCCGCACCCGGTTACGCGGAACTGGACGCCACGCGACTGCGGGAGGCAGCCGTCGTCGCACTGCGCGACGTCGCTCGCATGGTCGAGCAGCGCGGTGACCGGGTCGTCGCCGTGTGTCTGGGTGCCGCCATGCACGGCGTCGTGCCGATGGACGCCGCCGGCGCCCCCGCCGGCCCCCTCATCACGTGGGCGGACGGCCGGGCGGCCGCCCAGGCGCGGGAGCTGAAGTCGCGCAGCAACGGAGCTCTCGCGAGGCGGCTGCACCATCGCACCGGCACTCCGGTGCATCCGATGTCACCGTTGCTCAAGCTGATGTACCTCACCGCCCGGGATCGCGCCGCCGTGCGCGCTACCCCGCGATGGGGCGGCGTGAAGGAACTGATCGCCGGTGGGCTGTGCGGCTGTGGGTATCTCACCGACCTGTCCAGCGCGTCGAGCACCGGGATGTACGACATCACCGGCAACCGCTGGGACTCAGAAGCGCTCGAGCTCGCCGGCGTCCGTCCGGATCAGCTTGCCGAGGTGGTGCCGACCACGGCGGTGCTCGGGCGGCTGCGGCCCGAGATCGTGGCGGCGACCCGGCTGCCACCGGAGGCCGTTGTCGTGGCCGGGGCCACTGACGGCGTCCTCGCGAATCTGGGTGTGGGCGCGGTCACGCCCGACGTGGGCGCCGTCTCGCTGGGGACGAGCGGGGCCCTGCGTGCCGTGCGGCACAAGCCCAGGGTCGACGACGCCGGCCGGCTGTTCTGCTACGCCCTCACCGAAGACCGGTGGGTGCTCGGCGGCGCTGTGAACAACGGCGGGTCCGCGGTGCGCTGGGCGAGTGGTGCATTCGCCCCCCCGGCGCCGAGACGGGCCGCAGGCGGCGACGACGCGGACGGGCGCGACGAGCGGCTGACCGAGGAAGCGGCGACGGCCCCGGTGGGCAGCGGCGGCTTGTTGTGCCTGCCGTACCTGCTGGGCGAGCGCGCCCCATGGTGGGAGCCCGGGCTGCGCGGCGCGTACATCGGGCTGCGCCGGGATCACACCCGCGCCCACCTCGTCCGCGCCGTGATCGAGGGAGTGTGCCAGCAGCTCGCTCTCGTACGCGACGCGCTGACGGCCAGCGATGTACCTCTGCGCGAGATCCGGGCGACCGGTGGCGCGGTCGCATCCGAGCTGTGGGTGGCGACTTTGGCGTCAGCGCTCAACCTTCCGGTACGAATCGCGGAGTCGCCCGAAGGCACGGCACTGGGGGCCTGCCTGCTGGGCCACCATGCCCTGGGGGCCATCAGGAGCCTCGACGACGCTGCCTCGATCATCGGTGTCCGCGAGCCGGTGGAGCCCGACCCCTCCGCGGCCGACACCTACCTGCGGATGCGCCCGCTGGTGGAGCGTTCGACACTGCTGCTGACCGAGGTGTTCCACGAGCTGGACGCCTTCGCCCAAACCCCGACGGGTGCCACTACGGAGGTGCCGTAAGGCCCGGCTGGCATCGGGCGCGCCTGTCGTCCGAGTCGGCGATCCTGGGCCCGCGAACCTGGTTCTTATTCCGCGTTCATGCCGGACACAGTCGCCGCACAGGCCGGCAGGCAACCGTTTCCTCGTGTGGCCCGACCGTCGGGCCGGTAATCGAGGAGTACGTATGGACGACGACAACAAACGAACGGGCTGGCGCCGGTACGCCGTCGGCGGCGCGCTGGTGGCAAGCGGGCTGCTGGCAGGCGCTGTTCTGGCCGCGACGGCTTCGGCGAACGCGGCCGACGGCACGCCGTCGAGCAGCGGCGGTACGCCGTCGGCGGTCCAGTCCGCCTCGCCTGGTCAGAACCCCCCGACCGGCTGGGGCCCCGGTAGCCAGGGCCCGGGCAGCAGGGACGAGACCCGGAGCATGCGTCCTGACGAGAAGCTGCTCACCGGCGACACCGCCACCAAGGTCACGGCGGCGGCCCGCGCCAAGTATCCGGGAGCGACGATCGAGCGGGTCGAGACGGATTCCGACGGCGTGTATGAGGCGCACCTCACCACGTCCGCCGGTGCGCGGGTGACGGTCGAGGTGAACAAGGCCTTCGCCGTCACGGGGACCGAGCAGCCCGCCCCGCACTAGCCGGCTGCGCAGGAGCGGGGCCCTGGGGCCGGTTCGTCAAGGACCGTTCCGGGGCCCCGCGCTTTCCGGCGACTTCGCGTGCCCGTCCGCGGGACCGTTCGGCGGGGAGCCCGGCTTGGTACCGGGGGTCCGAGCGGCCGCCCCCAGGAGGTTGAACCCGAGCGCTGTCACGCCGCGCTCGGTGCGCACGAGCGTGACCGCGACCGCCCCGGCCAGCACCCCGCCGATCAGGAAGATGCCGCCCTTCACGTCGAAGGCCGGGATGCGGTCGCCCTCGGGCCGGGAGTTGAGCAGCCACAGCATGACCAGCCACGCCAACAGCGGAGCGCCCGCCCCCAGCCTGGTGCCGGTCAACCGGGCCCCGAGCACCGCGACCCCCGGGTTGGTCACCAGGGCGACGATGACCCCGAACGAGACGAGGAAGCTGCCCACACGAGGCCCGGCGGGGACGAGGAACGCCCCGATCGCAGCCAGGGTCGCGCCGAGGACCACCAGCACCAGGTACGCCGCCGCCAGGAAGACGCGCCCAGGTGGTCGCTCGCCGGTCGTCACAGCCGGGTGGGTGCGGTGCTCGCGGCAGCCCCCAGGGCCCTATCGCTGACGTCGAGGTCGCTGACGTCGAGGTCGCTGACGTCAGGGTCACGGACGTCGATCACGACGGGGGCTTCGACGTTTTCGAGGATGTCGGTGATGTCGGTGCCGAGGAGTTCGTGGTTGGTGAGGAGGGCGTCGCGGAGGGCGGTGATGTGGTGTTGGTGGTTGGTGAGCAGGGTGGTGACTTTGTGGTGGGCGTCGGTGAGCAGGGTTTCGACCTGGCTGCGGCTGGGGGGGTCGGCCAGGACGCGGCCGACGAGGTTGGTGTCGGTGAGGGTGCTGGTGGTGACGGCGGCGAAGGAGACCAGGCTGGCGGTCATGCCGGCGGCGCCGACCATCTGGCACGCCAGGGTGGTGGCTTGGGCGAGGTCGCTGGCCGGGCCGGTGGAGGTTTCGCCGTAGTAGAGGGTTTCGGCGACGTGGCCGCCGAGGGCGATGTGGATGAGGGCGAGCAGGTCGTCGCGGCTGCGGGTGTAGACGTCGTCGCGGTCGCCGTGGGCGAGTAGGCCGAGCGCATCGCGGCGTTTGATGATGGACAGGACTTCGAGGCGGCGGTGCGGGGCGAGCAGCCAGGCGGTGACGGCGTGGCCGGATTCGTGGGTGGCGATGAGGTGGCGCTCGTGGTCTGTGTAGTCGACAGGGTTGCCCAGGCCGACGTCGATGAGCAGGCGGGCGGCGGCGACGTCGGGGCCGGTCATGGCGGTCGCGCCGCGGCGGACGGCGTTGATGAGCGCTTCGTCGAACAGGTTTTCGATCATGGCGGGGGTGTAGCCGGTGGTCAGGGCGGCCAGCGCGTCGCGGCGGTCGGGGTCGTCCAGGTCGGGCTCGTGGGCTTTGCGGGCCAGGAAGTGGTCGACGAGGGCGCGGCGGCTGGTCTTGGGGGGGCGTTCGAAGGTGAGGCGGCGGTCGAAGCGGCCGGGTCGGGTCAGGGCGGGGTCGAGGGCTTCGGCCCGGTTCGTCGCCGCGATCAACAGGACGTTGGGTTGGCTGGGGATGGGTTTGGGCAGTTGGCGGTGGGCGGGCAGGAGCAGGTTGGCGGTGCCGCACAGGGCGCCGGTGAGGCGTTGCCAGCCGGTGGGGGTGTCAAAGGACTGCATTTGGACGAGCAGTTCGTTGACGTAGGACGCGGCGGACTCGGTCATGCTCGGCTGCACCACCCGGCCGGGCGCGCCGGTCGGGGTGGCCGGGCTGGCCGGGCTGG
>JADGOW010000030.1 GCA_017882765.1 Frankiaceae bacterium
ACCGTGGGCGGGGCGCCGCTGGAGGTCGTGCGCGGCTACGTCGAGAACCAGAAGCTGGCCGGGTAGCGATGTCCTACCGGTACCGGGCCTGCCCCACCGCCACCCAGGTCGAGGGCCTGGCGCTGCACTGCCAGCACGCCAGGTACGTGTGGAACCTCGCCTGTGAGCAGCAGTCCTACTACGCAGTGGCGGGGCGGGTCAGCAGGCCGCCGAACTCGGCCAGCCGGTGCCGCCAGCTCGCCGAGGCCCGCGCCGAGTTCGACTGGCTGGCCGCCGGGTCTTCCAGCGTGCAGCAACAGGCGTTGCGGGACTGGGACCAGGCCTTGCGTAACTGGCTCACGCACCGGTCGCACCGGCGGCCGTCGTGGCGCAAGGCGGGCCGGGACGAGGGCTGCTGCGTCCGCGACGTCCACGTCCGTCGGCTGAACCGGCGGTGGGCGGCCGTGTTCGTGCCCAAGGTCGGGTGGCTGCGGTTCCGGTTGTCCCGGCCGCTGCCAGCCACGACCGGGATGGCCCGCATCACCTGCGACCGGGCCGGACGCTGGCAGGTGAGCTTCACCGCCGCGCAACCGGCGGTGGCCCGCGAGTCCACCGGCAGCGCGGTCGGCATCGACCGGGGCGTGGCCGTCACGCTGGCGACCTCGGACGGGCAGCACCACCACATGCCGCACAGCGGCAAGGCCGACCGCAAGGCGCGCACGCTGGCAGCGCGGATGTCACGCCAGCGGCGCGGGTCCCACCGCAGGACCGCGACCAAGCAGGCGCTGGCGAAGCTGACGGCGCGGGCGGCGGACCGGCGCAAGGACTGGGTGGAGAAAACCAGCACCCGCCTCGTCCGCGCCCACGACGTGATCGTGTTCGAGGACCTGCGGGTCACAAACATGGTGCGCAAGCCCGCAGCCAAACCCGACCCCGACAACGCCGCAGCGTTCCTGCCGAACCGGGCTCGGGCGAAAGCCGGGCTGAACCGGTCGATCCACCGCTCGTGTTGGGGGCTGCTGGCCCGGCGCGTCGAAGACAAAGCGTCCGCGTCCGGGGTCACCGTCGTGACAGTGAACCCGGCCCACAGCAGCACCGAGTGCCGGGCGTGCGGCCACACCCAGCCGGGAAACCGTGAGAGCCAAACGGTGTTCCGATGCCTGGCCTGCGGCCACCAAGCCCACGCCGACACTCACGCGGCACAGGTCATCTTGGCCCGGGGCCTCGCGGCCCCGCGCCCACCCCAGGACATGGGGCAAGACCCGCCACCTGGCGGGTCTGCGCGCGGAAAACCCGAACCATCGGTAGCGCGAACCACCCGCAGCCAGGCAGCGGCATGAACCGACCGCCCAGCTCGGGAATCCCGCGACTCCAGTCGCGGGAGGACGTCAACCAACTGGCCGGCGAGCCGCCACCTTCGTCCCCGGTGCCCGAGCCGCCGGCTGTGCCGGCTGCGCCGGCTGTGCCCGCCGCCCGGGCCGTTGCCAGGGCCTTGCCCGCGGCCGCACGGGCGTTGCCGGCAATTGCCCGGGCACGGTCGTACCGGCTGGTCCGGGGGTCACCGCTGCGCCGCCCGGCGTTTGACCCTGACGAGGCGCAGCGGCGGGTCGTTGCGCACCGGCGCGGCCCGCTGCTCGTGTTGGCGGGCCCGGGCACGGGAAAGACGACGACTCTGGTGGAGGCCGTGGCCCGCCGGGTCGAGCGGGGCCTGCGTCCCGAGCAGGTGCTCGTCCTGACGTTCAGCAGGCGAGCCGCACTCGAGCTCCGGGAGCGCCTCACCGCGCGGTTGCAGCGGGCGCTGCCGGGCCCCCTGGCCTGGACGTTTCATGCCTGGTGCTACGCCCTCGTGCGCCAGGCCCACCCATTCGATGGCCTGGCGGAACCGCCACGGCTGCTGTCGGGTCCCGAGCAAGACGTGGTGCTGCGCGACCTCCTGCGCGGCAGCCTCGACACAGGCCGGCCGCGCTGGCCGGCGACGATGCGACCGGCCATGGGCACGCGGGGCCTGGCCGAGGAGGTGCGGGCGCTGCTGTCGCGCGCCCGCGACGTCGGCGTCGACCCCGGCGAATTGGCTGTGCTGGCGGCCTGGGAAGGGCGCGACGACTGGTCGGCGCTGGCCGACTTCTATGCCGACTACCTGGATGTTCTTGATGCCCAGGGCGCCCTCGACTACGCCGATCTGGTGTCGCGCGCCGTCGCCCTCGCGAGCCGCCCCGAGATTGGGCGGGCCCTGCGGTCGAACTTCCGAGCCGTCTTCGTCGACGAATACCAAGACACCGACCCCTCGCAGGAGCGCCTGCTCCATGCTCTCGCCGGCGGCGGCGGCGACCTTGTCGTGGTGGGCGACCCCGACCAGGCGATCTACGGCTTCCGCGGCGCGGATGTCAAGGGCCTGCTCCAGTTCCGCGATCGTTTCCGGCGCTCTGATGGGCAGCCTGCCCCGGTTCTCGCCCTCCAGACGTGCCGGCGGTCAGGCTCGGCCCTGGTGGCCGCGACCCGACGGGTGGCGTGGGGCATTCCGGCGCCCGGGTTGCCGGCCCAGACGCTGCTGCAGCACCGCGAGCTGGCGGCCACCTCGACCGGCGGTGGGGTGGAGGTGGCGACCTATCCGTCGCCCGGGGCTGAGGCCGAGGCTGTAGCCGACGTCTTGCGCCGGGAGCGGCTCGAGCGCGGCACCGAGTGGGCCCAGATGGCGGTGCTGTTCCGCAGCGGCGTCCGCAGCGTGCCAGTAATGCGGCGGGTGCTCACCGCGGCGGGCATTCCCGTGCAGGTGGCCGGCGACGAGGTGCCCCTCGCGCGGGAACCTGCCATCGTCGCGCTGCTGCTGGCCCTGCGATGTGCGGCCGATCCGGCCGCACTGGCGCCCCAGACGGCTCGCGACCTGATGACGAGCCCGCTTGTCGCGGCCGATGCCGCGCAGCTGCGCCGGTTGGGCCGCGCCCTGCGCGCCGCCGATCGCGGGCAACGCGCATCAGATCCATCCGCGCCATCGCGCGTGCCCCGCCCCTCCGGCGACTTGTTGCGCGAGGCGGTCGCCGACCCGTCGCTCGTGTCGGGGCTACCCGGTGATCTCGCCGGGCCGGTGCTTCGGCTGGCCGGCTTGTTGGGGGAGGCGCGCTCGGCGCTGGAAGCCGGCGGAGGTCCCGAGGCCGCGCTGTGGTCGCTCTGGTCCGGTAGCCCGTGGTCAGCCCGCCTTGAGCGGGCCTCGGCCGCGGGCGGGCCGGCCGGGCGCTCCGCTGACCGGGATCTGGATGTTGTCCTGGCACTGTTCACCGCGCTGGGGCGAGCTGCGGAGCGGCGGGGCCGTTTTGCGGGCGTGGGCCCGCTTCTCGACGAGCTCGAGGCCCAGCAAATCCCCGCGCACCCGTTGGCCGAGCGCGAGGTCGGGGGCGACGCGGTCAGGTTGCTCACGGCTCACCGCAGCAAGGGGCTCGAGTGGGAAGTTGTCGTCGTCTGCGGCGTCCAGGAAGGGGTGTGGCCCGACCTTCGGCGGCGGTCCTGCCTTCTGGATGCGGACCGGCTCGACACGCCCCAGGCCGGCGGCGTGCGGGCGCCGCTTTGCTCTTCGGAGCTACTCGCCGACGAGCGACGACTGTTCTACGTGGCCTGCACTCGTGCGCGCCGGCGGCTGGTCGTCACCGCAGTGTCGAGCGCCGACGACACCGGTGAGCGACCGAGCCGCTTTCTCGCCGAGCTGGGCGTGCACGTGCGAGAGGTCCGGGAGCGGGTGCCCGTGCCTCTTTCCGTCCCCGCCCTCGTGGCGACCTTGCGGCGCCTGGGTGTTGACCCGGGCGCCTCTCCGGCGTTGCGACGTGCCGCGGCGACGCGGCTGGCCCGGCTTGCGGTGCTGACCGACGCGGCGGGACGCCGACTGGTGCCGGCGGCCACTCCCGACCGGTGGTGGGGCATGGCCACGCTCAGCCGCAACGACACGCCCGTCCGCGACCCGGGGCAACCCGTCCCGCTGTCGGGCACGTCCCTCGCCCTGCTCGGACAGTGTCCGCTTCGTTGGTTCCTGGAGCACGAGGCTCGGGCCAGGGGCCCGGCCAGCTCCGAGATGGGGCTGGGCGGGGTGGTGCATGCGCTGGCCGACGATGTGGCGCGCGGCCGTTCCGAGCCCGACCTCGACATGGTTCTCGGTCGGCTGGACACCGTATGGGAGCAACTGGCCTACGAGGCGCCGTGGCGGTCTGCCCAGGAGCGGGAGGCCGCCCGCGCGGCCATCGGGCGTTTTCTTGCCTGGCACGCGGGCACCCGCAATCGCGAGCTCGCAGGTTCGGAAGTCGACTTCAGCGTCGTGGTCGGCCTCCCCTCAGGTCAGGTGTTGTTGCGGGGGTGCATGGACAGGGTGGAGATCGAACGCAGTGATGGGCGCGTTCATGTCGTGGACCTGAAGACGATGAAGAACCCCCCGTCGCGCCCGGAGGTCGAGCGCCATCCGCAGCTGGGCGTCTACCAGCTGGCTGTGCGTGCCGGCGCGCTCGATCGAGTTCCCCCTGACGGCGGGAGTCAGGACGCGCCGGGGGAAAGTCCCGGCGAGCTCCGCTGCGGCGGCGCTGAGCTCGTCCAGCTGCGCGCCGACGCCGGGGGCCTACCGAAGGTGCAGTGCCAGCCTCCTCTGGACAGCGAGCCCGCCGGCCTGACCTGGATCGAGGATCTACTGGAAACCGGGCTACGCCTCGTCCTGTCCGAGCGCTTTCCCGCGACACCGGGCGAGCACTGCCGGTGGTGCACTTTCCGCGCCAGCTGCCCAGCTCAGCCGGAAGGACGGGCAGTCGTCGAATGAGCAAGCTGCGTCCACGCGACCTCTGTGACCTACTGCGCGTGCCGTTCACGACCGAGCAGCTTCGTGCCGCCACTGCCCCGATGGAGCCAGCAGTGATCGTGGCCGGCGCGGGCTCCGGCAAGACCGCGGTCATGGCCGCCCGGGTGGTGTGGCTCGTCGTGACCGGGCAGGTCAGCCCAGCCGCGGTGCTCGGGCTCACCTTCACCAACAAGGCAGCGGCAGAGCTGTCCTCGCGCATCCGCGGGGCGCTTGCTGCCGCTGCGGTCGCACCCGCCGGCAGGCGTCTTCGGGGCGATGCAGCTCGCCCGCGGGAAGGTGGCGAAACGGGGGGCCAGGATGACGGGGAGCCCGTCGTCTCGACCTACCATGCCTATGCCGCACGCTTGATCAGCGACCACGGTCTGCGGATCGGTGTCGAGCCGCAGTCCCGGCTCCTGCCGGAGGCGCAGCGCTTCCAGCTTGCGACCCGGGTACTGCGCAGGCACCGCGGCCGCATCGAGGCGCTTACCGGCTCGGTCGACGCGGTCGCGGCTGCTCTGGTCGAGCTGGAGGCCGAGCTCAACGAGCATCTCGTCGAGCCGGCACGCTTGCGGGAATTCGACGAGCGGTGGCTTGGCGTCCTCGAAGCCGAGGCGGCTTCCGCCCTGCAACGCGGCGGGAAGCGTCCCGCGGGCCAGCGGGGTCTGGCGGCCTTGCACGCGACGGCGAGCCGGCGACTCGAACTGATCGATCTGGTGGACCAGTACCGGGCCGAGAAGCGCGCGCTCGACCTGGTGGATTTCGGTGATCAGGTCGCTTTGGGGGCGCGGCTTGCCGAGGGCAGCGCCGCCGTGGGTGTCGCCGAGCGCGCCGCCGCGCAGATCGTGCTTCTCGACGAGTACCAGGACACCAGCGTGGCGCAGCGCAGAATGCTCGCCGCGTTGTTCGGCCGGGGCCATCCGGTGACGGCCGTTGGCGATCCTTGCCAGGCCATCTATGGATGGCGGGGGGCATCTGTGGCCAACATCGACGATTTCCCGGAGCACTTTCGCCGCCGCGACGGGCGTTCGGCCCGGGTGTTCGAGCTATCGGTGAACCAGCGGAGCGGGGGGCGGTTGCTGCGCCTGGCCAATGCGGTGGCCGGAGCGCTGCGGGAGCGGCACCGCGTCGTGGAGTTGCAGGCGCCGCCGGCCGTTGCCGAGAGCGGGCAGACAGAGGTGGCTTTGCATCCCTCGTGGGATGCGGAGGTGGGATGGCTGGCTGGACGGCTGCGCGACATCGTCGATGCCGGCACCCCGCCGGGGGAATGCGCGGTGCTGGTGCGAGCCCGGTCGGACATCCCAGCCCTGCATGCCGCTCTGCTGGAGGTGTGTCTTCCCGTCGAAGTCGTGGGGCTGGGTGGGCTTTTGGCGCTGCCTGAGGTAGCCGACATTGTCGCCACGTTGCGGGTGATTGACGATCCCACCGCGAACGCCTCGCTCGTCCGGTTGCTCACGGGGCCGCGCTGGCGCATCGGCGCGCGCGACCTTGCTGGTCTCGGACGGCGCGCCACGGCCCTGCTGGGCAGCGACACCGCCATGGTCGCGGCTTCTGCGGGCACTCCCGCGGACGACCCGACGGCGCCGCCTGACGGCGTGGTCCCGCAGGCCAGCCGGCTCGAAACGGCGGTCGCCGGGGTCGATCCCGCCGAGGCCGTGTCGCTGTCCGATGCTCTAGGCGACGCGGGCAGCGGCGTTTCCGAGGAGGGCCGGCAGCGGATGGCGCTGCTTGCCGCGGAGCTGGCCGCGCTCCGCAGGCACTCTGCCGACCCCCTTGTGGATCTCGTTTATCGGGTCGTGGAGACGATGGGGCTAGACGTCGAGCTGGCGGCCAGCCCGGAGGCCGTGGCAGCACGTCGGCGCGACAACCTGTCGGCCTTCCTCGACGTGGCCGCCCAGTTCACCGGTTTGGACGGGGATGCCGGCCTGCCCGCGTTCCTGGCTTACGTTGCCGCCGCCGAGCAATACGAGCGGGGCCTCGACGCGACCACGGCGTCGGGGTCCAATGCCGTGCAGCTCCTCACCGTTCACAAGGCAAAGGGCTTGGAGTGGGACGTAGTCGCCGTCCCCGACATGAGCCGCTCGGTGTTCCCGCCCACCACGGGCAGAGGACGCTGGCCGACTACGGCCGACGTGCTCCCCTCACCGCTTCGCGGCGACGCCGCCGCCCTGCCTGACTGCAGCGGGCCGAGCACCAGCCAACTCGCTCGCTACAGGGAAGACTGCGCCGCCCACGACGAGCGGGAGGAGCGCCGGCTCGCCTATGTCGCCGTCACCCGGGCGAGATCGGTGTTGCTGGTCAGTGGGCATTGGTGGGGGCCGACTCAGAAGCGGCCGCGCGGGCCCTCGCCCTTCCTGGAGGAAATATGCAGCAGCTGCGAGGGCGGTAACGGCCTGATCGTGACCTGGGCGCCGCAGCCGGCCGAGGAGGCGAATCCCGCCCTCGACGGGGGCCGTGAGGTCGACTGGCCCGCGCCAGTGGACGAGGGCGCACGGCAGCGGCGCGAGGAGGCGGCGGCCCTGGTGCGCGCGGGCATCCGAGGTTTGGCCGCGGGGGAAGTCGAGTCCGCCGACGACGTGCGGGCGATGACCCTTCCGGAGCGGGACTTGCTTGCTGCGCTCGATCGGGATACAGAGCTGCTGATGGCAGAGCTGTCGCGCGAATTGCGCCCCGTCGTCGAGGTGCCGTTGCCTGCGGTGCTGACGGCGTCCCAGCTGATGCGGATGCGGGCCGATCCCGAGGGCCTCGCGCGGGACCTGGCCCGTCCGATGCCACGAAGGCCCACGCCGGCTGCGGTCCGCGGCACCCGGTTTCACGCGTGGGTGGAGACGCTGTTCCGGCAACGGCCGCTGCTCGATCCAGATGACCTGCCCGGCGCCGAGGACGGCGCGGTGATCGGGGATGGAGAGCTCGCGACCCTGCAGGAAGCCTTCCTCGCCGGGCCCTACGGCAGTCGGGTGCCCCATTCGGTGGAGGTGGGGTTCAGCATCATCGTGGGCGAGCGGGCCGTCGAAGGCAGGATCGACGCCGTCTACGACCTCGGGGGTGGGCGCTGGGAGGTCATCGACTGGAAGACCGGGGACGAGCCGGCCGACCCGCTTCAGCTTGCCGTGTACCGGCTGGCCTGGGCGCGGCTTGCCGGCGTCGCAGTCGACGACGTGGAGGCTGCCTTCCTCTATGTCCGGCACCATCGGGTGGAGCGTCCGGTGCTTGCCAGTGAAGCTGACCTCGTACGTCTGCTCGCCGTGGCGGCCGACCTGGGCGCGGGACGCGGCAGGGGTGCAGGCGCCGGCTCGGGCGCGGCAGGCGACGCGACCGCGGGAGCCCCCGGTGTTCTCGCCGACCTGCGGGTTCGAGGCTGAGCCCGCAGCCGAGCAGCGCAGTCACCGACACGGCGGCGGCCGCCACCACGGATCAGCGGCGCAGAAGGTGCCCGATCGTGATGGGATCATTGCGTGGTTGGCGCGCACGGGAACCGCCGGCCGCGAGCGCCGCTTATACGATCAATAGCGCGCGAGGGCGCCGAATGCCGGTCGCCACCCGCTGCCAGGACCCGCCGCTGTCGTTGCTGGCGTACACGTCGCCGCGTGCCGTCACCAGCCCTGCCTGGGTTCCCGCGCCCGCGAGCCGAAACGTGTCGAGGTTGCCGTCGAACGTGTCCGGAAGGTCGCCGCGGCATGGTGTGAACGGGGCGTCATCGTCGGGGGGGCGCCGGTACAGGCGCGACTGCTGGCCGTCAGGCCCGGACGAGGCCGACAACAGCACAGCGTCATCGCAGGAGGCGACGGCCCGCGCGTAGGTAACGGGGAGTCCCTCGTCGACGAGGCGCCAGGTGCGCCCGTCGTCGGGGCTGACGGCCAGGCCGAGCGCTGTCGCAGCCAGCGCCACCCCGTCCCCCCGACCGGAACTGATTACCTGATGGACGTCGGCGTGGATGTCGATGCTGGCCTGCCACGGCCCGGTGAGGGCAGTCGCTCGAAGGATTCCCCCGACGTGGACGTTCACCAGCACGACGTCACGCCCCTGGGCCAAAGACCGCACGTCCGGGGGTGCGCCCCACGGGGTGAACCAGTCATAGCGGTCCTCGGCGTGCTCGAAGGCATCCACGAGCGTCGCCCGCCCTTGCGGGCCCCCGTCGTCGGCGAGCAACCACAGGTGAGCACCCGGGCTTCCCGCCAGAGCTCCCGGGCCGAAGGCGAGCAGGCAGCTCGCGCCACCCTCGACCGTGCCGACGCGGACGACCGTCGGGTCGGGTCCGCCCAGCCCGGCGCACCGCCAAATCTCACCCTCGCGGCCGGCCGCCCATACCGCCGTCCCGTCGCCGGCGAGGGCGACCACATCCTCGCCGCCGAGGACGTGGGTGGCCATGCCGACTCCCACGACCCCGTCAGGCGTCGCGACGATCATCCGAGGGGTCGTCGCAGGCCCGGTGATTGTTGAGCTGTTTCCGTCGTCACCCACCTTCTGCACTGTGGCAGAGCCGAGCGGCCGATGCACGAAGTCGTGCCCGACTGCTCCCACGCTCGATTGCAGACGACGTGCGACGACCTGCGTGGCAGGCTAGGGACGTGGACCTCCCCGGCGGGATCATCAGCGCATTGATTACCGGTGTGATCGTTGGTGGACTGGGGCGCTTGGTGGTGCCCGGCCGCCAAGCGATCGGGTGCATCTTCACGGTGCTGGTTGGCCTGGTCGGGGCCTTCGGTGGCTACGCCATCGCGCGAGCGTTGGGCATCGACAGCGCCATCCTGACGTTCCTGGTCCAGGTTGGGGCGGCGGCGATTCTCGTGGCGATCGTCGCCGCGGCGCAGCGGTCCGCCAACCGGCCCGGCCCCCCCGGCCCTCCCGGCCCAACTGGGGGGTCCTACAACTACCGCTGAGCCGCCCATCGGGGCCCACGCCCGGGAGGCCGGGACGTCGACCACCCCCTCCGGCGCGTGATGGTGCGCGACCACGCGACCACCCGGCCTACGCTGGATAGCCATGGTGGTCCGGGGTGCGATGGCAGCTGCGGAGTCGGACTTCCTTGCAGAGCTCGGAAGCTGGTTACGCATCCCAAGCGTGTCAGCGCGACCCGAGTATGCGATGGATGTGCGCCGCAGCGCCGAATGGCTGTGCGAGGCCCTATGGCGCGCGGGGTTCCCCGTCGCCGAGCTTTGGGAAACCGGGGGCCACCCGTCGGTGTTCGCGCAGTGGCCAGCCGCCGATCCCGACGCGCCGGTGATCCTTGTGTACGGGCATCACGACGTCCAACCCGTCGAGGCGGCCGAGTGGGACACCCCGCCGTTCGATCCCGTACGCCACGGGGACGAGCTGTTCGGTCGTGGGGCCGCCGATGACAAGGGGCAGGTGGTGGCCCACCTGTTCGCGGCTCGGCTCGCCAATGCGGCCAGTGGCGGCCAGGCGCCGCCGGTGACCTTGAAGGTTCTCGTGGAAGGGGAGGAGGAGTCGGCATCACCGCATTTGGCCGATCTCCTGCGCACCCATCGTGACCGGCTGGCTTGTGACGCGGTTATCGTCAGCGACACGCCCATGCTGGGTCCCGAGACCCCCAGCATCTGCATCGGTATGCGGGGGCTCGCGGATTGCGAAATCGATGTCTTCGGGCCCGAGGGCGACATTCACAGCGGCTCGTTCGGTGGTGGCGTGCCGAACCCGGCGCATGCGCTTGCCGAGCTCATCGCCCAAATGCACGACGACAAGGGGCGGGTGACCCTGCCCGGCTTCTACGACCGGGTCCGGCCGCTGAGCGACGATGAGCGGGCAGAGCTTGCCCGGCTTCCCTTCGACGAGGCGCGGTGGTTGCGGCAGTCGGCCCGCTCGACCGCTGCCATCGGGGAGGCGGGCTTCTCGACGCTGGAGCGGATTTGGGTGCGTCCCGCGGCCGAGGTCAACGGCCTCTGGTCCGGATACACGGGACCGGGGAGTAAGACCATCATCCCCCGGGGCGCCCACGCAAAGATCAGCTTTCGACTGGTGGCCGACCAGCAGCCGGACGAGGTGATCTCATCGTTCCGGGAGTTCGTCGCGGATCGCCTGCCGACCGGGGTTCGGGCCGAGGTCCGGGGAGGTGGGCCCGGTCTCCGCCCGTGCCTCACCCCTGCGGACTCACCCGTGTTGCAGGCCGCCATCCGGGCGGTGGGCGGGGTCTTTGGCGCCGATGTGCTCCTGACCCGCGAGGGCGGCAGCGGTCCCGAGGCAGAGCTGGCCGACGTCCTGGGTGTGCCGGTTGTCTTCGTGGGCTTCGGCCTGCCCGACGACCGCATCCACGCCGCCAATGAGCGCGTGGTCATCTCGCGGTTGTTGAAGGGCGCCGAGGCGCTCGCCGAGCTGTGGCTCGACTTGGCGGAGCGCGGGCGGGGATAGCCGCCGCCGGCGGCCGCTCGCCGTCAGTCGAAGCGCCACCGGGTGGCGGTTGCGTGGAAGGCCGAGCCACCGTCGAGACCGCTCGGGTCCACGACCCAGCCGAAGACGATTCTGGGCCGTACCTCGTAGAGGGGACCGGGCGGATCGTCAGCGTCCATGTCCCACTCGTACTTCGCGTTGTAGTCCGCAACGACCCGCTGGATCAGCGACCGGTCCGCAAGGAGACTCGCCCCTCCCTCCACGATGACGACCTCGCTCCCGCTCTCCAGATGCACGGTGATCTCCGGGCTCCGGGCGAGGTTCGCTACGGCTTGCGAGCCGGTGCTGAAGTAGAACGCGTCCTCGAACCAGGTGCCCCAAACGGGACGGGTGTGCGGCTGGCCGTCGGCGCTCGCGGTCGCGATCCAGTAGCTACGGGCCCCCGTCAACCGGGACAGGGCCCATTTCCAGGGCAGCCGCACAGCAGGCAGGTGTGTGCCGTAGAGCAGCGGCTCTTCCGGTTCGGGCACCGGGGTCATCCGGCGTGCGGCATTGCGACCGCGGGAAGGCGCGAAACGCCTCGTCGGGACACCTGCATCGCGCCCAGGCTGCCGCCCCCGGACAGCACGAACGCTGTGCTCATGGCGCCCACCCTGCCAGGTGCGGCCGCAGGTGCGCAGGCACCTGGCAGGGTGGGCGGACGAGCCGGCCACGGCACACGTCAGCTTCGGCGCTCACCCGGGCGGCCGCGGTTGCACGCCGGTCGGCGGGGCGGCTCTCTGCTAGCGTCGGCTTCCGTGTCCGGCCCACAGACCAAGATCTCCTCTCTTTCCTATCCGGTCGAACGGGTCACACTGCGCAATGGGCTTCGGGTCGTGCTGGCTCCCGACAAGGCCGCCCCCGTGGTGGGCGTGGGCGTGTACTACGACGTGGGGTTTCGCAGCGAGCCGGAGGGGCGCACGGGGTTCGCGCACCTCTTCGAACATCTGATGTTTCAGGGCAGTGAGAACGTGGGCAAGGCCCGGCACCCGCAGTATGTCCAGGGCGCGGGCGGCACGTTCAACGGCAGCACGCATCCTGACTACACGAACTACTTCGAGCTGCTCCCCGCCGGGGCGCTGGAGCTCGCCCTGTTCCTCGAGGCCGACCGGATGCGCGCCCCGCGCATCACGCAGGAGAACCTGGAGAACCAGATCGCCGTCGTGCAGGAGGAGATCCGCGTCAACGTGCTGAACCGCCCCTACGGCGGGTTCCCGTGGATCACGCTTGCCCCGGTCGCGTTCCACTCGTTCCCGAACGCCCACAACGGCTACGGGGACTTCTCCGAACTGGAAGCCGCGACTCTCGACGACGCGGCCGCCTTCTTCACCACCTACTACGCCCCGGGCAACGCGGTCCTCAGCCTGGCCGGTGACCTCGACCCCGACGAGACGCTGCGCATGGTCGAGCGATACTTCGGGCACATCCCGGCCAGGGACGTCCCGCGGCGACCCAGCTTCGCCGAGCCGGTGCCCGCCGACGAGCGGCGCGGTCACCAACACGATCCGCTGGCTCCGACGCCAGCCCTGGCTGTGGGATACCGCGTTCCGGACCCGCTGTCGGACTTGACCGCCTACCTGCCGGTCGTCGCCCTCTCCGAAGTGCTGAGCAACGGGGACGCCAGCCGGCTGCAGCGCCGGCTCGTCCAGCGGGACCGCTCGGTCACGAGCGTGTCCACCTACCTGGGCACGTTCGGTGACCCGTTTGACCAGCGTGACCCGCTGCTGTTCAACCTGGAGGTCTACCACCCGGCGGAGACTCGCTCTGCCGACGTGCTCGCTGCGATCGACCAGGAACTGGCCCGCGTCGCCGACGGCGGGCTGGAGCGGGGGGAGCTGGCACGGGTGCAGGCCCGGCTGGTGGCGACGATCCTGCGCGAGGCCGACGGGGTGCTGGAGCGCACCCTCGCCTTCGCCGTCTTCGAGCAGCAGCGCGGGCGCGCGGAACTCGTCAATGAACTGCCGGCACACATCCTCGACGTCACCGAGGACGCCGTGCGGGCCGCTGCGACGGGGCTCCTCGCGCAAGGACGTTCGGTGCTCGAGGTGACCCCCGGCCCAGCCGACGCAGGGGAGCAGGCATGACAGGGTCCGCCGTCACGGGGTCCGCCGTCACCCTGCCCGTCGTGCGCCCGCCGGGCCCTGTGCAGCTTCCGGCGGTGCTGGATCAGACCCTCGACAACGGGGTGCGGGTACTCGCGGTGCGCCGTCCGGGGGTGCCGGTAGTCGAAATGCGCCTGCGCATCCCCGCACTGTGCGGACAGTCGGGGGAGCAGCTGGGACCGGACGCGGCAGGGCGCACCCTGCTCGCCGAGACCATCCTCACGGGCACGGCCGAGCGCGACCGCCAGCGCATCGCGACCGACCTGCAGTCCATCGGTGGCTCGCTGGCGGCCAGTGCGGACGCCGACCGGCTGGCGCTGACGGGAAGCACCCTGTCCGACGGCCTTCCCGCGCTGCTACGCCTCGTCGCGGAGGTGCTGGTCTCGGCGTCCTACCCGGACGACGAGGTCGACGGCGAGCGCGACCGCGTCGAGCAAGAGATCACCATTGCCCGCAGCCAGCCTGCAGTGCTCGCTCGGGAGGCATTGCTCGGGCGGTTGCACCCGGCGCACCCCTACGGGACGGAGCTGCCCCCGCCGGGGGCGGTGACCGCGGTGACCGCCGCCCGGATGCGCGACATGCACGCCGGCCGGGTCAGCCCCGACCGGGCTCTGCTCACGCTCGTGGGCGACCTCGACCCGCAGGAGGCGCTTGGCCTTGCCGGGGACGTGCTCGCCTCCTGGGCGGGCGCGGTGGGCGCGGCAGGCGGGCGGGTTCCCGATGTCCCGGCCTACCCCGGCGGCCCTCTCGTCCTCGTGAACCGGCCCGGTGCGGTGCAGACCAACATCCGGCTGGGCGGCCCGGCGCTGCCCCGCAGCGACGAGCGCTACCCCGCGCTGCAGTTGGCAAACATCGTCTACGGCGGGTACTTCAGCTCGCGCCTGGTCAACAATATCCGCGAGGACAAGGGCTATACCTACTCGCCGCGCAGCGCGATCGACCATGCGATAGCCACGTCCCGGTTCACGGTCGCGGCCGACGTCGCCACCGAGGTCACGGCTCCGGCGCTGCTGGAGATGTGCTACGAACTTGGGCGTATGGCCCTTCTGCAGGTCAGCGCGGAGGAACTCGGCGCCGCGCGCCAATATGCCGTCGGGACGATGGCGCTGATGAGCGCGACGTCGGCCGGTCTGGCTTCGGTGTTGTCGGTCCTTGTCGGGAGCGGGCTGCCGGTGGACTACCTGCGTGAGCACCCGGCCGCACTGGCGCGGGTGAGCGCTGAGGACGTCCTCGCGGTGGGGTCGCAGGTGCTCGCCCCGGCAAAGCTGGCCCCCGTGCTGCTCGGGGACGCTGATCGGGTGCGGGCCGGGCTTGAGGTGCTCGGTCCCGTGGAGGTTGCCGCCGAGTCGCCGGCAACCGGGGGGAGGCAGGGGTGACGCACCGGCCCGCGCTGTCGCGGTCCGCGGTCGACCGCGCGGCAGCCCTGCGCCTGGACGTGGGCGGGCTCGCCCGGGCTTGGCGCGAACACGGCCGGCTGCTCGTCCTCGACACAGACCTGCGCGCAGCCGTCGACGAGCGGCCGGAGGGTCCGGGGCTGGTGTTCCTGGAGCCGGCCGGCGAGCTTGCCGACGACGCGTACTTCCTCGGGATGGATGCCGAGGGCAACGCCTACTTCGCCCGCATCGACCAGAACGACACACGCATGCCGCGCGCGGGGCTGCGCGAGGTCGGCGCGCACCTCGACGACCGGGATACCGGCCTGCTCGTCCACGCGGTGGCGCTCGCCCGCTGGCATCTGACTCATATCCATTGCCCGAGTTGCGGGGGGTCCACGGTTCCCGCGCAGGGGGGCACGCTGCGCGTCTGCCCGGCGGACGCCAGCGAGCACTACCCGCGTACCGACCCGGCCGTCCTCGTCCTCGTCACCGACGCTGAAGCCAAGCACGTGCTGCTCGCCCGGGCCGCGGGCTGGGCGGATGAGCGCTTCTCGTGCCTGGCCGGGTTCATCGAGGCGGGGGAGTCGGCCGAGCAGGCCGTGGTCCGGGAGGTCGCCGAGGAGGTCGGGCTCACCGTCGACTCGCTCAGCTACGTGTCGTCGCAGCCGTGGCCGTTCCCGTCCTCGCTCATGCTCGGGTTTCGGGCGGCCGTGGACTACGCCCAGCCCTCGCCCGAGCAGGGCGAGATCGCTGACGCCCGGTGGTACAGCAGGGCAGACGTGCGCGCGGCGCTGGCGGCGAAGGAGCTGTTGCTGCCGCCCGAGGTGTCGATCGCGCGCAAGCTCGTCGACGCGTGGCTCAACGAGGAGTGAAGCGGTCCGCCGGGCCGGGCGAGCCGGCCGCACGGCTGTGTGCCGAGTGCCCTCAGGCGGCCGTGCCCAGCGCCTCCAGGACCTCCGCCAGGGAGGGGTTCGGCAGCGCCTGCCCGCCGGGGAGCGCGACCACCGGAACAGTCGCGCTGCCGCCGTTGACTGTGCGTACGAGGCGTTCGGCGTCCGGGTCGGCCTCGATGTCGATGTCGACGTAGGCCAGCCCGGCGCATTCCATCTGCCGCTTGAGCCGGGTGCAGTGGCCGCACCAGGGTGTGCTGTAGACGGTCAGGAGCACAGATGGGCCCACGGCGTCCCTTCCTGGTCGCAAACCCGGCGGAAACCTGTCGACGGGTCCAGATCCTGCCCCAGGCCCGGCTACCGTGACGCGGTGAGCCTGTCAGTGAACAGTGATGTCGTCATCGTCGGCGGTGGCCCGGCCGGCCTCGTTACCGCAGCCACCGTAGCGGGTGGTGGTCGCCGCGCGGTCGTGATCGAGCGGGAGCGAGCCATCGGCCGGCCCGTGCACACCAGCGGCGGGACGACGCTGGGCACGGTGCGCGCCCTCGGGGTGCCCCGGGAGCTCTACCACCCGCTGACGGCCGTGCGCTTCTTCTCCAGGCAGCATGAGGCCGCCTTCAGCTTCCCCGAGCCCCCGCTGTGCATGCTCGACGTGACCGGGGTCTACCAGTTCCTCGCCCGCCGAGCCCAGGATGCCGGCGCCGAGGTACGGACCGGACACCATGCAGAGTCCCTGCTCCGCGGCTCCGGCGGACGGATCGAGGGCTGCGCGGTGCGCGGGCCCGGCGACGAGCCCCTGACGATGCGCGCTCCGGTCGTCGTCGACGCCGGCGGGTACCGGTCGGCGATGAGCCGGGAAGCCGGGCTGCATCCAGGCTTCCGCCGCTTCGGCGTGGGTGCCGAGGTGGACGTCTACGCGCCGCACGCGGCCGACGGCGAAGGCGTCGTCGTCATGGATTCGCGATACGCCCCCGCGGGGTACGCCTGGGCGGTGCCGCTGGGAGGGTCGCGGCTGCGGATCGGGGTGGGCGTCCACCATCCCGACGTCCGGTCCCGCCCAGCCGATCTGCTGCGGCGTTTCCTCGACGACATGCCGCGTTTCGGCCTCGACCTCACCGGCTCGGAGGTCCTGGACCGCCACTTCGGCCTCATCCCGGTCGAGCCGCTGCCGTCCCGGCTCGTCGCCGACGGATTGCTCGCCGTGGGAGATGCCGCCGCCCAGGCCACGCTGGTGATCGGTGAGGGCATCCGGATGAGCGCGTACGCCGGGGAGCTGGCCGGCCGGGCCGTGCTCGCCGCCCATCAGGAGCGCCGGTTCGACGCCGAGACGCTGGGGGCCTACGAGCGGGAGTTCCGGGCCCGCAAGGGCCGGGCGCTGTCCCTCGGCTACGCGCTGAACACCCGCATCGCCGCCTACGGCGACGACGAGTGGGACCGTGCCGTCGCCGATCTCGGGCACGTGCCGCCGCAGACGTTGGCGACGCTCGTGCTCTCCGAGTTCACGCCGCTGAGCCTGGCGGTGGCTCTTGTACGCTCGCCTCGCCTGTGGCCGGGGCTGGCCCGGCTCGCGCCGACGATGGTGCGGACCCAGCTGCGACGGCGCCGTTCCGTTCCTGGCCGCCCGGCGTCGCCTCGGGCCGGCGCAGGGCGGCCGGCCCAGGCGCCCCCAGTGCCGCCGGCGCCCCCTGGCGGGCGGAAGGTGCCGGAACGCGTGTGACAGGAAGCGAACTTGCCCTCGCGCTCCCGCTCGACCCCGAGCAGCAGGAGGCGGTGCTCGCTCCCCTGGGCCCGGTGTGCGTGCTTGCCGGTGCCGGTACCGGCAAGACCCGCGCCATCACGGCGCGCATCGCCCATCAGGTGCGGAGCGGGACGGCGCCGCCCGGGACCTTCCTGGCCGTGACCTTCACGACGCGGGCCGCCGGGGAGATGCGCGGACGGCTTCGTCGGCTCGGGGCAGGAGACGTGCAGGCGCGGACGTTTCACTCCGCCGCGCTCCGCCAGCTCACCTACTTCTGGCCGCAGGTTGTCGGTGGCGAGCCGCCGCGAGTGGTCGAGTCGAAGGCGGCGCTGCTCATGCGGGCGGCCGCGGGGGCTCGGCTGCCACTCGCGCCGGCGGAAATCCGTGACGTCGCGAGTGAGATCGAGTGGGCGAAGGCGACGCTCACCGGCCCGGGGGACTACGCGGCGGCCGCTGCGGCGGCGGGCCGCACGCCCACCCGGGGGCCAGCCGTGCTGGCCGACCTGTTCACCCGCTACGAGACCGTCAAACGGGCGGCCGGGGCGTGCGACTTCGAGGACATCCTGCTGCTGACCTGTGCTGTCCTGGAGGAGAACCCGGAGGTCGCGCGCCAGGTACGGGGCCGTTACCGCAACTTCGTCGTGGACGAATACCAGGACGTCACCCCGCTGCAACAGCGGCTTCTCGACGCGTGGCTCGGTGGCCGCGAAAGCCTGTGCGTCGTCGGCGACGCCGCTCAGACGATCTACAGCTTCACCGGGGCGTCCCACCGCTTCCTGCTCGGGTTCCCGGCCCGCTTCCCCGACGCCGTTGTCGTGCGCCTGGTCCGCAGCTACCGCAGCACGCCCGAGGTCGTCGCGCTCGCGAACCGGGTGCTGGCGGGGGCGGCGATGGCGGCGCCGGCGCGCTTGCGGCTGGCCGCGCAGTGCCCCTCCGGACCGGCCCCGGCGTTCACCGGATGTGCCGACGAGCCGGCGGAGGCGGCCACGGTGGCCCGCGGGATACGGCGCCTCGTCGACGCCGGGACGCCCGCGCGTGAGATCGCGGTTCTTTTCCGGACCAACGCCCAGTCTGCGGTGTTCGAGTCGGCGCTCACCGCGCAGCGCGTCCCGTTCCTCGTGCGCGGCGCGGCCCGCTTCTTCGAACGCCCCGAGGTACGGGAGGCCTTGGTCGCGCTGCGCCGAGCTGCCAAGTCCGGGGACGCCGACCGGCCGGCCGGCCTGGCCGAGCAGGTCGCGGACGTGCTGGGCGCCGTGGGCTGGCAGGCGGGGGAGCCGCCGGCGGGGGCCGGCGCCGAGACCGAGCGGTGGCAGCACCTGGCCGCGCTGGCCGCGCTTGCCGAGGAGATGGCGGCTGCTTCGCCGGAGGCCGGCCTGGAACAGTTCGTCGCCGACCTTGCGGTGCGCGCCGCCGAGCAGCACGTCCCCACGGTGGACGGCGTCACTCTGGCGTCCTTGCACGCGGCGAAGGGCCTGGAGTGGGACGCCGTCTTCCTGGTGGGGCTGACCGACGGCATGGTCCCGATCGCGTACGCGACCAATGCCGCGGAGGTGGAGGAGGAGCGCCGCCTCTTCTACGTCGGGGTCACGCGCGCCCGGCGGCACCTGACCCTGACGTGGGCGGGCGCGCGAGCGCCTGGTGGGCGGCGGCTCCGGCCTTCGCGTTTCCTCACTGACCTCGTCCCGATCAGCGAGCGTGGCGACGGAGGGCGGGATGCGCGCCGGACCGGCGGGGCCAGGTCGGGTGCGGCCGGATCAGGTGTAGGCGGGTCCGGGGGCGCGATCGACGTCCGTTGCGCAGGATGCGGCCGGCGGCTGTCCGGGGCGCTCGCGCTGCGGCTCGGCCGGTGCGCGGGGTGCCCGCCGTCGACGGACTGGGGGGAGGCGGAGCTGCTGCTCGCGCGCCTGCAGCGGTGGCGGGCTGAGCGCGCCCGCGAGCTGAGCCAGCCGGCGTTCTGCATCCTGTCCGACGCCGCACTCCTGGCGATCTCGGATCGGCGTCCCCAGGACGCTGCTGGGCTCGTCGCCGTCCCCGGGATCGGGCAGGCGAAGCTCGACCGGTTCGGAGCGGACGTCCTTGGCATCGTGGCTGGGGCAATCGGGTCTGGGGCAATCGCGTCTGAGGCAATCGCGTCTGGAGCAATCGCATCTGAGGCGGGGGCCGGCGCGTGAATGTGGCCCGGTCAGTCCTCCTCCTGCGTTCGCTGCCCGCCGACGGAAAACAAAGGCGTTGGTCGGACCGAAACAGGCTTGCGCCGGCGGGCGTCCAGGAGTTATCTTTGACAGGCTGTTTCATGTCCGTGGCGCGATACGTCAGGCAGGGGGTGATTGACGTGCTCAGTATTGGTGTCGCAGCTGGTGGCCTTGTTGGACTCACAGTTGGAGTCACGGTTGGCCGCTGTGTTCGTGTCTGTGTCGGCGCCGGTAGCTTCCCCGGTAATGGTCGGGACGGCAGGGGTCGGCTGCACGGTGGCACGTCCCTGCCCGGCTGGCCGGGCGAGAAGCCCCAGGTCGAAGCCACGTCGGAAGGCATGTCATCGCGCTCCGGGTGGGGCGCCCCCATGTCGGCGCAGTACCTGATGGACGGATAGCGGCAGACCCGGTTCGGGTCCAGGTCGCTTCCGCCCGCGGAGCGGCCTTTTTGTTTGAGCGCGCCTGGGTTTCTGGGCGACGCGTTCTTATCTGCCTGCCCCGAGTCCCGTTTCGCGCGGTTCCCTATTCGTCTGCCGGGGTATTCCGGCGTGCCAGAAATGGATCGTGAAAGTGTTTGTCGATGTCCTCCTCCAGCGGGTGCCGGAGGGGGTCACGCTGCCGTGCTGGGACGAGAGCCCAGACCTGTTCTTCGCCGAGTCCCCGGCTGACGTCGAGCGCGCGAAGGCGGTGTGCGTGGACTGCCCCATCCGCTCCGCCTGCCTGTCGGGCGCGATCGACCGGCGTGAGCCCTGGGGCGTCTGGGGCGGCGAGCTGATCGTCGCCGGCCGCGTGGTCGCGCGCAAGCGGCCGCGAGGGCGGCCGCCCAAGAGCGCGGCCGCCTGACGGTCCCCCAGCGGGGCGCCCTCCAGGCAAGATCACCACACGTTGGATTTCGCGCCCGAAATGCCCGGGCAAAACGGGCGGGCGGCGCCTCCTGCGGTGATCTACGCTCAAGCCCATGAGCCCCGCCGCCAGCCGGTCCGCCGCGACCCCGCT
>JADGOW010000164.1 GCA_017882765.1 Frankiaceae bacterium
GGGTGGTCGTCGACGACGGCACGTCGAGCAACGGGACCTTCGTCAATGAGGAGCAGGTCAGCGGGAAGCGACGACTGCGCGACGGTGACGTCGTGCGCGTCGGCGCGACCCGGATGACCTTCCACGAGCGCGTGGGCGGTCCCCAGCGCACGACCGGCCCGACACAGGCGACTCAAGGCGCGCCCGTCTGATCGGGCCGCTGAGCCGGGCGGTGGCGTCGTCGAAGAGCTCCTTGGCCCCCGAAGGGCCAGCCGACGTCCGATGACGCGCGTGTTCGCGAACTCGGTGGCGGCAGGCCTGTACGCGACCCGGGGACGTCAGGTGCGGGCCATGTCAACGAAGCGGGAGTAGTGCCCCTGGAACGAGACCACGACGGTCGCCGTGGGCCCGTTGCGGTGCTTGGCGACGATGAAGTCGGCCTCCCCGGCGCGGGGGGACTCGGGCTGGTACTGATCCTCTCGGTGCAACAGGATCACGACGTCGGCATCTTGCTCGATCGCCCCGGACTCCCGGAGGTCGCTGAGCATGGGGCGCTTGCCCTCCCGCTGTTCCGCCGAACGGTTGAGCTGGCTGAGGGCCACCACGGGCACCTCAAGCTCCTTGGCGAGCAGCTTCAGAGCACGGCTGATCTCGCTGACCTCCTGCTGGCGGCTCTCCACCCGCCGCGTCGCGGACATCAGCTGCAGGTAGTCAAGGATGAGCAGCCGGAGACCGTGACGTTGTTTGAGCCGGCGGGCCTTCGCCCGGATCTCCATCATCGTCAAGTGGGGACTGTCGTCGATGAACAGCGGAGCGCTGGCCATCTCGCCGATCCGCCGCGTGACCCGGTGCCAGTCTTCGTCGCTCATCCGCCCGCTGCGCAGATTCTGCAGATGCACGCGCGCCTCGGCCGACAGCAACCGCATCGTGATCTCTGACTTGCTCATCTCGAGTGAGAAGAGCACGGAAGTCAGCCCCGACCGAATGGACGCGGCCCGGGCGAAATCGAGACCCAGAGTGGATTTGCCCATGGCCGGCCGGGCCGCCACGACCACGAGCTGGCCGGCGTGCAGGCCGTTGGTGAGCGAGTCGAGGTCGGCGAACCCAGTCGGGACCCCGTGCAGCGAACCGTCGTGGCTCTGGATGGCCTCCACCTCGTCGAGCGTGGGCTGCAACAGCGACTCGAGCAGGTGATAGTCCTCACCGGCCCGCCGCTCTGTGATCTCGTATACCGCCGCCTGGGCGCGGTCGACGACCTCGTCAGCGTCGGCGCCAGGCGAATACCCCATCTGGACGATGCGGGTGCCGGCCTCGACAAGCCGCCGCAGCAGGGCCTTCTCGGCCACGATGCGCGCGTAGTAGCCAGCGTTGGCGGCGGTCGGCACGCTGGCGATGAGGGTATGCAGGTACGGCGCGCCCCCCACCCGCGACAGCAGCTCCCGCCGAGTGAGCTCGGCGGCGACGCTGATGACGTCAGCCGGCTCGCCGCGCCCATACAGGTCCTGAATCACCTCGTAGACGGACTGGTGATTCGGCCGGTAGAAGTCTGCCGGGCGCAGCACCTCCACGACGTCGGCGATCGCATCCTTGCTGAGCAGCATGCCGCCCAGGACACTCTGCTCCGCAGCAACATCCTGAGGAGGGGCGCGCTCGAACTCGGGTGGGCCTACTGCTTCCAGCGCGGAAACCGTCACAGCCGACTCTCGCCCTCCTTTCCTGGAGGACTTCGTTCTACGGGTGAGATACGACAAGACGCGAGGCACCGGGACTGACACGGGCGCGGAGCTGTGGACGCGGCGTGGACAGGGTGTGTGGGCATCGGCGTGCCGCTGTGCACAGGATGGGGACAGGCTGGGGACGACACGGCAGCCAGTGGCTATGACCAGCAGTGATAGGTCGGCGCCGGGTGGATAACTAGTTCCCGCCCCAGCGATGCGCGTCACATGCGCGCCAATCCGGCGCCGACAACACCTGGCCGGCAAGGCAAGCCGACGTCGCGCGGCCGGCAAGGCAAGATTGTCGGGGGCCGCGCACAGGAACGTGGCGCCGGCTAGGGCTAGGGCCGGGCGGGCCGGGAGTGACGAGGGCCCACGCCGAGTAGGGCCCTCCGCGCCGGGCATACGCAGGCCAGAACGATGGTCGCTCAGACCAAACCCACCCTCAGGCGGGCCTGGTCGCTCAGACCACGCCCGCCCTCAGGCGCGCCTGACTCAGGGCGGGCGTCGCCTCAGGCGGGCACAACCTCCACTTGGAGGGTGCCGACGACATCGGGGTGCAGTCGCACCGTCACGAGGTGGCTACCTACTGACTTGATGGGGTTCTTCAACTCCACCCGCCGGCGGTCGAGCTTCGGACCCCCCGCCATCGTGACCGCCTGCGCCACGTCGGCCGCGGTGACGGACCCGAACAGCCGCCCACCCTGCCCGGCGCGGCTGGGCAGGCGGATCGGCAGGGCTTCGAGCCGTGCGACCAACTCCTTGGCGTGCCCCAGGTCACGGATATCCCTGACCTCGCGGGCACGCCGAATCTGAGCGATCTGCTTCTCGGCACCCTTGGTATGCAGCATTGCGAGCCGGCGCGGCACGAGGTAGTTGCGCCCGTAGCCGTCGCGCACCTCCACAACGTCGCCCGGGCCGCCGAGCCCGGTGACTTCCTGCGTGAGGATCAGCTTCACCGCCGCCTCCTACCGCGCCGTGCTCGTGTACGGCAGCAGGGCCATCTCACGACTGTTCTTGATCGCAGTAGCAACGTCGCGCTGGTGCTGGCTGCAGTTTCCGGACACACGGCGAGCACGGATCTTGCCGCGGTCGGAGATGAACTTGCGCAGCAAAGCAGTGTCCTTGTAGTCGATGTAGGACACCTTGTCTTTGCAGAAGACGCAGACCTTCCGCTTCGGTTTGCGCAGCGGTGCCTTCGCCATGTGTCAGTCCTCCCGGACGCTGAAGCTGGAGACGCAGATCTCTAGAAAGGTGGTTCTTCGCTGTAGCCGGCCGGGGTCGTCGACCACGGGTCGTCGGCAGACCCGCCGGGCCCGAAGCCGTTGCCCGAGCCGGCCTGGCCGCCGGCCCCGACGCTGGAGGGACCGCCCTGGCTGAACCCGTTGCCGCCGGTGAACCCGCCACCACGGCTGGTCTTGTTCACTTTGGCCGTCGCGTTGCGCAGGGACGGGCCGACCTCGTCCACGTCGAGCTCGACGACGGTGCGCTTCTCGCCCTCACGGGTCTCGAACGAGCGCTGCTTCAACCGGCCCTGCACGATGACGCGCGAGCCCTTCGCCAGCGACTCGGTCACGTTCTCGGCCATCTGCCGCCACGCCGAGCAACGCAGGAACAGGGTGTCGCCGTCCTTCCACTCGTTCGTGGCCTTGTCGAGCGTGCGCGGCGTCGAGGCCACGGTGAAACTCACGACCGCCGCGCCGTTGGGGGTGAAACGCAGCTCGGGGTCATTGGTCAGGTTCCCTATGACGGTGATTACGGTCTCGCCGGCCATGTTGGAGGTCTCCGCTCTTCGCTGGGCACCGGGTAGTTGTCATGGCGCGCCGGGGGCCCGGAGCAACCATGTGCCGCCATCGTCTGCTCTGGATACGACAGTCGGCGGACACTTTCGGCGTGGCGGGGAAGTCAGTTCCTTCCTACACGTAGGAACCGCGCCGTGTTGAATGCTTCCCCAACCGGAGCAGCTTGGTCCGCATGACCGACTCGTTGAGGTTGAGCTGACGGTCGAGCTCTTTGACCGCAGCAGGCTCTGCCGACAGGTCGACAACGGCGTAGATGCCCTCGAAGTTCTTGTCGATCTCATACGCGAGGCGGCGGCGCCCCCAGACATCGACTTTTTCGATGTTGCCGCCACTCGTGCGTATCACAGTGAGGTACTGGTCGAGCGAGGGAGCGATCGTGCGCTCCTCCAGGTCGGGAGCGAGGATCACCATCAGCTCATAATGGCGCGCGGCCATTCCACCTCCTTCGGACTCACGCGGCCACGGACGGTCCGTGGCAGGAGGAACAATTGCCGAGTGTAACGGGCCCATGGGACGGGCTCCGACACAACGGGAGCGGCGCTGCAGATCCCGGCATACGCTTCGGGCATGGTGCTGGTCGGCGCCCACAGCGACGGGGCGGATCCCCCCAGCGAGGCACGCGATCGGCACGCGGATCTCATCCAGATCTTCCTCGGCGACCCGCAGGGCTGGGCCAAGCCCTCGCTCCCGCCGGGCGCGGAGAACTGGCGAGACTCGGGCGTGCCGATATACGTGCATGCTCCGTACCTGGTCAACGTGGCAAGCACGAACAACCGCATCCGAATCCCCAGCCGCAAGATCCTCGCGCAACATGCCGAGGCGGCCGCGGCTATCGGGGCCAGCGGGTTGATCGTGCACGGCGGGCATGTCACGGCCGGGGACGATCCTGAAGTAGGCGTCGTGAACTGGCGGAAGACGTTCCAGCGCGCCAAGTATCCGCTGCCCATCCTGATCGAGAACACGGCGGGCGGCGAGCGGGCGATGGCACGGACTCTCGATATGATCGCCCGTCTCTGGGACGCCCTCGACGGCTTCGACGTGGGCTTCTGCCTCGACACGTGCCATGCCCACGCTGGCGGTGAACACCTGCCCGGCCTGGTGGATCGGGTACTGAGGATCACCGGCCGGATCGACCTGGTCCATGCCAACGACAGCAAGGACGAGCTTGGCTCGGGCCGGGATCGACACGAGAACCTCGGCCATGGCGTCCTCGACGTCGAGGCGCTGGTGGAGGTCGTGCGCAGGGCCGGCGCCCCGGTGGTTGTCGAGACGCCGGGCGGGGCGGACGGGCAGGCCGCCGACATCGCCTTCCTGCGCGCACGCCTCGACGAGTCGGGCGGCGCGCAGTCGACCCAGGTGCCCGTGACGAAGGCGATGACGAGCACCACCATCATCGGCCCGCACGCCCAGGTGTAGACCGGCTGCACCCATCGCCAGCGGGCCGGCCAGACGCGCCAGCAGCAGGCACCTCGGGAAGAAGACCTGCACGGCGAGCAGTTCGGCGGTCGTCTCGGCGCTGGGAGCGCTCCGGGCCTCGCGGGCAGCAGAGGCGGGCAGTGGGTGCTCGCCAGCCGTGACCACTCCCGCCTCCTCTTCGGGACCCGAGTTCGCGGGCCGTTTCGGCGCCTCGCTCACTGTTGGATCACCCTGCTCCCGACGGGGCTGGCCAGGGCACCGGCGGTGAGCGCAGCCAGCCGGCGTCCGGGGCGCCGTCGAGCACCCCGCCTGCGGGATCGTCGACAGGCGCACTGGCGCGGACCGGATCGTTGCGGGGGCGCAGCACGTCGCGGATGACCAGCGCGCTCAGCCACACGAGCACCAGATCCCTGAGCGTGACCGCGCCGGCCAGCCACCCGCGGGTGACCCCCGCAGTCGCGCCGTCACTGATGTAGGCCAGGTGCAGGTGCGTCGCGATCAGGGTCAGGAGTTCACTTCCCTGCCAGATAAGAGCGTCTCGCCAACGTGGCCGAGCCAGCGCCACGAGCGGCAACAGCCACAGGGCGTATTGCGGCGAGTAGACCTTATTGGTGATCATAAAGGCCACCACTGTCAGGAACAGCACCTGGCCAACCCTGGGACGCCGGGGGGCGAGCAGGATGAGGCCGGCTATCCCGAGGAACAGAACGATGAAGATGATCTGAGTCGCCCGGTTGAGCACGTGGTACTCGAACTGGGTATTCAGTACGTGCTCAAGCGCCAGGGGTAACGACCCCCAGTCGGCGACACGCTCGATGTTGAGTGTGAAGAACCTGGCCGCCCCGTTGAGGCCGCCGCCGTGATGCGGCGCCAGGGCCGAGAGGAAGGCACCGAAGCCCCGGGTGGTGAGTGCGTGCCAGGCACTGGAACCGTCGATCTTGACGAAGGTGTTCCCTTCTTCGCGGAAGGCGCTCGCCGTGACGTACACCGGTATGTAGATCAGGGCCACCGTCAGCACCGTCGAAGCCGCAGCGGCGAACCACGCACGCAGGCGAGCCGCCCGCAGACACAGCACGAACAGCGGCAGCAGGAACAACGCCGGAAACATCTTCGTCGCCACGCCCAGGCCCAGCAGCACGCCAGCCAGGGCATGCCGTTTCCGGGCCCACGCCAGAATGCCGGCGCTGGCGAAGGCGACCGCGGCCATGTCCCAGTTCGTGCCGAGGAACAGGATGACCGCGGGCGCCGCGGCGACGATGGCCCCGTCCCACGGCCGTGGCCCCGCAGTTCGGGCGGTACACAGGGCGGTGACCACGACCGCCACCGCCATGAGCAACGTGGAGACGTCGAAGAACGTCGCGGCCTGGCCGTCCCCGGTGAAGACACCGTCTTCCAGGTGCGAAGGGGTGGACAACTTGGCAACGAGACTGGCGACCTCCATGAAGCCGCCGATCAGCACCGGGTATTCGACCGGATAGTCGAGATAGGGACGCTTGCCCGAGGACAGCCCCTCCGCGCTGTAGAGGGCTATCTGGTCGGAGTAGCACAGTGTCGTGTACTGCAGCTGGTGGTTCCAGTTGCTGGTGTCGCGGCACGGAAGCTTCTGCACCCAGCCGAGCACGGAGAAGACCACCGCCAGGGCCACGATGACCCGCAGCGGGGTCCACCAGGACCGACGCGCCCCGATTGCCGCATGCCGGCCCACGGGGCCACCAATGCCGTCACTGAGACCGCTGACGAGGGCGTCGTCGTGGGTGGGCAGGACGACGTGCTCCGCGCCGGCCAAGTAGCCGGGGCCGGCGGGGTGGCCGGGCTGGGCGGAACCGGCGGGATCGGGGTGGCCGGGCTCCACCGGGGAAGCCGAATCGACGTGCGGGGGCGCGGACATCGACGTCTAATCTGCCACCCCCGCCGCGGCCGGCGCGGAGAACCGGCTCAGCGTGCCGCCGGGCTGGCCCCGCCGGCGCCACCGGCGCCGGCGGGGGCAGCACCACCACCACCGGCAACCCCGCCCCGGCCCGTCCCGGCGGGAAGGCCGCCTGCCGTGCCCGTACCTGTGCCCTGCGCGGTCGGC
>JADGOW010000031.1 GCA_017882765.1 Frankiaceae bacterium
GGGGGGTCGGTGGGCTGGAGGCCGGACAGGGGGGCATCGGGCGCGGTCGGCCCGCTCAGGGTCGGCCCGCTCAGGGTCGGCCCGCTCAGGGTCGGCCCGCTCAGGGTCGGCCCGCTCAGGGTCGGCCCGCTCGCGGGGAGCAGCTCGGCCGGGTCGAAGCAGCGCTCGCAGGCCCCGCCAGCCGCGCCGGCCGTCGCCGCCGTGCCGACAACCCCGCTGGCCCTGGGTGCGCCCAGCGGCGCCACCCCACCCACCCTATCGACGATCACCGCAACGGACGCCTCCCCCAGATCGAGCACCACCAGCCAGCCCACCTCGCGCTGGTGAAGCACTTGATCCTGCCCTGGGAGGGTGAATACCGGAACAAGCCGCCCCTGAGCCTCCACGACCCCGGCACATCGATCCGGCAGACCGGGTAGCAAGATCAGTGGGACCCGGCGCAGCACGCCCGCCACCAACCGGGCCGCGACCCTGTAGCCCGTCCCCCCGGCGACGAAGCGCACCTGCTCGCCTGCGACGTCCACGCACCGGGGTATCGGCTGCGCGGCCGCGCTCCTGAAACCGGCGGCGCCCGGCAAGGGCACCCGCGGCTACCCCAGGCTCGTGAAGCCCAGCGGCGCCCGGCAAGGGGCGCCCGCGGCTACGGCTGCCGACCCGCTTCCTTCTCGCCGGGACGCAGCTCTGTCAGGGCCCTCGTCACACTCGTCGCCGCCTGGGGCCGGTCCAGCAGGAAGCCCTGGCCGGTCTCACACCCCAGCGCCAGGAGTTCGTCGAGCTGAGGCCGCCGCTCGATTCCCTCCGCGGTCACCGACAGGGTCAGCGCGTGGGCGAACTGGATGATCGCCGCTACCAGCGCGGTATCGCCCCGATCGGGGACGCCGAGACCGGCGATCAGCGAGCGGTCGATCTTCAGCGTGGTGAGGGGTAGCCAGCGAAGCTGACCGAGGGAGGTGTGGCCCGCGCCGAAGTCATCCAGGGCGATGCCGACGCCGGATTCCGCCAGGGTGGCCAGCGCGGCCAGGGCTTCCGGCTCGTCGCCGAAGGCAGTCCGCTCGCTCAGCTCCAGGACGAGGCGATCCGGCCGCAGTCCCACGTCCCCCAGCACCGCCGGGACCTCCCGCAGCAGGTCGCCGGCCCGCAGGGTCGGCGGGGAGACGTTGACCGAAATGGTCACCGGACCCGACCACCGCCGAGCCTGTTCGCAGGCCTCCCGGAGCACCCAGCGGTCGAGCGCTTCGACCAGGCCACAGTCCTCGGCGAGGGGCACGAAGGCAGCCGGATCGAGCATTCCGAGCCTGGGATGGCGCCAGCGCACGAGCGCTTCCACGCCGACCACCGCCCCACTCGGGAGGTCCCGGTACGGCTGGTAGACCAACTCGAGCTCGCCGGCACGCAGTCCCCTGCGCAGCTCCGCCTCGAGCCGCTGCCGCCTGGTGGCCTGCTCGGCAAGCGTGGGGACGAATACTTCGGCCCTTCCCCGCCCGCGGGCTTTCGCGCGATACATCGCGGTGTCGGCACTGCGCAACAGCCGATCCACGTCCGGGCCGTCCCGGGGAAACAAGGCCACGCCGAGGCTCGCTCCGACCGTCAAATCGTGACCATCGACGGGATGCGGCGTTGTGAGGGAGGCCAGCAGCCGGTCGGCCACCATTGTCGCGCTGTCATCGTCGCTGATCTCGGCCAACATAACAGCGAATTCGTCGCCGCCCAGCCTGGCCAGCGTGTCCTCGGCGCGCAAGCAAGCCTGCATTCGTGCCGCGACCGAGGTAAGCACCTTGTCCCCGAGTTCATGCCCGAGGCTGTCGTTGATTACCTTGAAGCGATCCAGGTCGATGAAGAAAACGGCCAACCGCTCTCCGTGGCGGCGCGCCCGCGATAATGCGCGTTCCAGCCGGTCGGTGAACAATGCACGATTCGGCAACCCGGTCAGCGTGTCGTAGTAGGCGAGGCGGCGCAGATCCTGCTCCAGCCGGGCCCGGTCGCTTACATCCCGGAACAGCAGAAGCCGCCCGGCAGCGGTACCGCGGACATCGGCGAGCGGCGTGACAGTCAGCTCCAAGTGCCGCTCCTGGCCGCTGAGCTGCGACACGACATCGTAGACGCCCGGGTCCGCCAGGGCCGAGGCGGCGGCCGGGTCGTCCAGGAGGGTGGCTACCGGTCGTCCCACCGCCTCGCGGGCCGGGCGGCCGATCAACTTCTGCGCGGCCGGGTTGAGTTCCACGACGCGGCCCTGTGCGTCCACGACCAGCACCGCGTCCTGCAATGTCTTGAGCACGAGGGTATGGGCCACGGGAACCAGGTCGAGCAGGCCGAAGCGCAGGACGCCATGGACCACCACCACCGCGGCAACCGACACGGCCAGTGGCGTGGGATCGGCATTCCCGAAGGGCGGCGCCTTCAGGCTCGACATCACGTTGCTGAGAAAGGGAAGGAAGATGGCGACGAGCAGGGTCACACTCTGCCGCCAGAACGGCCGGGACGAGCGGACCAGCATGGTCAGCAACAACGCGCTGGCCGCCAGCACCAGCAGGTTCGTGTACACCAAGTGCACCCAGTACGCGCCACCGAGGCGCGGCCCGGGCACCGCGGGGAGCGGGCCCGGCGGGTAGGACCGGACCAGCGCACGCGTCTGCGGCGCCGCCAGCAACCCCAGCACGATCAGTGGCTCCACGCACAGGGCCGCGTAGAGGCGTGGCCCCGTACGGCCCCGGCCGGTGTACTGAAGAGCGAAGACGAACCAGGCCGGGGGCAGTGCTGTCGTCCCGAGATACTTCAAGGCGCCCCAAAGCTGCCGCCCGGCGAGGGTGGGAGCGGACAGCTCCAGCGCGTACGCCAGGCACCACACGCCGGCGCCGGCCAGAACCACACACAGGCTGGTCGCACCCGTGGCCCCCCGGCGGCGCCAGACCCGGGCGATGGCCACGGCATCAGCCGCCGCGGCAACGCACAGCACCCAGGCGTAGGCGGACCAGTGGTAACCCATTCCCAGTCGCCACCTCCGGCACCGACGCAACCCGGCAAACAGCAAACAGTCGCCGAAAACCGGCCCCCGAAGCATCCCTGAAACAGCAGCTTCGGGTCAACGCAAGTGCCGGTATCCGATCCGGCGTGCATTCTTGGCCGCGAGCGGGCTGCTCGCCAATGAGAACCTTCCGGTTTGCCCGAACGACATGGGCAGCTTTGTAGCGCCAGCTATCGTCCGAGACGGGAGCCAAGGGTAGGCCCGGGCCGGCGGCCCGTTCTCACCGCCGGCCCCAGGGGCACCAATGGCGTGTCAGGCGTCGCAACCGCGCACTTCAACGGCTCGCCCGTCGTCGTCCTCGGCGGCCGGGCACCGCAGTTTCGCTGGGGGCTCGGGCAGCCTGCAGGAGCTTCGACCACCCGCCGATCCTCGCCCCGGTCACCAAGTACGCGGGCACCGTGATCGACGTCGGGGAGATCGACCCGCAGGTCGGGCGGCGGTGCGCCTGGCCACGACGGCGCTCCGCGCCGGCCGGTCGTTCCTCGACCTGGCGCTCGACGCTGTCTTCGGACAGGCCGCGGTCGGGGCAGCATCGGCAGCGCAGGTCGCGTCGAGCGAGCCGACGACCGGGACGGACGCCGCGGCGACCCGCTGTCGGTGTCTCGGGTGCGCTCCACCGCTCTCGGCGAAGCCGATCTCGTCGGTCGCCGGCCGCCCCGCTCGATTTCCGGCGTCGTTCGGTGCCTTCGGGGGCAAGCACGGGCGGCGCCCGCCCGGGTCGTCCAGCCTGGCGTCCCACGTCGACCTGGCCGGCGGATGCTGGCTCGACCCCGGGCCGTTCGGCTGCCTCGGCACGGGCCTCGGTTACGCGTGAATGTTGCGCTCGACCCGTCGGTCGCATGTCCCCGGTCGTTCGTGCTGGCCTGACACCGGGGAACGAGAGCGTACGAATCCGGCATATCGGATCGGCTGAGCGCCTCCGGCCCATTTTCGATCGCGATGGGGAAGGGTCCGCGCGAGGTGACTGGCCGGAACTGCATGCATGCCCTCGCCGAAAGCAAGATCGGATGCTTGACAAATCAGCTATTGCACCACTATTTCCGGCACATTCTGGCCTTGATCGAAAAGGCTTGCATGCAGATCCGGCCAAGTAGCTCCGAATGGTCTACGGCGACCGGCTTCCCAGCTCCTCGCGCCCCTTGACCGCGCCTGACTGGCTCGGAATCTCGATCTTGTCGGGAGCGGGGGATCCTGACGAAGTCAGGATCCCCCGCTCGACCGGCGCCCGCCGCGCGGCAAGGGCGATCACGGCGACCAGCATGCCGAGCAGGAGCGCGGTGACGTGGCCCAGGGCGGTGAAGTCGGCGTGCCAGCCGAGCGCCACAACCAGGAGGAAGCCACCGGCGACGTAGTAGGGGCGGCGCCGGGCCGGCACCCGCGCGACGAGCAAGCCGAACGTGGCTAACATCCCGTAGCTGACCCCGACGTCGGGCGCCTCGCGGATGGAAGCGTCCACCCGGTCGTGATAGAGGTGCGACGCCTGGATCGCCGCAACCATGAGCGTCGCCCCGACGTGTCCCATTAGAAAGATGACCATCGTGCTGGCTCGCCCGAGCCAGCGCTCGCACCACCCCAGGCAGCAGGCCAGCGGCACGAGGATGTACAGGCCGAATACCGACGGCACGAGGAATGCCGAGACGATCAGAACGAAGATCGGGCGCCGCTGCAGGTTCGTCAGGTTCGTGCTGGACATGGTGACGATGTCGGCGCGCTCCTGGGCCCCGACGGCCTGGAGCACTACCGCGACGATCAGCAAGATGGCCAGATAGCTGATCGTCAGGGCGTTCCGCCGCCACAGGTGGCGGGCGTACCCGGGCCACCCCATGGCCGGTCGCCACGCCCCTGCATTCACGTCGTCGCCCCTTCCTCCCTTGCCTATCGGCAGGGCCCACCGGTCGGCATCAGTGGGCGGGTGAAATCAGCCCCCGAACGTGGCCCGGCGCAAGACGGCACGCACGATGACGGCGCTTGCCACGCGTCCGTCCGGCTCGTTGACGGCGACATCGAAGACGAACCGTCGCCCCGACCGCAACGCGGCCGCGCCTGCACGTGAGCGCCAGGGCGGGAAGGCCGCCAGTGGTCGACCTCGGCCCGGGTGCCCATGGTGGGACGTCGGGGTCGAGATGGCCGACCCGGGCCGCCACGGTCGCGGCCACAGCGCCAGAACGCGCGGCGTACCGAGCGTGTTTGCGTCCCCGCTGCCCAGGGCGGCGGCCGTGTCGCCGACATCGACCAGGAGCCCCGGCAGCGTTACCGGTGCCAGTTCGGGCGCCAACGGGACGCTACGCGGGCACAGTTTCACCCCGCTGCTCGCGCGCGATCACGTCGACTGCGCGCCGAACTTGGACGGGTCGGCCAGAGCATGCACGGCCTGTCGGTGCTGGACACGATGGGGCCGCTGCCGGGCCTGGTCGGCGTCAAGCTCACCCAGCCGAGGCTGGGCCGCGCTGCTCCGGCGCTGGAGCTGTCCCAACACCCTGACGACGCTCACGTGGCTGCGCTGCCCCTACCTCGCCGACCCGTCGCCCCACTGCCAGGCGACGCCGACGCACCCCAGCACCCTGCCCAAGCCCAGCCAAGAGCCGCCGGGGCGCATCTGCCTCGGATCTTCGGCGCCAAATCACACCTTGCTGCCGAACTCAAACCGGGCCGAAGGGACATTCCTGCCCACGCTGCCCGCCCCCCCGAGCGCTCCGCGCACTTCCGCTCGGGGCGCGCGGGGGCCCGGCGGGCGGCTACGCGACCAGGCCCAGCCGCCGCAGCTCGACGGTGAAGTCATGCGGCGACGTCGACGCCGACATCGCGGCCTCCAGGCTGATCACGCCGTCCCGCAACAGGCCGACGAGGTGCTGGTCGAACGTCTGCATCCCGTAGAAGGTCCCCTCGGTGATCAGCTGCTGGATCATCGAGGTCTTCTCCGGGTCGGTGATCGCCTCTGCGATACGGCCGGTATTGATCGCGATCTCCATCGCGACGCACCGGCCCTCCTCATCGGCGCGGGGGACGAGTCGCTGGCACAGGATCCCGCGCAGGGCCCCGGCCAGCGACAACCGCACCTGCTTCTGCTCGTGCGGCGGGAAGAAGTCGATCACTCGGTTGATCGTCTCGGTGGCGTCCGTGGTGTGCAGCGTGGACATCACGAAGTGGCCCGTCTCGGCCGCAGCCAGAGCCGCTTTGACGGTCTCCTGGTCACGCATCTCACCGACGAGGATGACGTCGGGGTCCTGGCGCATCGCGGCCCGCAGGGCGGTGGCGAAGTCTTCGGTGTCGACCCGCACCTCGCGCTGGTTGACCATCGCCGCCTTGTCGAAGTGCAGCACTTCGATAGGATCTTCGATGGTCACGATATGCACCTCACGGTGCAGGTTGATCGTGTCGACCATGCCGGCGAGCGTGGTCGTCTTGCCCGACCCGGTGGGCCCGGTCACCAGGACCAGACCGCGTGGCTCCAGCGCGAGCTGGGCGAGCACGGGCGGCAGGCCTAGCTCGTCGAGGGGGATCGCGCCGATGCTGACCCGGCGGAACACGAGGCCCGCGGCGCCCCGGGCGCGGAAGGCGTTGACCCGGAACCGTCCGACGCCGCCCAAGGAATAGGCGAAGTCGGCCTCGTTGGTCCGGTAGAACTCCTCGACGAGGTCAGGGCGGAGCACCTCGCGCACCATCTGCTCGGTGTCGGCCGCGGCAAGGTCGCGCGTGTTGAGCTTGCGCAGACGGCCGTCGATGCGAATCCGTGGGGGGGAACCGACCTTGCAGTGCAGGTCCGACCCGCCAGACTCGATCAGGGCGAGCAGGAACGGCTCTATCGTGCTCACACTGCTCCCATCGGCCGTCCGGCGCACAGGCTTGACGCGCCCGGCGGAACGGGTCGCTATTCGACGAGAGCGATCAGGTCGCCCTCCTGGACAATGTCTCCCTCGTTGACCACCAAGCTGGACACGGTCCCACCATCCTCGGTGACCACGGGGATCTCCATCTTCATCGATTCGAGGATGACCAGCGTGTCACCTGCTTCGACGCTGTCACCCTCGCCGACTACCACCTTCCAGACGTTGGCCACCATCTCAGCGCGGACTTCCTCGGCCATCGGCCCTACCTTCCTTATCGCCCGCTCCATTGCGGTGGTCTCTTCTGAAAGAACGCCGCGACCCCCTCGGCCGCGTCACCTGTCTGGGTGATGAGTGACAGCTGGCCCTGCATGGCCTCCAGCGCCGCTTCATAGGACGTCTCCTCGACGGCGGCGAAGGCAGCCTTGCCGAGCCGGACCGCAACCGGGGGTTTGGCGGCCAGCTCGCCGGCAAGCGTCTCGACGACGGAGTCGAGGTTCTCGGCGGGGACGAGCCGGGAGACGAGACCCGCCGCAGCCGCCTCGCGCGCAGGCAGCCGCCGCCCGGACAGCATGAGGTCCAGCGCGAGCTTGGGCGAGCAGTGCCTGGCGAGCAGGACGCTGACCATGAACGGCCACAGCCCGAGGTTGACCTCCGGGAGGCCGAACTCCGCTGCCTCCGATGCCACAACCAGGTCGCATCCCAGCGCGAGGCCCACCCCTCCGGCCAGGCACAGCCCCTGGACGCGGGCCACGACCGGCAGCGGGCACCGGCGCATGGCGATCATTAGCTCGCGGAGCCCGCCGCGCGCCTCGTGGCGCTCCAGGCCGGTGGCCTCCTCCGACATCAGCGACAGATCCGCGCCCGCGCAGAAGACTTTGTCCCCGGCGCCGGTGACGAGGATCACCCGTGCGTCCCCGGGTTCGCGGACGGCGGCGATCATGCCGCGCAACACGGGGTCGTTGAGGGCATTGCGGCGCTGCTCCCGGTCGATGGTCAACCGCAGAACGGGGCCATCGGCCTCGACACGCAGGTCGCTCACTTATGTCTCTCTCCCATGATGTGGCCGATGATCCCCGTGTCGTAGTCGCCGGAGCGGAACCGCTCGTCAGCCAGCAGCGCCGTGAAGAACGCGAGGTTGACCTTCGGACCCTCGACGGTGAAGCCCGCCAACGCCTCCTCCAGGCGGGTGATGGCCTCGGCCCGGGTCGCCCCCCAGACACACAGCTTCGCCAGCAGCGGATCGTAGTAGAGCGTCACCGTGTCGCCTTTGGTGTAGCCGGCGTCCACGCGGATGCCCTCCCCCACCGGCTCGACCCAGCTGGTGATCGTCCCCGGGCCGGGGAGGAATCGCTTCGGGTCCTCGGCGTAGACCCGCAGCTCGATAGCCGCGCCGCGCGGCGTCGGCGGCCTTTCGCCGAACGTGGGAGCCATGCCGGCAGCGATGCGCAGCTGCTCCTCCACGAGATCAAGCCCGGTGACGAGCTCGGTGACCGGATGCTCGACCTGCAGCCGGGTGTTCATTTCCAGGAACACGAACTCCTGGCGCGCCGGGTTGACGAGGCACTCGACAGTGCCCGCGTTGCGGTAGCCGACCGCTTCCCCGGCCCGCACTGCGGCCGCGAGCATCTGCCCCCGCAGCACGTCGGTGACCCCGGGCGAGGGCGTCTCCTCGGCGACCTTCTGGTGGCGGCGCTGCACGGAGCAGTCACGCTCGCCCAAGGCGACGACGCGACCGTCGGCCAGGCCCAGGACCTGCACCTCGACGTGGCGCGCGTGCGGTATGTAGCGCTCGATCAGGATTGACGGTGACCCGAAGAAACGCTGGGCCCGGGTGCGGGCCGTCTCGAAAGCGGCGCGCAAGCCCGCCTCGTCGTCGGCGACCGCCATGCCGATTCCGCCCCCGCCGGCAACGGCCTTGACCATCAGCGGGAAACCGATCTCACGGGCAGCGGCGACCGCCGCCTCCACGTCGTGCAAGGGCTCCGTCGTGCCCGCGGCGACGGGGACGCCGGCGGCTGCCATCGTGTTCCTGGCGTTGACCTTGTCCCCCATGCGCTCGATCGCATCCGGGGACGGCCCGATCCACGCCAGCCCCGCGTCGATCACCGCCGCGGCGAACCGCGACGACTCCGACAGGAAGCCGTAGCCGGGATGGACAGCCTCAGCGCCGCTGCGCAGGGCCGCTTCCAGCACGCGCTCTACATCGAGGTAGGACTGGGCCGGGGGCGCCGGGCCCAGCAGGACGGCGTCGTCGGCCTCCCGGACGTGCAGGGCGGACTCGTCCGCCTCGGAGTACACGGCGACGCCCTTGATCCCGAGCCGTCGCACGGTGCGCAGGACGCGGCGGGCAATCTCCCCGCGGTTGGCCACGAGCACGGTCTCGAACACGAAACCGCACCCTAAGCGATCCGGCGGTCTGCGGGGGGGCCAGCGGTCAGGCCGACACATGCCGAGGGCCCAGCCGGGGTCTGCCCGCCGGCCGGGCCCTCGCGTACGGGTCAGACAGTCGGCTCGGGATCGCCACCGTCGATCGTGGGTGCCTCAGGCCGCCCGGCTGTCACCCGGATGCGCTTGCGCCCCGGCTCCGCCGGCTTCGCTACGTCCTTGACGCGCAGCGTGAGCACGCCAGCGTCGTAGGACGCCTCGATCGCGTCAGCCGTCACGCCCTCCGGCAACGTGAACTCCCGCCGGAACGACCCGTAGCGAAGCTCGCGTACGAGCACGCCGGCGGTTCGGTTCTCGTGCTCGTCGCGCCGCTCGCCGCTGACAACGAGCCGGCCGTTGTCGACCTCGACCGCCACGTCCTTGTCGACGTCGATCCCCGGCAGCTCCAACTTGATGATCACATCGCTGCCCGCCGTGACCATCTCGACCGCAGGCACGTACTTCGTGCGGCCAGCCGTGGGCCAGGTGCGCCGGACCAGCTCGTCAAAGTCACGGTCGAGCCGGGCGAAAGTGGTGAAGGGATCCCACCGGACAAGAGCCATCACTGGCCTCCTTCGCTGATAGGCAGATTGCCTGCCTCGCTGTTCCTCAGTGTTATTGAGCGCCATCCGCTCATACTTGTCAAGACCTCGTCCGTGCCGCATATTCCGCCCTGGCGTGATCACCACGCGTCTGGTCATGATCAAATACGTCCGTTTTGTCCGCCGGATATGTCCGGCCAAACCGGACGGGCGGCGGTGCCGTGTGTTGATCTTGACGGGGAGGGCGCCCGGACGGGAGGGAGGTGGTGCGCAGGGCGGCGGCTCACGCCAGCCGGGTTACCTCCACGGTCACGCCGAGGGAGGCGACCGAGCCGCCGCTGTAGATCCCGCGCAGCGGCGAGACGTCCGCGTAGTCGCGTCCGTAGCCCACGACGACGTGGCGCTCCCCGGGGACGTCCCCCGCCGTCGGGTCGTAGCCCACCCAATCGCCGACCCACGCCTCCACCCATGCGTGGCTCTCCCCCGTGACCACCTGCCCGACAGGGGCGTCCGGCTGGGGGGTGCGTCGGGGTCTGAGCCGTGGGCATGAGGTATTCGGTAAAAAGATCGGTCGCCCCGGGGTCGCGAAGCACCGCCCAGGACGCAGGTTCGGGCGGCGCCAGCGGTGGCGGAGAGGTCTCGACGACCGCCGAACTGGTCACGGTCAGTTCCGTATGCGGGATGTGCACATCGAAGGCGACCACCTGGTTGCCCCAGTAGTCGACGTAGCGGATCGGGCGACCGGCCGGCGAGGTGGTGACGCGGGTGCCGAGCGGCAACTGACGGGGGGTCGTCCGGGGAATCAGCCGCGCCTCGTTGTAGGAGGCCGCCACCTCCTTGCCGTAGCGATATCCGGTCGTGTGCTGCACGCTCAAGCGCCAGCCCTGCCCGGGCGTCACCGGGATCATGCCGATGCCTCCACCAGCCAGGCGGCCGGGGTGTCCCGGTAGAAGAAGCGCGCCGTCACCGCATCGCTGACCTGCGAGCACATTCGCTGCAGTTCGAACAGCTGGGTCGGCAGGTCGACGAGCAGCTCCGCCACGCTCAGGAACTCCAGATGGTTGCGGGCCCGGCCCAGCAGCCGCCGGGCCTCGTCGTCGACCACCCCGCGCAGCTGCTCCTGATCGCCGTAGAGGGCGCTCAGGCATCGCTCCGCCGTCGTCAGCGCGAAGAAGACCGAACGTGGGTAGAGCCCGTCGAGCAGGAGGAACTCGGTGACCCTGCCACCGTCCAGATTGCCGTGATAGGTCCGCAGGAACGCCTCGTAGGCCCCGCAGGACAGCAGCAGGCGCACCCAGCCGCCGGCCCCGTCGCCTGGGTGCAGGGCAAGCATCCGCGTCGTCATGTCGACGCGTTCCAGGCTGCGACCCAGCGCGAGGAAGCGCCATCCGGCGTCGCGCCGCAGCGTGGTCGAGCTGAGCCCGTCCACGATGGCCGCCCGTTCCCGCACGTACGCGCAGAAGCTGTGCGGCCCGCGGATCTGGGCGCGGGCCTGCTCGTAGGGCAAGGCGTTGTGGGTGGCGTTCAGGCACTCCCACAGCTCGGAGGAAATGCTCTCGCGGATGCCGCGCGCGTTCTCCCGAGCGGCCAACCACGCACCCACGATGCTTGCCGACCCCGAATGGTCGAACGCGAGCCGCTCGACGGTGTCACGCACCCGGGGCCGGTCGGTTGTCCCCACGCTCACGCCCATGACGGTGAGCAGGGATCGGCAGGCGGCCTCCTCATCGGCGTCGGGATCTTGTAGCATCGTCGACACGTGCACTTCCAGCAGGCGAGCGGTGCCTTCGGCCCGCTCGACGTAACGGCCGATCCAGAACAACGACTCGGCGATCCTGCTCAGCATCCCCGCCCCCGCGACTGCTGCTGCTGCTGCGTCTGGCCTTTGGGCCCCCGGTCCGGCGAGCGGCCCGGCAGCGGGAGGAACGGCCGGGACGCCTGCCCCATGGTGGCCGGCTCGCCCTCCGGGCGCTCGGCTACCTCGGCCTCCGGCTCGGGCTCGGCCGGCTCGATGTCGGGGGCGAGGACCCAGGTGTCCTTGCTCCCCCCGCCCTGGCTGCTGTTCACGATGAGGCTGCCGGCGCGCAGGGCGACCCGGGTGAGGCCCCCGGGCAGCACGTGCACACGGTTGCCATCGTTGACGGCGAAGGGCCGCAGGTCGAGTGCCGGGGCGCCAGCCGGTCGCCCACCAGGGTGGGGCTGGTCGACAACGCAACGACCCGCTGGGCGATCCAGTCCCGCGGGCTGGCTGTGATCTTCGCCCGGAGGGTGTCCAGCTCTTGGCGTTTACCGCCGGGCCGATCACCAGCCCCTTGCCCCCGGAGGCGTCCACCGGCTTGAAGACCAAGATGTCCATCCGCTCCAGGGCGTAGGCACGCTGATCGTCATCCTCCAGCCGGAACGTCTCGATGTTGTCGAGCACGGGCTGCTCACCCAGGTAGTAACGGACCAGATCCGGCACGTAGGTGTAGAGGAGCTTGTCGTCGGCGACGCCGTTGCCCACCGCGTTGGCGATCGTGACCGTGCCCTCGCGGGCCGCGTTGAGCAGCCCTGGGCAGCCCACGACCGAGTCGGGCCGAAAGTGCAGCGGGTCGAGGAAGGCGTCGTCCACGCGCCGGTAGATCACGTCGACCCGCTGGCGTCCCTCGGTGGTGCGCATCGCCACCTCTCCACCGGAGGTGACCAGGTCACGCCCCTCGACCAGCTCGACCCCCATCTGCCGGGCGAGCAGCGAGTGCTCGAAGTACGCCGAGTTGTGCACGCCAGGGGTGAGGACGACCACGGTCGGGTCGTCCGCGCCTGCCGGCGCGGCGGCCCGCAGGGCTGTGAGCAGCCGCGACGGGTAGTCAGCCACCCGCCGCACCCGATGCTGGACGAACAGCTCCGGAAACACCCGCGTCATGGCCCGTCGGTTCTCCATCACGTAGGAGACCCCCGACGGGGTCCGGATGTTGTCCTCCAGCACCCGGAACTGCCCCCGCTCGTCGCGAACCAGGTCCGTCCCACTGACGTGGACCCGCACGCCGTTGGGCGGCTCGACCCCGTAGGCGGCGCGGCAGAAGTGCGCCGAGGTCTGCACCACGCGGTACGGGACGACGCCGTCACGCAGCACCTCCGCCGGGCCGTACACGTCGCGGAGAAACGCCTCGAGGGCGGCAACCCGCTGCGCGACCCCTGTTTCGATCACCGCCCACTCGTCCGGGCCGATCAATCGGGGGATCAGGTCAAGGGGGAAGGTCCGTTCCTCCCCCAGCAGGCTGAAGGTGATGCCCTGATCCCGGAATGCGCGCTCGAGCGCAGTGAGCCTGGCGGCCAGGTCCTCCGAGGTCATGGGCTGCAGGTCGTCGATGACCTGCCGGTAGATGCCCCGGGCAACCCCGGCACGGCCGAAGACCTCGTCCCAGGCCTGCGCCAGCTCGTATCCCTCGAACAGGTCCCCCACGATCGCCAACCGTAGGAGGGCCGCGTGACGGCAATGTCACCGTTATGTTTCCGCCGGTTCTCGCCGGCTGGAGCACTCGTGACAAGCCCGGAAAATGGCGGTAACTGCGCGGCAATCTCGGCGGGAGACGCTGTTCGCGTGCGAACGAGAGTGCCTCACGAGACAAGCCGGGGCTGGGTGCTGGTCCAGACGGACGACGGCGCCGCGCCCAGCGTGGCGGACGCTCTGACCGAGCTGGCCGGGGTCACCGTGGAGCGGACGGTCGGGGCCTACGACATCGTGGCTCATGTCGACGACCGCTCCGTTGTCGGCGCCGAGCGGGTCGTGCGGACCGCGGCTGCGTTACCGGGCGTCCTGCTGGCCGTGTGCTGCCGCGCCCCCACAGCGTCCGCCCCCGCTTCCGCCCCCACAGCGTCCGCCCACGCTTCCACCCCCCCGCGACGCGGCCACGCCTACGATGAGAGCCACCCGAGCACTGCGAGCCGGAAACACCCGAGAGCACTGCGAGCCTGAAGTACCCGAGCACTGCGAGCCTGAAATACCCGAGCACTGCGAGCCTGAAGCAGGGAGGCACCGGTGGCGAAGAAGACCCGGAAGCGGCGCGCCCGCGCCAAGCGCAAGGCGAACCACGGCAAGCGCCCGAACACCTGACGGCCCGGGCCCCCGTCCGCTGCGGCAGGGCGCCCTCAGGTGGCCAGCCGGGAGCGGATCCAGTCCACGGTTTCGACGATGCCCGCCCTGAGGACCCGCCTCGGTCGCCAGCCGAGTTCCCGCGCGGCCAGCGACCAGTCCAGCGCGATCGCCTGAAGCTCACCCAGCCGAGGCGGGGCGAACAGCGGTTCGTCGGGCACCCCGACCGTCTCCGCGATCAGTGAGTGCAGGTCGCACACCGAGGTCTGCGATCCCGTCCCGATGTTGAAGCGCCTCCCGTCGCCGGTGCCGGGCACGCAGACGCTGGCGAACGCGTCGGCCACGTCGCCGACAAAGACGTAATCGCGTATCTGCGAACCGTCCCCGTAGATCCTCGTCGGCCGGCCGAGCAGCATCGCTGTGCTGAAGATGGCCACGACCCCGGCTTCGCCGTGCGGATCCTGGCGCGGGCCGTACACGTTGGCGAGGGCAAGCGAGCTGGAGCGAAGGCCATACGCGGCTCGGTACACGTTCAGATACAGCTCGCAGGCCGCCTTGCCCGCCGCATACTGCGACTCCGGGGACAGCGGCTGGGATTCGTCCACGGGCAAGGCGGCGGGAGTCCCGTAGATCGAACCGCCGGACGACGTGAAGACGAACTTGTCCACGCCGGCCAGGCGGGCCGCCTCCAACGCGTTGATCGTGCCCAGGAGATTGAGCCTTGCGTCGAGAAGCGGGTCGGCCACGCTCACCCGGACGTCGATCTGCGCCGCCAAGTGGCACACCGATTCCGGGGCGACGCGGGCGACCAGGGCCGGGAAGCCGGGATCGGTGACGTCGAAGCGCTCGAAGTCGAAAGAGCCGCCGCGCGCAGCGTCCTCGATGTTGGACAGGGTGCCGCGAGACAGATCATCGACGCCGAAGACCGTGTGACCGTCGGCGATCAGCCGGTCACAGACGTTGGACCCGATAAAGCCGGCGGCACCGGTGACTAGAACGCGCATTGCGCCAACGTTAGGTGATGGGGAATATCAGGTCTGTGCGGCCCGCAGAGTCAGGCCTCGGCTGAGCCCGACGGTTACGGGACCCAAGCGGTCACTCGACGCGGTACTCCACAGCGTCCACGCCGATCTGCACCAGCCGTAACCGTTCCAGAACGCTTATCCGCAGGCTGTCCGGCGCGCGATCACCGCCGCAATGGCGGGCCACCAACACCTTGACCTCCTGCTCGACCCCGAACTGGCGCAGGCATGGAGCGCACTCGTCGAGATGCTCGCGGATGAGTCGGCGCTGCTCGATGTCTATCTCCCCGTCAAGGTAGAGATAGACGGCGTGAAGCACCTCGCGGCAGTCGGTGGCATGAGGCGTCCCGCAGCTCATCGGCCGGATCTCCCCTCGCCGCTCGGGGCGGACCGGCCGGCCGAGTGTCCTCCGGGAGATTCCCCCGGGTCCCCGGGAGCGCCGGCGGCGGCACCCACCGCACCGGCACCGGATCCCGTCGCGGCGCCGCTTTCGATGTCCTCAGGGCGGATGAAGCCGCGATCAAGCGCGTACCTCTCCAGGGCCCGGCGCAAACCGCGCCGGCCGCGATGCAACCGGGACATGACCGTCCCGATGGGGGTGCCCATGATGTCCGCAATCTCCTTGTAGGAGAAGCCCTCGACGTCGGCGAGGTACACGGCCATGCGGAACTCCTCCGGGAGATCCTGCAGGGCATCCTTGATGTCGCTGTCCGGGAGGTGCTCGAGCGCTTCCATTTCGGCGCTTTTGAGCCCGGTGGACGTGTGCGACTCGGCGGCCGCCAGCTGCCAGTCCTCGACCTGTTCTGTCGGGCTCTGCGCGGGCTGACGCTGTCGCCGCCGGTAGGTGTTGATGAACGCATTGGTCAGGATTCGGTACAGCCAGGCCTTAAGGTTCGTGCCCTCCTCAAACTGATGGAAGGCGGCAAAGGCCTTAACGAAGGTTTCCTGAACCAGATCTTCGGCGTCAGCCGGGTTTCGGGTCATCCGCAGCGCCGCCGCGTAGAGCTGGTCGAGGTAGGGCAGAGCGTCGCGGTCGAAACGGGCGGCGCGCTGCTCTGGGCTCTCCTCGACCGGTCTCACCTCCCCTGCCGACCCCGCCAGTGTCTCCGGCCCTCGCCTGGTGCCCGCGGGCCCTGGCACCGGGAACCATGCCCCCCCGCGCCAGCCACTGGCAGCCTGCCACCACCGGACAACCGCCAACCCGCCGGCCGCGAACGCCTTCACGGGCGGCACGGGCCGGACAAGACCTGGCGGGACGAACGGCGGCGCGAGCGCTGACAATACGCCAGCCAACCGCAGGCGGCTCGCCGGGCGAGCGGGGGGCCTGCGTCCGTGGCGGCCGGAAGTTCCCCCTGGGCTGGAGGACGGGCTCACCGGACCCCTGCGCGAGTGACAGGGAGCTGATCGCGGGCCCCGGCAGGAATGCCCTCCGGTCAAGGCTCCTCCAGACGTGTCCATCCCGCCTTGCGGGGCGCCGCTCGGCGTGTCACAACAGCCGCTCGGCGTGTCACAACAACTGTGGGGGCCACTGGCTACGGCCTCTGCCGGGACAACACGCGGGGCGGCGAGCCTGATTCCCGCGCTCGGCAGCGGAGTTTGGCGATGTATTCCACGGCCCCCGGGCCCCCTGTGGTCCGGCAGCCGCCCCACACCGCCGCCTCGCCGTACGCTCTGTTGGCATGGGGCCCAGCAGCGGGTATCACCCGGCAGTGGAGGAATACCTCGAGACCATCCTCGAGCTCGAAGAATCCGGCATTCCGCCAATGCGGGCCAGGATCGTCGAACGGCTGGGCGTGTCCGCTCCGGCCGTCAGCGAGACCGTCAAGCGGCTGGAGCGCGAGGGCTATCTCGTCCTGGACGAGCGCCGCTGCCTTCGCCTGACCGACACGGGCCGGCGCTATGCCACCTCGATCATGCGCCGCCACCGGCTCGCCGAGCGACTACTGGTCGATGTCCTGCATGTGCCCTGGTCGGAAGTGCACGAGGAGGCGGGTCGCCTCGAGCATGCGATCTCGCCCCGGCTGGAGACCTACCTCGTCCGGCTGCTCGGCGACCCCGGAACGTGCCCGCACGGCAACCCCATCCCCGGCTCGGCCAACTTCCACGACGACGGGCCGCTGGTCCCCCTCGCAGCAGTGACCGCCGGCAAGGCGGCGGTCGTCCGCCGCATCGACGAGCGGTTGGAGTCCCAGTACGAGCGGATGCGGGCCCTGGAAAGCGGCGGCCTGCTTCCCGGCTGCCAGTTCACCGTCACCGCCGTGGAGGCCGACGCGATGCAGCTGCGGGTCGACGGGGAGGACGTCCGCGTTCCGATCCCGGTGGCCGTGAACGTCTACGTGACCGCCGCGTGAGGCCCCGCCGGCGGGTCAGGTGCTTCCCCCGATGAGGAAACGCTCGACCGCAGGGTCGGCCGCGGTCGAGCCTGCCGCGCGGCGTGGTCGGCCGGGGGTGGCACCCGCTGGTGCACTCAGTCCCGGGTCGTCTCGTATTCGCGCTGATGCTCCAGGCAACGAATGGCGTCGGGACGGGCGTCCAGCCGCTCGTCCAGGATCTCCGCGCCGCACACGACGCACCTGCCGTAGCTGCCCTCGTCGATCCGTCCCAGGGCGGTGAGCACCTCGTGGCGCTCGGCCTGCGCCGCGCGCCGCATCGCGTCCTCACGCTCCTGGTCGGACAGATCGGTGCCGTAGTCAGCTGGATGCTGGGACAGCCGCGCAACGTGCATCGACGAGTCGCCCGCCTCGGCGATCAGCGTCCGCTGCGCCTCATCGAGGTCGGCCAGCATCCGCTCCAGACGTTTCCGTGCCACCTGAGGATCCACGCTCTCTCCCGCCCTCGGTCGTCGACGCCCCAGGCATGGTAGATGGCAATGACGGGACGGGCCTCTCCCGGGCACGAGCCAGCCTGGGCCCCCCGTACAGTCGAGTGCGAAGCGCGTACGGATTCGCCAAGCTTCAGGGAGGGCGCCCCGGGTGGACGAGGTCGAGTTCTGGCCCGCCCCGACCGCCGCGTCCCCAGTCGACGCCGTGGTGTCGGTCCCCGGCTCCAAGTCCGACACGAACCGCAGCCTGGTCCTGGCCGCTCTGGCCGAGGGCCCCAGCCGTCTGCGTCGCCCGCTCCGCGCCCGCGACACCCTTCTCATGGCCGGGGGCCTGCGCGCCCTCGGCGTGACGGTCGACGACGTGCCGGGCCAGGACGGCCCGGACTGGCAGGTGACCGGGCACGGCGGCGCCGCTCCCCTCGGACGCGAGGCCCGGGTCGACTGCGGGAACGCGGGCACCGTGGCCCGCTTCCTGCCGCCGGTCGCCGCGCTGGCCACGGGGGATGTCGTCTTCGACGGGGATCCGCGGATGCGGGAACGACCGCTGGGCCCGCTTGTCGAGGCGCTCCAGACGCTGGGCGTCACCCTTTCGGGCACGTCGATTCCGCTGGTGGTGCACGGCCGGGGGGCGGTGCGCGGCGGCGCCGTCCGCCTCGACGCCAGTTCGTCCAGCCAGCTCGTCTCGGGGCTTCTGCTGGCGGCCCCGCGCTACGACCAGGGTGTGCACGTCTTCCACGAAGGGCCGCCCATCCCGTCCCGTCCGCACCTTTCGATGACCATCGCTGCGCTGCGGCGCGCCGGCGCGGTGGTGGACGATCGCACGGAGGGGGTCTGGACCGTGGCCCCCGGGCCCCTCCAGCCCGTCGACCGGGACATCGAACCGGACCTGTCCACGGCATCTGCCTTCCTCGCGGCCGCCGCCGCGACCGCGGGACGGGTCGTGCTGCGCGACTGGCCGAGCGTGACCGAGCAACCCGGGGCCCTGCTTCCTTCGTTGCTGGCTGCGATGGGCTGCGTTTGCAGGCGGACACCCGCCGGGCTGGCGATACTCGGGCCCGGGACGCTGTCAGGCATCGACGTCGACCTGCACGACTACGGCGAGGCCGTGCCCACCATCACCGCACTGGCAACCCTCGCTGAGGGGCCCAGCCGGCTGCGGGGCATCGCGCACCTACGTCTGCAGGAAACCGACCGGCTCGCCGCCCTTGCCGAGGAGCTCGGCCGGCTCGGCGCCCGCATCACTGTGACCGCTGACGGCCTGGTCATCGACCCGACGCCGCTGCACGGCGGAACGCTCGACCCGCGCGCCGACCACCGCCTCGCGATGGCCTACGCGATCGTCGGGCTAGTCGTGCCGGGCGTGCTGATCCGCGACATCGCGACGACCGGCAAGACGGTCCCCGAATTTCCGCGCCGCTGGATGCAGATGCTGGCCGGCGGCCAGTGAGCCCGCGAGAGCTCGACGAGGACGACGTTCGGGTGCGTCCCGGCCGCGGGTCCCGCCCGCGCACCCGGGAGCGCCCGGCCTACACGGATGCGGTGGAGGCACTGGTCGTGGCCGTGAACCGGGGACGGTACCTGTGTCATGTACCGGCGGGCGGCCTGCTGGCCGTCCGCGGCGGGAACATGCGGCGCACGCCCGTCGTCGTGGGCGACCGCGTCCTGATCGTCGGGGACACCTCCGGACAGGTGGACACGCTGGCCCGCATCGTGGGCATCGTCCCACGCCGGAGCGTCCTGCGCCGGTCGCCGGACGACCAGGACCCGTTGGAGCGTCCCGTCGTCGCCAATGCCGACCAGCTCGTCATCGTCACGGCGCTGGCCAACCCGGAACCCCGGCCCAGGCTCATCGACCGTTGCCTGGTCGTGGCCTTCGACGGCGGGCTCGATCCGCTGCTATGCCTGACGAAGAGCGACCTGGCAGGTCCGGAGGCGCTCACCGAGCTGTACTCGCCGCTGGGGTTGCGGGTGGTCGTCTCCGGTCGGGAGGACGGCGGCGCGGGTGCCGAAGCGCTGCGGCGACAGGTCGCCGGGCGGATGAGCTGCTTCTTCGGGCACTCGGGCGTGGGGAAGTCCACGCTGGTGAACGCGTTGGTGCCGGGTGCGGACCGGCTCACTGCCGAGGTCAACGAGACAACCGGCCGGGGGCGGCACACGACCTCGGCCGCGATCGCATTGCCGCTAGGGGGCGACGGGTGGGTGATCGACACCCCCGGCGTGCGGACGCTCGGCCTGGGACATGTGTCGGTCGCGCGTGTCCTTGCCGCCTTCCCCGATCTGGCGGCGGCCACCGCGGCGTGCCCGCGGGGCTGCCCGCACACGGAAGGCGCCCCGGAGTGCGGGCTGGATGGGGCGCAGGGCGGGTCGGGGTCGGGGTCGGGCGGTTCGGGGTCAGGGTCGGGCGGTTCCGGGTCGGGGTCGGGGCTCACCGACCAGCCGGGACCGACCGCCGACCCGCCGTGGCCCGCTCGCCAGCGCGTCGATTCGTTCCGGCGCCTGCTGGTCTCCCTGAGTGGGGACGAGCCTGCCTGACCGGGGTCACGCGCCCGCCGCGCCGGCCCACGCCGCCCC
>JADGOW010000165.1 GCA_017882765.1 Frankiaceae bacterium
GTTCGGCGGTCATCGGCTCCTCCCCCCGCCGGGCCATCGGCGGCTCAGCTGCCCGGGCCGCGCCACACCGGGGCCCGCGGCGCCTCATCTCGTCCCGACGTCGAGCCGGGCACGACAATACGGGCGAGACGGCCGATGGCGGCCCGTTTCCGCTCTCCCAGCAAGAGCCTGATCAACACACGTCCCTTTTGTCCGCCGGAAATGTCCGCACAAAAGGGACGGTTGGCAGTCGCATGTGTTGATCTTGTGGGTTTAGGGCGGGCCGGGGAGGCCGGGCACGAGCCAACCCCGACTACATCCGGGTCGCTGCTCGATGGCGTCGAGCCCGCCGCCGCAGCCAGGGCATGGGAGGAGCTGCGCACCAGGCTGGTGGCCCACGAACTGGTGGCCCACGAATTGGTGGCCGAACTGGTGGCCCACGAACTGGGTGGTTCACGAAACGGCGGACGGCGTGTTCTTCGGGTCGTCCGGATGGCTCGTCACGGCCCGTCTGGCCAGCTGAAAACGAGCGGCCGAAAGCCACCCAGACACCCAACCCCCGCCTCCTGGACGTGAGACGCTTCGCAGTGCTCTGACGGCCTCGCGATCCAGGAGTCAACGTGCCAACAACGGGCCGGGTCATGATGGGGCTCGTGGGCGCGGGCCTGCTCGCGCAGGCTCTGCCCGCAGTGACGACCTGGGGGCCGATGCGCAACCGCCTGTTCCCGGTTTTGTCCGGCCGGGGGCGCCCCGACCACGTCGCGCTCACGTTCGATGACGGACCGGATCCCGAGTCGACGCCCCGCTTCCTGGACATGCTCGACCGGCTCGACGTGCGCGCAACCTTCTTCATGCTGGCCGAGTGCGCCGTCCGCGAGCCGGCGCTGACCCGCCGGGTGGCCGCCGAGGGCCACGAGGTGGCCCTGCACGGCTGGGACCATCGCAACCTTCTGACCCGCGGGCCGCGCAGCGTGCACATCAGCTTGGCCCGGGGCCGCAACGAGTTGGCGGAGGTCACGGGCAGCCTGCCCTTGCTCTTCCGCCCGGCGTACGGAGTGCTGTCGGGCTCGGCACTTCTCGCGGCCGGGCGGCTCGGGATGCGTACCGTCCTGTGGACGGGTTGGGGGGAGGACTGGACCTCGCGCGCCACCGCGTCCTCCGTCCTCGACACCCTCGCTCCGGCCATCGGGCCCGGGGCGACACTGCTGTTGCACGACAGCGACATCACGTCCGCGCCGGGGTCCTGGCAGGCTGCTCTCGGTGCACTGCCGCAGCTCGTCGCGAACTGCCGCGACCGCGGCCTGCAGGTCGGGCGGCTGGCCGACCACGGCCTCGCTGGCGACGGCGTGGGCCATGGCTGACCGAACCCTCGGCCCACCCTCTACACCCGGCGGCGGCAGAATCTCGGCGTACGGCCGATAGGGGGGCGATCTGACGATCTAGGCAAGTCCCAGGGAAGAAGAAGACATGGGCATCGGCATCCTCCTGGCGCTACTTGCTGCCGCAGCTTTTGCGGTCGCCTCCGTGGCGCAGCACCGGGCGGCGGCGCGCACGCCGACCCATGACGCGCTGGACCCCGCTCTCATGGTGCAACTGGCGAAGGACAAGCTGTGGCTGGCGGGAACGGGGGGTGACATCGGCGGCCTGGGGCTGCAAGCGGTCGCGATGGGCTTCGCCCCGGTCATCGTCGTCCAGCCGCTCCTCACGGCGGCCCTGCTCATCGCCGTCCCCCTCAACGCGATCGTCGACAAGCGCAAGCCGACCCGCGCGGAGATGATCGGGGCGGTGCTGTGCACGGTCGGCTTGTTCACCTTCCTCGCCGTTTCCCACCCGCGTGAGGCGCCGAACGAGGACGTGTCGTTCGCCAGGGCCCTACCCATGCTCGTGGGCGCCCTCGTGGTGACGGTATTCGTCGTCCTCGATTCCCGCCGCCGCAAGCCGGGGCCGGGCCGGGCAATGATCCTCGCGGTCGGCGCCGGCACGCTGTTCGGCGTGTGCGGCCCGCTGCTGCGCATCGTCGCCACCCATGTCGACACTCCGGGCGAGCTGGTCACGACCTGGCCGCTGTATGCGCTGGTGGTCGCCGGTCTCGCCAGCTATCTGCTGCTGCAAAACGCCTTCCAGTCAGGGGAGCTGCCCGCGCCACTTGCCGTGTTCACCATTCTTGAGCCGACTGTGGCCGCGTTCCTCGGGCTGGCGATCCTGGGAGAGGCGATGTCCACCCAGCCGCTCAACGTCGTCGGTGAGGTGGCGGCCGCAATCGCGGTGGGCGTGGGCATCGTCCTACTCGCGCGCGGAAGCGAATCCGCCAGTGCCGACAGTTCCGGCGCCGGGGCAAAGACCCACGACGGCACGGCCACCGACCCGGCTGCTGCCCACGACGGCACCGCCACCGACCCGGCTGCTGCCACCGTCCCTCCGCCTGCCCCGGCGGATGCCGGTCCGACGGTTGTCGAGGCGCAGAACCCGGCCTGATCCGGTTCGCTGGGAGCAAATCGTCGGGTCAGCCGGCCGGGTGACCGGCCCCCTCCAGCGGAGATGTCGCCGACTCGGCGGATTTCTCCTCGGGGCCCTCCTCGACGATGACCACGCTGCGCTGGCTGCCGAGCAGGCCGATCCCCGCGCCGAGGAGCGCCAGCGCGACCCAGAACAGCGCGTCCCGCCAGTCGCCGGGCAGGCTCTCGCCCAGCACGGTCAGCCCGACGACCACCGGGACGAAGTTCGCCGTGACGCTCATCACCGGGTAGGCGACGACCGCCGAGCCGGTCTGCAGCGCGCGTTGCAGAAGAGAGATCGCGATGATGGAGAAGAACACCAGCTCGTAGGGAGCGGGCGAGGTCAGGACGTCGGTCACCGCCCCGTCGCGAAGCAGCAGGCCGATCTCCCGCGTGGCCAGGGAGCTGGCCGAGTAGCAGATCCCGGCACCCAGCCCCAGCCACAGGGCCCGCTGGCGGGGAGCCGACCGGGCGACCACCGACGCGAGGCCGACCGAGCCCACGGCCCCGGCCAGGCCCACCAGGCCGATCACCAGCATCCCGTTTGTCCCCTGCGGGGGGCCGACGGTCGCGTCTTCGGCGAAGGCCAGCGCCAGCAGGGCCGCACCCACAGCCATCGCGACGATCCCCCAGATCCCCGACCAGGTGATCCGCTCGTGCAGGATGCGGGATGCGAGGACGACGACCACGACGAGGTCGGTGACCGACAGGGGCGCCACGAAGACGACCGGCATCTGGGTGAGGGCAAGCACTTCCAGCGCGAAGCCCGCCATCTCGGCGAGCAGGCCGAGCAGCCACAAGGGCTGGCGGGCAAGGTGGAGCATCAGCCCCAGGCCCAGCCCCTTGCCCGGGGGCTGCTTGCGGGCCGCGATCGCCTGGAAGACGGGTGCGCACCCGTAGCAGAGCCCGGCCGCCAGGGTCGCGGGCAGCCCGACGGCAAGGGCCGTGCTCATCGCCCCGTCAGCGTCCCGAGCCGCCCGTTCGCCGGCGCCCCGTCACTGCCGGGCGCGGCGCCCAGCCCGGCGGTGCCCAGCGCCGCATCGAACGCGCGCTCCCACGCCTGCGGAGTGCCGACCACCCGGGGCAGCGGGCGCTGCACGCGCTCGAGCCCGGCCAGGACGGCCCGCACGAGCAGGCCGGGGTCGGCCGAGGCGACACCGGTGTGTCCCCGCTCCAGTTCGTGCTGGAGGTTGTCCCGGCCGTGGCCGGGCACGACGTCGAGCAGTAGCATGTCCCGGCCGATGCCCCGGGCCTCGCTGCACGTGTCCCCGGAGGTGGTGACGACCAGGTCGCTGGCCGCCATCAACGCCGCCACCTGGTCGGTGTACCCGAACGGGACGACATGAGGACGGCGCGCCGCGACCTCGCGCAGGCGGGCCGCCAGCTTCTCGTTGCGGCCGGCGACCGCGAGCACGCTGACCCCGGCCGCAGCCAGCGCGTCGGCCGCCTCGGCGAGCGGCCCGAGCCCCCAGGCGCCGGCCATCAGCAGGACCGCCGGCCCGTCGAGCGGGACGCCGAACGCGCGCCGGGCGTCTTCCTGTGTCGGCGGGTCGTAGAAGGCGGCCCGCACGGGAGCAGGCACCACAGCCACCTCGGCCTCCGGGTGAAAGCGGCGCACGTAGCAGGCGGCGGCATCGGAGGTGACCAGATAAACGTCGGTGGAGGGGTGCACCCAAAGCCGGTGCACCGCCACGTCGGTGCAGAACACCATCGTGACCAGGCCCGGGAACTCGGGCTTGAGCACGTCCATCGCCGCCGCGGCAGTCGGGAATACCGAGACGACCAGATCGGGCGGGTCGGCCCGCAGCAGTGCCCGCAGCCGCGGGACAACTTCGCGCCGGGCGGCGGCTTCGACGACTTCGGCGAGCCGGTTGCCCATCCGCAGCGCCGCGAAGTGGAAACCGTCGTAGGCCGCGGGGAAGTGCAGGAGCGCGCGGAACACGCGCTCTCCCATCCGTCCCCCACGCTCACCGAGCAGCTGCATCGCGTCCAGCGTCTCGCACTGCCAGCCGCGGGCACGCAGTGAGGTCGCGCAGGCCTTCGCCATGACGTCGTGGCCCATCCCGATCGAGCCGGACAGCAGGAGGGCCCGACGCCCGGCTCCGGGAGTGGCCAACGGCGTCACGACGCCTGTTCGGCCTCGGCGTTGCGCTGGTCGGTGTACCAGTCCAGGTACTGCCGCACGCCCTCGCGGAACGGTGTCGTGGCGTGCCAGCCCAGCACCTCGGCGGCCCGCTCGGTCGAAATGACGCGACCCGCGTAGTCACCGGGCCGGGCGGGGACCCGCTCGATCGCCACCGGCGTGCCCACGAGCTCGATCACCGTCTCGGCGATCTCGCGGATGGTCACCGGGACGGCGCCGTCGAGCGCGAGGACCTCGTTCTGGGCGGCGTCATCGAGGGCGAGGACGTGTGCCCGGGCCAGGTCTTCCACGTAGACGAAGTTGCGGACCTGCAGCCCATCACCGGCGATGGTGAGGCGCTGGCCGGCCAGCGCCTTCTGCACGAACTTCGCGATGACCAGCGCGTCGCGCATCCGCGGACCGTAGGGGATGCCGTAACGCAGGATCGTGAACCGCAGGTCGTAGAGCTCGGCGAAGCTGTGCAGGACCATCTCGCCCGCCAGCTTCGTCGAGGTGTAGATATGGCCGGCGTCGGCCAGGCTCACGGGCGCCGTCTCGCCGAGCGGCGAGTCGCCCACGGTCGCCCCGTACACCCACACCGTGCTGGCGAAGATGACGCGACGGACGTTGTTGCGGCGCGCGGCCTCGGCCACCGAGGCGGTGCCCTGCACGTTGAGCCGCACCGTGCCGAGCGGGTCGTTGAGGGCCTTGTCGACGTCGGAGGCGCCAGCGAGGTGATACACGATATCGACCCCGCGCAGTGCCGCGGTCATGGCGTCGACGTCGACCACGTCGACGCTGCGGTGCGCGACGTGCGGGGCGTAGTCCGGCCGCCGGCCGTCCAGAACGAGCACGTCGTGCCCGGCCGCGACGAGCTGATCGACGACATGCGAGCCGATGAAGCCCGAGCCACCGGTCACTGCGATCTTCATGTGTGGCTCCTCAGCTTTCGGCGCGGTCGGCCAGGTCGGTTGTGGCTGCCCCCAGTGACGTGACAACGTAGCGGGCTTCGTCCTCGGTCATGTCTGAGTGCAGGGGCAGGCAGATCTGGCGGGCGCAGACATCCTCGGCGACGGGAAGGCTCAGCTGCGCCGCCTCTTCCGCGAGCACCGGCTGCTGGTGCAGCGGCATCTCGTACACCTCGCCGGACAGCGAGACCCCGTAGTGCTCCTTGAGCTCCTTCTTGAGCATGGAGCGGTCCAACGCGGGGGACAGCAGCGCCACGTACTTGTAGTAGTTGCTCGTACAGGCCGCCGGCACGGGGATCGGATCGACATCGGGGATCTCGGCGAGCCCCGTGTCGTAAAGCGGCGCGATCCGGGCGCGCACGGCGAGGAACTCGTCGAGGTGGCGCAGGTGCACCTTGCCGACCAGGGCGTGGATCTCACTCATCCGCCACGCGTAGCCGGGCTTGATGTGGACGTTGCCGAGGAAGCCGGCCTTGCCCTGGTCGCGGTAGACGACGGCGTCGTCGCGGATCTGCTCGTCCGCCGTCACGATCATGCCGCCCTCACCGCAGGTGACGACCTTGGTGGGGTAGAACGAAAAGGCTGCGGCGACCCCGAACGAGCCTGCATGGCGACCATCGAACGTCGAACCGTGGGCATGCGCGGCGTCTTCCACGAGCGGCACGCCCCGGCGGTCGCAGAGCCGGCGTAGCTCGTCGACGTTGGGCGGGATGAGCCCGCCGATGTGCACGAGGACGACCGCCGCAGTGTTCGAGGTCAGCGACGCCTCGACGGTGGCGGCACTGAGCGCGAGCGTGGCGCGGTCGACGTCGGCGAGGACGACCCGGCCGCCGGCGTGGGTCACCGCCGCCGCCGTCGCGTAGAAGGTGTTGGACGGCACGATGACGTCGCGCCCGGCCACTCCCACGCTCCGCAGGATGATCTCCAGCGCCGCCGTTCCGGAGCTGACCGCGACGGCGTGCGGCGCGCGGTGCGCCGCAGCGAAGGTATCCTCGAACTCGCGGGTATGCCGGCCCAAGGTGAGGCTTCCGCTGGACAGGATGCCCGCCATCTGCTCGTGGATCTCTTGCTGGTCCTGCTGGCTGAAGACGATCCGAGCCGCTGGTACCTGCACCCCGCCCCCAAACTGTCGTCACCGGTCCGGCCGCGCGCGAACCGCGCCGGATTGGTCTTCTCGGGTCGACGCTACCGCGAGAAGGGCTTGTGGCGGTGCGGCTTGCCGGCCGCCGCGACCGTGTGCTTGCCGGCCGTCGCGCCGTGTGCCTCCCTTTTTTC
>JADGOW010000166.1 GCA_017882765.1 Frankiaceae bacterium
CGCCTCGATCGTCGTTGGCGGTGCGACCCTGACCACAGGCAGTGATCTCTTGCACCAACATCCCCATTGGCGGTGCAGATGGGGATGAACATATCATGACATGTCGGGACGCGGCCCCGGCGTGTCGCACCGTGACTTACGACCATGAAAGGGGTGGTCGCAGGGTGTGGTAAGCGCGCTACCGCAAATGACGATCGCCGCGCGGGAGCGGGCTGCGGGAGCGGGCTGCGGGAGCGGGCTGCGGGCTGCGGGAGCCGGCCTCGGAGCGGGGCGCTTCGGAGCGGCAGACCCTGCCGCCCGGGTACTGGTGGATCTAGTCGACCGACAAGGTGAATCCGGCGGCCCGGAGTCGCTCGGCCAGCACGTTGCCCACGGCGCTCGCCGGGGTCAGTACGCCTGCCCTGTCCGGTAGCCGGGTCCCGTCGAAGGCCAACGCAAGCGCGCTTTCACCGATCATGACCGCGGTGGCGGCGCAGCCGGGATCACCCGTGGCCTTGACGGTGCTGATGTAGGACCTGCCCGAGGTCGTAGCGGCATGCACCTGGACGTGGAAGTGGCCATTGCGGCGGGTCTTCTCGCTCGGCCCCTCGCCCGGCGAGGGCAGCACCCGATCCAGCACTGCTCGAGTCGGCGGGAAGCTGAAGCCGACCGCCGCCGATCCCAGCATCGCGGCGGCGCCCATCGCGAGCGCCGGCGACAGGACGGTGTTGCCGAAGCCGTGCACCTCCCGGTAGCAGAATCGCCGGCCATAGGACCAGTCCTGCAGCGCATTGCTGCGCCGGACGATCCGGGTGTTGAAGGGTCCCATGACGAACGGCGCGATCCAGCCGCTGACGCGCCTGTCGAACCGGGGCACGAAGGCGTCGGGCTGCTTGCCGAGGTCCGGCTCGGCCGGGCGGTCGGGACTCAGCGCGTACGGGTCGGCCAGCAATCGCCGGTTTGCGGCGTCGGTACGGGCCGCGTCGACCTGACCGCGCAGCGTGTCGATGGTGCCACCGCTGACACCGCCCTTGAGCGAGACGACCACAAGCGTGGTCTCGGTGAGATCACCGGCGTCGTCGGCGCGGGCCCGCTCGTGGGCCAGCAGTACCCCCAGGTCGGACGGCACCGAGTCGAAACCGGTCGCGTGCACGATCCGGGCGCCCGTGGACCTGGCGAGCTCGTGCGCACGGTCGATGCTGTCGCGGACGAAGAGCACCTCCCCACTGAGGTCGGCGTAGTGCGTACCGGCCCGGGCGCACGCCTCCACGAGCTTGATGCCGTATTTCGCGTACGGTCCCACGGTCGTCGCGACCACGCGCGTCCGCCCCGTGAGGGCCGCCAGCGCGGCCGGGTCCCCGGAGTCGGCCACGATGAGCGTCCAGTCAGCCGCAGCCGCGCCCAGCCCCTCGCGTACGGCAGCGAGCCGCTCCGCGGAGCGCCCGGCCAGACCGAGCCGCACGCCGGCGGCGGCGTGCTCGGCCAGGTACGCCGCGAGCAGCCGGCCGACGAACCCCGTCGCGCCATACACGACGAGGTCGAATTCGCGGTCCTGAGGCTGACCAGGCGCAAACGTCACTGCTGCTCGCCGGGTATTGCGCCCGCGCCTTCCGCGGACGCTGGCGTGCGCCTGATCCGCAGACCGATGCGCGCGAGCACCCCCGCCATCACCAGGTTGGCCACGATGAGCACGCCGTGGGCCACGTAGAAGGACGTCTTGTGCTCTCGGTCGCCGACAAGCCGGCGCAGGAAGTCGAGCCAGGTCACGGCGGTCCAGGCAGCCAGGGCGAGCAGGAGCGTACCCGTACGGGGAGTGATGCGGCGCATGCGCGCCACCCTGCCAGACCGCGCTGGGTCGTTTGGCGCCGTCGCGGACGCCGGTGAGGCAGGCGCCGTCCCGGACGCCGGGAGGCCCGGGCCGGCCCCCGAGGCCGGACCACCCCCGAAACCCGGCTCAGCCACGGCCACCGGCGACTTGGCCTGGATCGCCCCGTACAACGGCGAGGGCACCCCACCACCGAAGGTCGTCAGCACAGCCGCCGGATCGCTGCTGGCGTACTCCTCCGGGATGCCCGCCTTCTGAGCCATGTCCACACTGGCCGTCCCGGACGGGGCGACGTCGGCGTCGTAGGGCTCCGTCACCGTCCAGGCGGCAGCCAGCAGCGACCAGCGGGACACGATGTTGATCCAGATGAGCAGCCCGAAGAGCACGCCGAACGTCAGGTAGATGGGGTTGCTGACCTTCTGCGGAATCAGGTATGCCGCCCCGACTTTGATGAGCTCCAGCCCGATGGCAGCGAACAACGCCCCCCGCAGCACCCGTCGCATCGGCACCGCGACCCGGGGTAGCCGGGTGAAGAGGAAGGCGTAGATGACCGTGTCCGCCGCCACCGCCAGCAGGAGGCTGACTATCCGCAGGAGGTACGTGGCAACCGTGCTGCCGCTGAGGTCAAGCGCATCCAGGACGAGCCCGATCCCCGCGGACGCCGCACCGCTCACCGCTGTCGTGAGCAGGAGGGCGAGCCCGAGCCCGAGCAGGATGAGCGTGTCGTGCAGCCACCGGACGAGGATGTTGCCGACCTGGATGTTGTGGTGCCACATCGTGCGCATCGCCTCGCGCAGCGCGTTGACCCATGCCAGACCGGTGATCAGAAGCCCGACGATGCCGATGATGCCGCTGGCGACTTTCACGTTGCCGATGGAGGCGATGTTGAGCTTGTCCGCCAGGCCGGGCAGGAACGTGTTGATCTGGTCGATCAGGTTCTGCTGGGCCTCCGGGTACGCGTCGATGACGAACCCGGTGATCGAGAAGGCGAGCGCCACGAGCGGGAAGAACGACAAGAACCCGTAGTAGCTGACTGCCGCCGCGAGCCGGTTGCCGGCATCGGCCTGGTAGCGCGACAGGGCCAGCACGAGATGGTCCACGAACGGCCGCTTCCGCCGCACCCGCACCGCCGCGTCTTCCGCGCCACCCCTGGCGCGCTCGACCAACGATGCCGAGCTCGTCACCTACCCTCCCCGCGCAGCGTCAGCCGATGCCGCAACCGCCACCCGTCCCCCACACCGTCGAAAACGGTGAATGACTCCACCAGGAACTCAGCCTCGTAACGCGCCAGCAGGGACGCCGCCGCGTCCAGCCGGTCGTCGGCAACGTCATGGGCGACCGTGACGTGCGGGTGGTAGGTAAACGGGCGCGGCTCGGCGAGCGGGCCCGACCGGACCAGTGACTCCAGTCGCGCACAATGGTCGGCGCCCACGACCACGTTGACGAAGACCACCGGCGAGACAGGGCGGAACGTGCTGCTGCCCGACAGCCGCATCGGGAACGGGCCGACCTTGCGGGCGACGCTTTCCACATGACGATCCATCGCCGGCAGCACCTGATCGGGGACTTCCGTGGGAGCCAACAGGGTCACGTGCGGCGGAACAGGGTGGCTCCCGACGTCTTCGAAGCTGGCCCGCCACCGGCGGAGCTGCTCAGCGTGCGGATCCGGGATGACTATTGCGATGCCGATGCGGGCCATGTCCGGCCCAGGCTATTGAGCACCGCGGGCGCGCGGCAGGAAACCGACGCGGTCGAACGCCGTCGCGAGCGTGGCCGAGGCGACCTCCTCCGCTTTGTCCGCACCAACACCGAGGATGCGGTCCAGCTCGCCCGGATCCGCGACGATCTCCCGAAAGCGTGTCTGGATGGGCTCCAGCGTCGCGACCAGGGCCGCCGCGACGTCCGCCTTGAACTCCCCGTACCCCTTACCGGCGTAGGCCCGCTCAACCTCCTGCGTACTCTGGCCGGTCAATGCCGCGTGGATGCCGATGAGGTTGGTGATGCCGGGCTTGTCAGGCCCGACGACCACCTCCCGGCCCATGTCGGTTACGGCGCTTCGGATCTTCTTGGTGAGCACCTTCGGGTCGTCCTGCAGGTAGATCGTGCCGCCGGGCGGCAGCGATTTGCTCATCTTCCGGTGCGGCTCCTGCAAGTCGGTGAGGCGCTCCGCGGTCGTCGCGATGTAGGCAGCCGGAACCGTGAAGGTAGGCCCGAAGCGCGCGTTGAACCGCTGCGCAAGATCGCGCGTGAGTTCGAGGTGCTGCTTCTGGTCCTCCCCGACAGGAACCCGGTCCGCCTGGTAGAGCAGGATGTCCGCCGCCTGCAGGATCGGGTAGGTGAACAGGCCCACGGTGGCCGCACCCAACTCGCCACGCGCACTCTTGTCCTTGAACTGCGTCATCCGGTTGGCTTCCCCGTAGCCGGTGATGCAGCCCAGCACCCACGCAAGCTGCGCGTGCTCGGGTACCTGGCTCTGGACGAAGAGCGTGCAGCGGGACGGGTCCAGGCCGCAGGCCACCAGCTCTGCCACGGTCTCCCGAGTGCGCCTGTGCAGCGCGGCCGGGTCGTGCACCACGGTGATCGCATGCATGTCGGGGATGAAGTAGAACGCGTCGAAGTCGTCCTGCATCTGCACCCAGTGACGGATGGCGCCCAGGTAGTTGCCCAGGTGGGACCCCGATCCGGTCGGTTGAATGCCGGACAGGACACGCTCGCGCTCTCGTCGCTTCCCCAGGGTCACCCTGCCATTTTCCCCATCCGCACAGCGGGATGGTGGGAGAGACTGGCAGTCGTGGCCGAGGTATACGACGTTGCGGTGGTCGGCAGCGGGCCCGCCGGCAGCGCGGCGGCAATTCGCGTGCTGCAAGTGCGGCCAGGCGCACGTGTCGCGCTCGTGGACGCGGCGGCCTTCCCCCGGGACAAGCCCTGCGGCGACGGCATCGCGCCGCATGCCGTCGAAGTCCTTCAGAGCCTGGGTGTGCCGGACGCGACAGCGGGGTACCGCCCGGTAGATCGGATGCGGTTGCGCTCCCCCGGCGGCGTCGAACTGGAGATCCCATTGGCTCGGGCGGCCTGGACGATCCCGCGGCGGGTCTTCGACGCCCGCCTGCACGCGTCCGCCTGCGAGCGCGGCGCCCTGCCCGTCCGGCACCGGGTCCGGGGTCTGCAGGTGCGCCCGGGGCAGCGGTACGTGACGCTCGACGGCCAGATCGCCGCCAGGGTAGTCATCGGCGCGGACGGCGCCTACTCGGCGGTACGCCGGGCCCTGGGCATCCCGCGCAACCCGCCGCATGCGCTGGCGGTCGCGATGCGTGGGTATGCCAGCCTGCCCGAGGCTGGCCAAACGCCACCCGAGATGCTCATCGAGATGGTTGCCCAGGGGTGGCCCGCCTACGGGTGGTCCTTCCCGATCGGGGACGGCACGGCCAACGTCGGATACGGGGAGCTGCGTTCGGCCCTCGGGGCGGCCGGCCCGGGGAAGGCACACCTGCACGGTTCGCTGTCAATCCTCCTCCCGGACCAGCCGGCGGAGGCGTCGTCACTGCGCGCCCACCACCTGCCGCTGTCCACGTGGCGGCCGCGACAGCCTGACGGTCCGGTACTGCTCGCCGGCGACGCCGCCTCCCTCGTGAACCCCCTGACCGGGGAGGGGATCTACTACGCCGTCCTGTCCGGGATGCTCGCGGGGGAAGCAGCAGCCGCCGCTCTCGCCGGGGGGTCTGCCGACCCCGGCGCGGCCTACCGGGCAGCCTTGCGTCACGAACTGGGTCGCCACCTACGCCACACCGGGACACTCGGGCGGTTGGCGCGCAACCGTCCCCAACTCATGGACACGGCCGCCCGAGCCGCCCGCGGGCGCCCAGGCCTGCTCGACGGTTTGACGGAACTGGGCCTGGGCCGAGGTACGGTGCGTTTGCGGAGCGTGACCTATGTCACGTTGGCAGCCTTGACTTCCATTGCCCGGCGTGCCTCAAAGGCCCAGAAAGGCCTGTGGCACAGGGAGAGTGGGCAAATGGACTAAGGATCTGGGACCAAGTTCCTCCGAATGGGCGATTACTTCACCAGCTGTTACAGCGCACGCTTAGTGAGCAGCCCCGATCGGGGGCTGCGCGGGGGGGAATCTCCCTCCCGAGGGTCAGCGATGATCCGAGCCGGCAGGCCGGTTCCGCGCCAGTGGAATCGGTGATTCGGTCGCCTGCGCCGGTTCGGGGAGCAAGTGGCGAGACCGGACCCGCCCTGGGTTCGCCGGGCGCGGCCATGAGTCGGTCGCCCTCGGCCCTCGGACGGGAGCTGTTGCGTGCGCACTACTACCCCTTGTCAGCATGCCGAGAGCGAGGTGCCCGCGCCCGGGCACTTGCGCAGCGTGTCGACCATGCTTGCCGGGCCCGCTGTGCCCGCTGGGCACGTCGACGTGCCGGAGCCTCGGCATGAGGACGAAACATCCCACTACAACGTCGGCCGGCCCACCGGGCCAGTCGTCAAGCCGGCCGGCAGTCCTGCCGGCCGGTCACAGAATCACCGCGCCCCTCAGCAACGGGCCTCAAAAGCACCAGCGATGGCAGGTGATGCCCTGTCCGCGCGCGAGCTCGTCGAGCGCGCGCAGCAAGGCGACGTCGACGCCTTCGGTGCGCTCTACGACCGCTACACGCAGGTCGTTTTCCGGTTCGTCCTGTCCCGGGTCGGCAACTACGCCCTCGCCGAGGACCTCACCGGCGACACCTTCGTGCGCGCCTGGCGGCGGCTGGAAACGTTCACCTGGCAGGGCCGCGACGTCGGCGGGTGGCTCATCACGATCGCCCGCAACCTCGTCGCCGATCACTTCGCCTCGGCCAGATACCGGCGCGAGGTCGCGACCGAGGACGTGCTGACCAGCGCTCCCACCGAGCTGGTGGACGGCCCCGAAGACATCGTCGTGCGCAACGCCGAACGTGTCCGGGTGCTGAGCGCCCTCTCCCACCTCGGCCACGAGCAGCGCGCGTGCGTGGAGGCCCGGTTCCTCAAGGGTCTGTCGGTGGCCGAGACGGCCCAGCTGCTGGGCCGCAATGACGGCGCCGTCCGGGCC
>JADGOW010000167.1 GCA_017882765.1 Frankiaceae bacterium
CCGCAACGGGATGCACCGCTACAACAACCAGGACCACTCCATGTTCACGGCGATGCTGACCGTGCAGAACATTGCCGATGGCACTGCCCGCGACGTGTGGGCCGTGAACGTGGAAGAGGACTACCACGAGGAGGTTTACCCTGGTGGCGGGGCCCGACAGGCCTTCGGCCACGCGGACAACTCCGCTGTTGAAAGCACCCGCCGCGAGGAGCCCAGCGCCGCCTGAGAACGAGCCGTTTAGTCTCCTACCTCGTGGCCCTTCCGGACGTCGAATCCCCCGCAGCCATGGAGCAGCATGAGCCGGATCCGGTTGTCGAGCCGGGCGGCCCTGATGGTCCCCGCCGCAGCGTGGGCGACCTTCTCTGGTACGGATTCCTCGCGGTCGTACTCACCGCGTCCGTGGTGCTCCGGTTCGTCGCGGTCTCGCCCTTGTGGCTGGACGAGGCGCAGAGCACGGCGATAGCGCGGCTGCCGCTCACCGGCGCCGACCCGACGATGTTCGAGGCGCTGCGCCAGGACGGCTCGCCGCCGCTGTACTACCTCCTCCTGCACGGTTGGGTCGGCGTCTTCGGCGATGGCCAGGGCGCCGTCCGGGCACTGTCGGGCGTGCTGAGCCTGATCGGCATCCCGTTTCTGTACCTGCTGGCACGCCGGGTGGCTGGCGTGCGTGTCGCGCGGGTCGTCGTCGTGTTCTACGCCGCGTCCCCCTTTGCCCTGCGCTATGCCACCGAGGCGCGGATGTACGCCCTGGTGGTCCTGCTCACCGCCCTACTGGGGCTCGCCCTGGAGCGGACACTGCGGCGGCCGGGTTGGTGGCCGGCCGCCGGCATCGCGGTCTGCAGCGGCCTGCTCGCGCTGACCCACTACTGGTGCTTCTTCCTCCTGATCACACTGATCTTGTGGCTGGCGTATCTGGAGGTGCGGGGGCGCTCCGTCCCCCGCCGCAACGCGCGGATCGGGCTCGTGTCGATCCTGGCGGGCGCCGTCGTGTTCCTGCCCTGGCTGAGCTCGTTCCTGTACCAGCGACAGCACACCGGCACGCCGTGGGGGGTGCCGGCAAGCTTCTCCGCGATCGTGCATGCATACGCGGAATGGGCCGGCGGGCCGACGACCGCGGGCCGCCTGGCACTGGTTCTGATCGCCGCCCTGCTGACCTTCGCCATGTTCGGAAGCGGCGCGGGGCAAGTACGGGTCCTGCTGGATTTCCGCGGCCACCAGCCCGGCCTCACGCTGGTCGGGCTGGCCACCGCAACCTTGCTCGTGGCCGTGGGCGTGGGACGTCTCGTCCACAACGCCTACGCCGACCGGTACACGGCGACCGCGTTCGTCCCCTACATCATCGCTGTCGGCTGCGGGACGCTGTGCCTGGTCGACCGCTGGCTGTTCCGGGGCGTTGTAGGAGCGGTCGCGCTGGTGAGCCTCGTCATCGGCATCACGAACGCGGGGCAGGACCGGACACAGGCCGGCGACGTCGCCGCGGTCCTCGCTCAGTACGCGCAACCTGGCGACACCGTGTTGGCCTGCCCGGATCAGCTCGGGCCGGCTGTGGCCCGGCTTGCGCCGCCCGGCGTGCGCCTGTACGGCGTCCCGACGTTGACCGACCCGTCCCGGGTCAACTGGGTCGACTACGCCGACCGCAACAACAACGCCGACGGCTACGCAGTCGCCGACCGCGCGTTGCAGCTGACGGGCTCGCACACGCTGTGGCTGCTCGCGGGCTACGACTACCGCACCTACGAGAGCCTGTGCCCCGAGGTGAACTACCTCCTCAGCAAGAAACGACCGCATGCCCAGCAGCTGCTCCTGGCGAACGCGGACGTCTATGAGCACGAGGCCCTCACCGCCTACTACCCGAAATGACGGCCGGGCGGCGGCGGAAGGTCCTGGCCGACGTCCTCGCCGCCGCACGATCAGATCTTCTGGTCGCACTGCCCCCGTGGATCGTCGCCCGCGCCGTCGTCCTGGCGACGCTGGCGTTCGTCCACTACCTGAACAACCACGTCACCGACGCTCAGCCTGGCGTGCACCTGCAGGTGACGGGGCTGCTCGGATGGGACGCCGCCTATTACCGGGACATCGCCGAGCATGGGTACCCGGGCCTCCCGGCCGACGCCTTACGGTTCTTCCCCCTGGTTCCCCTGCTCGTTCGCGGGCTGGGAGCCGGCCACGGCGCCGGTCCGATCCTCCTGCTGCTGGGCAACGCCGCCGCCCTCGGCTACGGCATGCTCCTCGTCCGGTTGCTGCGCAGCGAAGGCCACCCGGAGGGCACCGTGCGCCGGGCGGCGTGGCTCGCGGCCCTCGTCCCGTCCGCGTTCGTCCTCGTCATGGGCTACGCCGAAGCCGTATTCGGGGTCTTGGCCGTCACCGTGTTCCTGGGGCTGCGGACCCGCAGATACGGCCTCGCCGCCGCGGCGGGCGTACTCGCGGGGCTGTGCCGCCCGATCGGTCTCCTCTTGGTTGTCCCGGCAGCCATCGAGGTGTGGCGGGACCGGCGCCTCCCCGGAACGCGGCGGGTGCCGCGGGCATTGTCGCGGGCACTTGCGGTGGCGGGGCCTGTGCTCGGCTGCGGGGCCTACCTGGCCTGGGCCGGCGCCGAATTCGCAGACCCGCTCCAGCCGCTGCGAAGCCAGACCGATGCCGCGCACCACGGGATCGGCAATCCGGTGCGCGTCGTGCTCGACGCCGTCGACGGGCTCTTTCACTCCCGCGTCGGCACCGGGTTGCACGTGCCCTGGCTTGTGCTGTTCGTGGCACTCCTGGTAATCATGGCGACGCGCCTTCCGGCCTCCTACACGGCATGGTCGGCAGCCGTGCTCGCTGCGACCCTGCTGGGCAGCAACCTCGATTCGAGCGAGCGCTACCTGTGGAGCGCGTTCCCGTTCGTCGTCACGGTCGCGATCCTGTGCCGCCGGCGGGACGTGGAGCGGGCGGTGCTCACCTGCTCGACGGCCCTGTTGGTGATCTACTCCAGCCTCGCCTTTCTGGGGTATTACGTCCCCTGACCACCCGGCGATGCCGACTGCGAGGCACACTTGCCTGGGGCGCGCACGGCGCGGCGCAATCGGCTACCGTCGCCGGGCGCTGCCGCGGCGGCGCAGCACACCACCGCCGCAGCGCACAACGAGGCGAGCGACGCAGGGCACCTGAGGAGGGCCTGTTGGCAATGCGGACGTCGCAGCCGGAGCCGCCCGGGGAGGTGGGCGCCGACGACCGGCGGGGTGCCGAGCTGGAGTACCAGCGGCTCTACCTGCCGCCCGGCACGGACCGGCGTTCGGCGCAAACGGTTCTGACGCTGCACGCCGAATTCGGCGGCTGGGAACTGGACCGGCTGCGGCTGTTGCCCGACGGTTCGCGGCGGGTGGTACTTCGCCGCCGGATGTGCCGCGGGGCGTTCCTGCCCTCCTACCTGCCCACCTGACCGGCGCGACCCTGCTTCACAACACCACCGTGCTCACAGAGCACGACCACGCGGTCGCGGCCTCCCGCCTTGGCGCGATAGAGAGCGTGGTCGGCCCGGACCATGAGATCCTCGGGCTGCTCACCGCGGCGGCGTACGGCAATGCCGGCCGAGAAGGTGACGCGGGGTACGGACGGGTCGTCCGCGGCGTAGGGCTCGCGCGCCGACCACTGCTCGCGCAACCGCACGAGGGTGCGAGTCGCGGCTTGCTCGTCGCGGACCGCGATCACGAACTCCTCTCCGCCGTACCGGGCCGCGACCTCCTCGCTGCGCATCTGGTCACGCAGCAGCTTGCCGAAGGCCACGAGGGTCTCATCGCCGGCGGCGTGGCCGAACATGTCGTTGCGGCGCTTGAAGTGGTCGAGGTCGAGCATGGCCACCGCACCTCCGGCCGGCAGGCCGGCCAGGGCCGCGACGAACGCGCGCCGGTTGGCCAGGCCGGTGAGCGGGTCGGTGTTGGCCTGCTCGTCGAGAATCTGGATGTTCTGGATGCGTTCGAGCACGGGCGCGGCCTGCCGGCTCAGCAGCTGCAGCAGGCGGTCCGCGAGCTGGTCGACGTTGGAGCGCTCCGTGCGCCACCACGCGACCAGCACCGCCAGGGGCCCGCCGGCCCCAAGTACCGGAACGAACAGGATGCTCGTACCACCGAGCGCGCGCAGGATCGCGTTGGCGATCCGGGGGTCGCGCCGGCCGTCCCGGACGAAGAACGGGCGCCGCGTGCGCACGGCGATCGCGGTGCCGTTGGGCCCGGACATGATGTCGACGACGATGCTTCGCGCGAACGTCCGGATCGAAGAGTCCGGAGTCTTGAGCGTGACCATGCGGGAGGTGTACAGGGACACGTGTGTTTCGCTGGGCTGCAGGAGCAGGACGCCGTCCGCGTCCAGAATCTGGCGGGTCCACCAGCTCGTGACCCGGAAGAGGCTGGGGACGTCGGCGCAACCCACCAGCTCGTTCGAGGCATCCACGAGCTGCCGCAAACCATCGGCGCTGCGCTCCTGCCGGGTTCGGAACACGGCCAGCAGTTCCCCGATGACGGCTCCGAGGATGATCGCCAGGATGATGTCGATCAGAGTGTCCCTCGGTTGATTGCCGAAGGTGACCGCCACCGAGGCCGCAATGCTAGGGATGGCAGACAGCGTCGCGGTGCCGACGGGCTGGGTGAGCCCGATGAATATGAATGCCACACCGTAGAGGGGCAGGAAGGCATCGAGCTCGCCGCAGACCGCGCCGGCGACCACGCTGAATGCGGACAGCATCACCAGGAAAGGCACGAGCAGGGCCCAGCCCGGCCACCGGCGCCAGGGCAGGTGGAGATGGGCGATCCCGACCATGGCTACGGCCACGGCGAACAGGAGCAAGCTGACCTCGTCGCTGGCTTCGGTCAGGAACACCGAGCGGATGGCGATGTCGAGGGCGCCGAGCAGGTACAGGAGGGCGGCCAGCCGCCCCGCGCGTTCCCTGGGATCGGCGGGCACGCCCGCCGAAGCGACCCGACCTCGGTCACCGAGATCTTGCCAGCGTTTGTCGAGCCGGTCGAAGGCATTCTGCAGCCGAACTCGCGCAGAACGCGGATCAGGCCGCACACGCCCCTCCTGGCGCCCGCCTGTCGCTGACTTGCCCGCTCCGGGACTTTCCCGTCGGTCGGGGGGCGCTCCTGCCATTGTGACCCCAGCAACTACCGCGGGACCGCCTGGGCAGCAGGCGCTACCGCACCGTGATAGGGCTCACAGCCGGGTCACACACCGGCCAGGAAGCGGTCGAGAACGCGAACCCCGAAGCGCAGGCCCTCGACGGGCACCCGCTCGTCGACGCCATGGAACATCGCAGCGAAGTCCAGCTCCGGCGGCAGGCGCAGCGGGGAAAACCCGTAACAGCGGATCCCGAGACGGGAAAACGACTTCGCATCCGTCCCACCGGCGAGCATGTAGGGAACAGCCCGGGCGCCTGGATCCTCCGCGCGCAACGCGGCGGCCATCCCGTCGACCAAGGGCCCCTCGAATGGCTCCTCGATGGCCTGGTCGTGCACAATCCATTCGCGCTGGATGTCAGGACCCAGCACGGCATCGAGGTCACGGTCGAACTCCTCCTCGTGACCGGGCAGGAACCGCCCGTCCACGCTGGCGGTGGCCTGCCCCGGAACCACGTTGACCTTGTAGCCGGCATCCAGCTGGGTGGGGTTGGCCGTGTTGCGCAGTGTGGCCCCGACCAGCCGGGCCAGGGACCCCAGGCGCGCGACGACGCCTTCCGGGTCGGCAGGGTCGAAGGCGACGCCCGTGCTCTCACTGACCGCATCGAGGAAGGTGCGGACCGTGGGTGTGAGCTGGATCGGGAACTGGTGGGTGCCCAGCTGGGCGACCGCCTGGCACAACCGGGTCACGGCATTGTCCTCAGGGACGAACGAACCGTGCCCCGCGCGGCCGGTGGCGGTCAGGCGCATCCACGCCATGCCCTTCTGCGCGGTTTCGACCAGATAGAGCCGCAGGTCGTCGCGCAGTGTGTAGGAGAACCCACCCACCTCACTGATCGCTTCCGTGCACCCCTCGAACAGGTCGGGACGGTTGTCGACCAGCCATCGGGCGCCCAGGACGCCGCCGGCCTCTTCATCGGCGACAAAGGCCAGAACCAGGTCGCGGGGTGGCTTGCGGCCACTGCGGGCCAGCGCCCGGACGACGGCCAGGCTCATGGCGTTGCTGCCTTTCATGTCGACGGCGCCGCGGCCCCACACGCAGCCGTCGCGGATCTCGCCGCCGAACGGGTCGACCTGCCAGTCGTCCGCCTGAGCGGGGACGACGTCGAGATGGCCGTGCATGAGCAACGCCCCTCGGGACGGGTCGGCGCCCTCGAACCTGGCGATAACGCTCGTCCGGCGTGGTGCGGACTGCAGGATCGTCGGCTCCAGACCGACCTCGGCCAGCCGTTCCGCCACGTACTCCGCGGCGGCGCGCTCATCGCCGTCACCCTCGCCGAGGTTGACCGAGGGAATCCGGATGAGCTCCTGACACATCTCGACCGCTTCGGCTTCTGCCTCCGCAGCGGCCCCGGCGAGGGCGCGTCCCGGCTCGGCACCGACCCAGGTGGGCTCTCCCGCAGCGGCCACCGGCACCTCCCAAAGCGCGGGACTCGTCCTTTCGGAGCATCATCCTGCCGCAGGGCCCGGCGGGACGTGCCGCCGCGCTGCGCGGAGCCGGCCGAGTCGATGGGCCTGCCGGCCGATGGGCTCGGCGCCGGGTCGTCGGAGTCCCGCTCGGGGCGGCCTGCCTGATACCGTTTGAGACGTTCACGTCCGGGTGGCGGAATGGCAGACGCGCTAGCTTGAGGTGCTAGTGCCCTCAGGGGCGTGGGGGTTCAAGTCCCCCCTCGGACAC
>JADGOW010000168.1 GCA_017882765.1 Frankiaceae bacterium
CGAACCAGGACGCGAACGCGCCGAAAGGGGCCTCGCAGCGCCCGTAGGGTCAGTTTCCATGCTCGCCGTCTTCGCCACCCGCCTGTCCAAGGATGATCCACTCTCCGGTCTGCGGATCGCCGACCACCCCGAACCGGAAGTCCCCGGAGGGTGGACGACCGTTCGGATCCGTGCTGCCGCATTGAACCACCACGACATCTGGTCGCTGCGCGGCGTCGGCCTCGATGCGGGCGAGCTGCCGCGCATCCTCGGCTGCGACGGGGCCGGGGTGGACGCCGACGGAAATGATGTCATCGTCCATGCGGTGATCGGCGATCCGGCTGCGGGTGCCGGCGACGAGACGCTCGACCCCAACCGAAGCATCCTCTCCGAGCGCTACGACGGGACGTTCGCCGAGGTCGTGGCGGTCCCCCGGCGCAACCTCGTGCCCAAGCCGTCCTGGCTCGGCTGGGCGGAGGCCGCCTGCCTGCCGACGGCCTGGCTGACCGCTTACCGGATGCTGTTCACCCGGTCGGGGCTGCCACCGTCCGGGGCGACCGTGCTGATCCAGGGCGCCGGTGGCGGGGTTTCCACCGCAGTGATCCTGCTGGCCAAGGCCGCAGGGCACACTGTGTTCGCGACCTCGCGCTCGGCCACCAAGCGGGAGCGGGCCGCCGCCCTCGGTGCTGACGAGGTGTTCGAGCCGGGGGCCCGGCTGCCCGGCCGCGTGGATGCAGTCATGGAAACCGTCGGCGAGGCGACGTGGGCGCACTCGCTGCGCTCGCTGCGACCCGGCGGGGTCGTGGTCGTCTCCGGCTCCACGAGCGGGCCCAATCCACCGGCAGACCTGCAGCGCATGTTCTTCCGCCAGCTTTCGGTCGTCGGCTCGACGATGGGGACCCGCGACGAGCTGGAAGCCCTCGTCGCGTTCCTCGGGGAGACCGGCGTCCGGCCGCTCGTCGATGACGCGCGCCCGCTGGGTGACGCCCGTCCGGCGTTCGAACAGATGGCGGCGGGAGACGTCTTCGGCAAGCTCATCCTGACGGTCTGAGGGGCTCGCTGGGGGCCTGGTCGGGCCTGGCCAGCCGGGCCCCCCTGGCGGGGCTCAGTCGTGGCTCACTCGTCCTCGTCGTCGAGGCGGGCCAGCCAGGTGGCCAGCCGGTCCGTGGCTGCCTCGAACTCCGGATGCAGGTCGACGAACTCGCGCAGGCGATCGGCGAGCCAGTCCAGCGACACGGTTTCCCCGCCGCGCCGCTCGGCAAGCTCTTCGATGCCCCGGTCGGTGAAATACATCGCCGGATCACTCTGCGAGTGCGGCGTCGACGACAGCCGCCTGCTCGGCCTCATGCACTGACATGGACCCGGCAGCGGGAGAAGCGGCCGCCCGCCGCGAGATCCGCCGAAGCGTGAGGTCGTTCGGCAGGCCTGCCCCGGGCCCCAGAGCCGCCAGTGCGTCCGGCAGCGTGAGGGCCATGTGCGGCCAGGCGCCCTGGTTGGCGGGCTCTTCCTGCACCCAGGCGAGGTCGCGCAAGCGCGGGAAGGTGGCCAGGGTGTTGACGAGAGTCGCCGTCGGCGTCGGGTAGAGCTGCTCGACCCGGAGGAAGGCCACGTCGCTGACCGCGCGTTTCCTCCGGGCGGCCGCCAGGTCGTAGTAGATCTTGCCCGAGCAGAGCCGTGCCCGGGTCACCTCATTGGGATCGACCTCGGGATCGGCGCGCACTTCCTGCCAGGTGCCGCCGGTGAAGTCCTCGGTCGCCGAGGCCGAGGCGCGCAGCCGCAACATCGATTTCGGGGTGAAGACGACACACGGCCGGCGGGGTTCGCTCGCGGCCTGCCGGCGCAGCAGGTGGAAGTACTGGGCCGGGGTGGAGGGCAGGGCGACGGTCATGTTGTCTTCGGCGCACAGTTGCAGCCAGCGCTCGATACGCGCCGACGAGTGGTCGGGGCCCTGGCCCTCGTAGCCGTGCGGCAGCAGCATCACGAGGCCGCTGCGCTGCCCCCATTTCGCCTCACCCGCAGACGCGAACTCGTCGGTGATCGACTGGGCGCCGTTCACGAAGTCGCCGAACTGGGCCTCCCACAGCACCAGCGCATCCGTCCGGGCGATCGAGTACCCGTACTCGAAGCCGAGGGCGGCGAACTCGCTGAGCAGCGAGTCGTAGACGTAGAAGAAACCCACCCCGTCCCGGCCGTGCCCGAGGGAGCGCAACGGCACGTACTCGGCGCCCGTGTGCCGGTCGATGATGGCGGCGTGGCGGTGCCCGAAGGTGCCGCGCCGGCTGTCCTGCCCGGCGAGGCGCACCGTCCGCCCGTCGAGCAGTACCGCCCCGAACGCGAGCATCTCGCCCAGCCCCCAGTCGATCCTCCCGCCGTCGATCATCTGGGCCCGCCGGTGCAGCTGGGGCAGGAGGCGGGGATGCACGGTGAAGCCCGCTGGCAGGCTCGTCTGCGTCTCAAGGATCCGCTTGATGGTCTCCAGCGGGATGGCGGTGTCGGGGGTGACCTGCTCGACGTCGCGCGCGGCCATCACCGGCTGGGGCGTGGGCACGGTCGACGCGTCGCGGGTCTCGACGAAGACCCGCTCCAAGTGGGCCTGGTAGTTGCGCAGCGCCTGCTCGGCCTCGGCAAGCGTGATGTCCCCGCGCCCGATCAGGGACTCGGTGTAGAGCTTTCGCACCGAGCGCTTCGAGTCGATCGTGTCGTACATCAGGGGCTGGGTGAACGAGGGCTCGTCGACCTCGCTGTGCCCGCGGCGCCGGTAGCAGACCATGTCGATGACGACGTCCTTGCGGAACGCCTCGCGGAACTCGAACGCCAGCCTGGCGACCCGGACGCACGCCTCGGGGTCGTCGCCGTTCACATGGAAGATCGGGGCCTGCACCATGCGGGCCACGTCGGTCGCGTACACCGACGAGCGGCCCGCAGACGGCGAGGTCGTGAACCCGACCTGGTTGTTCACAACCACGTGCACGGTGCCGCCCGTGCGGTAGCCGCGAAGCTGGGACAGGTTGAGCGTCTCGGCCACCACACCCTGCCCCGCGAAGGCAGCGTCGCCGTGCAGCAGGACCGGCAGGACCGTGTAACCGCTCTCGTGCTTGTTGATCGCGTCCTGCTTGGCCCGCACCATCCCTTCCAGCACCGGGTCGACCGCCTCAAGATGGCTGGGGTTGCTGGTCAGGGACACGGCGATGCGCCTGCCATCGCCGGCGTCGAAGGTGCCCTCGGCGCCGAGGTGGTACTTCACGTCCCCGGAACCGTGGGCCGTGTTCGGATCGACCCGTCCCTCGAACTCGCCGAAGATCTGCCGGTACGACTTGCCGACGATGTTGGCGAGCACGTTGAGCCGCCCGCGGTGCGGCATCCCGATGGCCACCTCGTCGAGGCCCGCGTCCACCGCGCCGCGCAGGATCTCGTCCAGGATCGGGATGACGGATTCGCCGCCCTCCAGCGAGAACCTCTTCTGCCCCACGTACTTGGTGTGCAGGAACGTCTCGAAGGCCTCGGCCGCGTTGAGGCGTTCGAGGATGTGCATCTGCTCGGCGCCGTCGGGCCGCGTCCCGGGGTGCTCGACCCGTCCCTGAATCCACTCCCGCTGATCCGGGTCCTGAATGTGCATGTATTCGATGCCGACGCGGCGGCAGTAGGAATCCCGCAGGACGCTGAGGATGTCGCGCAGCTTCATCGTGCGATGGCCGGCGAAGCCGCCGACGGGGAACTCACGGTCGAGGTCCCACAGCGTCAGCCCGTGCTCGACGATGTCGAGATCCGGATGGCTGCGAATCTTGAACTCGAGGGGATCCGTGTCGGCCATGAGGTGGCCGCGTACCCGGTAGGAACGGATGAGTTCCATGACCCGGGAGCCCTTGTCGAGGTCGCCTTCGTGGGTGACCGGGATGTCCTCCACCCAGCGGACGGGCTCATAGGGGATGCGCAGCGAGGCGAAGATTCGGTCGTAAAAGCGGTCGGCGCCCAGCAAGAGCGCGTCCACGCGCCGCAGGAATTCCCCGGACTGGGCGCCCTGGATGATCCGGTGGTCGTAGGTGCTGGTCAGCGTGAGCACCTTGCTCACGGCCAGCCGCGCGAGCGTCTCGGGGGAGGCCCCGCGGAACTCGGCCGGATACTCCATCGCGCCCACGCCGACGATCGCGCCCTGGCCTGCCATGAGGCGCGGCACGCTGTGCACGGTGCCGATGCCGCCGGGGTTCGTCAGCGTGATCGTGGTGCCGGCGAAGTCGTCTGCCGTGAGCCGGCCGGCGCGGGCGCGCCGCACGAGGTCCTCGTAGGCGCTCCAGAACGAGGTGAAATCCAGCGTCTCGGCGGCTTTGATGTTGGCCACGACGAGCTGGCGCTGGGTGCCCTTCACCAGGTCGATGGCCAGGCCGAGGTTGACGTGGCCGGGGTGCACCACGACGGGTCTGCCGTCCTCGGTGGCGTACGAGCCGTTCATGACAGGCATCTCGGCCGCTGCCTGGACGATGGCGTAGCCGATCAGGTGGGTGAAGCTCACCTTCCCGCCGCGGGCGCGGGCGAGCTGGCGGTTGATGACGGTTCGGTTGTCTTCGAGGAGCCGGGCGGGCACCGCGCGTACCGAGGTGGCGGTCGGCACGGCCAGCGACGACTCCATGTTGGCCACGACCCGGGCGGCGGCGCCGCGCAGGGGGACGACGTCGCCGGGGGGATGTACCGGCGCCGGCGCCGGTGGCGGGGCTGGGGTTGGCGGGGCCGGTGCCGGAGGGGCCGCTGCCGGGGCTGGGGCCCCCTCCCCGCGCACACCGTCCTCGGGAACCGGGGTGGGGTAGTCGGCGAAGAAGTCGTGCCAGGCTGGGTCGACGCTGTCCGGATCCGACAGGTACTGCTGGTAGATCTCGTGGACCAGCCACTCATTGGGGCCGAAGTCCGACGCGGCGAACCTCTCAGCGGTACTCACTGGTTCGTGTCACCCGGGCGTCTCACTGGGCCCACTCAGGGCCTCTCATCGTTGGGCCGGCTCACTGGTGCGTCCCACTGGGCCATCGCCTCTGCCGGCGTCGGCATGGGCGCCTTTCCAGCGTACCCAGCCAGGTCAGGGGGGCCAATCGCGCCGGGCAGCCGCGTCCGGCACGACCCGGACGAATCATGCCGCCGACGCGCGGGCTCGGCGCTGCGAGCGGACGCATCAGGGCGACTTGGGGCGGTTCTGCACGCGAAGTACGAGCCGCAGCCCAGACCATGTTGCGTCGATCGCGCAGACCTTGTTGTCGACCCAGCCCTGGGGCAACGCAGTGTCACGCACCGCGTTCTCAGTCATATCGGTGGGCACCCGCGAGGCCCGCTTGGGCCAGCACACCCACAGGCTGCCCGCTGTCGTCAGCTGTGCCGTCAGTGTGTCGAAACGCTCTGCCAGCTCCGATTGGGACGCGGTGAAGAACAGCGCGATGTCATACCCGGTCCCGGTTGAGGTATCGACGTCGACCGTGACGTCGGACGGCAGCGGTTCGAGGTCCAGATCTGGCGGCGCGGCGACGAGCAGCACCTTGCTGCCGGGCTTGATCCCCAGCTTCCTGGGCAGTGGGGTGCCCGAGTAGCCGGCTGGGGAGCCGGCCACGTGCGTCATGGGTGCAAGGATCCCCCACGGCGGGCGCTGGCGTGGTAGACCCGTGCGGGACCCAGCCGCGTTGGAGGCGCAGATGCATCTGATCCGTACCGCCGTCATCTTCGGCGCGGGGTGGGTTGTGGGGGCCCGGGCCGGACGCGAGCGCTACGAGCAGGTTGCGGCCGCCGCCTCGCTGGTGGCGGAGCGGCCGGAGGTGCGCCGCATCACCGAGCCCGTGATCGCCTTCTTCACCGGGTCGGACGACGGCAGCGCCCACCGCGCTCCCGGCCAGGTGCAGAAGGCCGTGGAGACCGTCCGCCAGCAGGCGGCGGCTGTCGCGGGCCAGGTGGCGAGCAAGACGGGAAAGGCTCCGGTGAGCGGGCCGAGCGGGAGCGGGCCGACGCCGCTGGCGGATACGCCGACGGCCACGTCGCCCGCGGGGTAACCGGGCAGGACGATGAGCGCAGGAAGCCCCGCCGACTTCAACTCAGGCCTGTGCCAGTCCCCCTGCCCTGGGGAGCCGTTACCGACGATCGGGGCGGCAGTTCGCGCCCGCTCGTATCGCCCTGCGCGGTAGCAACATCGGGGTGACGAAGACTCGTCCCCGCTACGATCACCTTTGGCGAGATTCGAGGCGCTGAAATCCTAAATCCTGCATGTTATGGGTTCAGATCGCGGAGGACCTGCCCGGAAAGCGGTGCGCCGGTGCGCCGACGCGAGATTGTTTGCCGGTGAACCTGTTGATGTCGTGAATCTCCGCAGTTCGGGGCGCATTTGGGCCAACACTCCGGCGTAACGTCGGGGTAACGAGGGCCAGGGGCTCAGCGCTTGACCTTAATGAGGCCGAAGGCAGACCGAAGACCACTCAAGTAAGCATCCGCCACACTCGTAACAAGGGCTTCGAGCGGGAGGGCGGGAGTCTTCGGCCCCGGGCGACCAGTTGTGCCCTGCTGGTAGCCTAGTTCATATCCCTGCTGGAAGCTCGTTTCCGAGATAGCCTTGATAACCTTCTCCAGTGTCTCCGGATCAACCCGTGTGACGCCAGTCGCGCGACCCAGGACATCCACGCCGATCCCCACGCCGAGCTGCGATCCCGCACGAAACGCGTCTAACAAGTGCGCAACCGTTGCCGCATCCAAGCCTGGTATTTCCGTCATGTTAGTGCTCCCTTACGGCACGATACTTCGTTCGAGACCATGATTGTGCCATCAAACATCCGCGCGATCAAGCTCTCGGTCCTGACTCCTTG
>JADGOW010000169.1 GCA_017882765.1 Frankiaceae bacterium
CCAGTACAGTTCGAACAGCTCCAACGTCAGACGGCAGAAGCCGCTTGATCAACTGTCCACCTACAGGGGGCAACCCCAGGCCTGAACGAATGTCCGCCGGGGGGCGTCCTCGGCCGGGCTGGCATCGCCGAGCACCCGGTAGGTCACTGCGTACCCGAGCCGGCCGTAGGCCCGGTACACCTCGGCGACGCTGCCAGGGTCGCCCGCGGCGAACCGGACCACCAGCTCGGCCTCGCCCATCACCACGTCCTCACGCCAGCCTGCTCAATGTCATGAACGGAGAGCGGTGGTGTGCGCGCAGTCGGTGGCGGGCGACCTGTCGAGCTGGGCCAGCCCAAGATGCCGACGGGCAAAGCGTTCTCGGTCATGTCCGGCGGGCGGTGAGCAGCAGGTACTCCCACCGCAACGCGCCGCCGTCGCCTGCCTGCCGGGAGGCAAGCGTGATCAGCTCGCGGTCCAGTTCGACCACCCGCTCCGGATCGGTGGCAACGCGGATGCAGCGGCCGTCAGCCGCAGCGAACGATCAAACCCACCGGTTCAGGGTGACCCTGGCCAGGTCCACGGCTTCGACGCGGCTGAGCGCGGGACCCGACCCAGCCACAGCCTTGCATCTCCCGGGATCGTCGAGGGGCGACGGCTTGCCTGCCGCGACGAGGCAACGGTGCAGGTCCCCGGCCTCCGCGTCCGCTCCGACCCGGACGAGCAGCCGGACCACGTAGCGCAGATTGAGCCATTGCTGTGTCCAATCGCCATTGCGGTCCCAGTGGTCCAGTACCTCGACGAGCGCCCGGGCCGCCACCGCCGGATCGCCGTGCACCGCGCGGGTGGCGGCCGCCTCCATCATGGCGATCCCGTGCCACCAGAAGTTGTGCACCTGCGCGGCCAGCCCGGCGGCCTCGTCGAACAACGCCAGCGCGCGGTCCGGATCGGCCTTCTTGCCCACCAGGCCGAGCGCGTAACGGGCCATCGACCGCGCCGTCGGGTTGCAGGTCCCGTCCGCCACCCGCACCGACTCCCGGGCAGCCGCGACCCCGAACCGGGGTTCCCGGCGCACGGCGTGGCAGACCGCGACGTAGTACAGCGTCCAGACCAGCCTGATCGGGTCGTTGTGGCCGCGAGCGGCGACCACCTCGGCCTCCCAGTGCCGCAGCGCGAAGTCGATGTCGCCCTCGTACAAGGCGACGTCCGCGACTACGTCGGCGGGATAGGAGATCCGGGCGCTTCCCCGGGCCGGAAACCGACCATCAGCGCGGGCGGCCAGCCTGCGCGCGCGGGCGAAGTCACCCCGGGCCCACGCCCCACGCGCCGCCGTGCCGACGGCGGCCGCGAAGAGCGGATGGTCGGCAGGCGCGATACCCAGGGCCCCCTCCGCCCAGGCCGCCGACTCATACCCGACCCGCAGATTCAGCACCTCGGTCGGCGCCGTGACCAGCCGCAGCACCAACTCCCCGTTCCGGTCCGCGAACACCTGGTCGTACGCCACCCGCAGGTTGTCGCGGTCGGGCAGTGTGCGCTCGACCCACGCCTGCTCGTCGGGGCCCTGGACGCCCCGCCCGGCCCGCTCGGCCAGTTCGGTGAAGTAAACGGCATGACGACGGGCGAGCGCGACTTCGTCAGCTTGCTGCCGCAGGCGCTCGCGGCCGTAGGAGCGCAGCGTCTCCAGCATCCGGTAGCGGGTAGCCGCCCGGCCGGGAGTAGCGGCCACCATTGACTTGTCGACCAGCCCGGTGAGCAGGTCGAGCACCTCGCCGTCGGTGGTTTCGGGCTCGGCGCACACCCCGTGGACGCCGGCGAGGTCGGCACCCCCCGCGAACACCGACATCCGCGCGAACAGGCTCTGCTCCGGGCGGGCCAGCAGCCGGTAGGACCAATCGATGGCCGAGGTGAGGCTTTGGTGCCGCGGCTGTGCGGTGCGCGGCCCGACCAGGAGCCGGCTGTCGCCGAGCCGGTGCGCGACCTCCGTGGCACTCATCATCCGCATCCGGGCCGCAGCAAGCTCGATCGCGAGCGGCAGCCCGTCGAGCCGCAGGCAGATCTCCGCGACGGCGCCGCCGATCTCCCGGTCCGGGTCGAAGTCCGGCCGGATGCTGCGGGCCCGGTGCACGAACAGCGCCGTCGCGTCGCCGACCGACAGCGGCGGCACCGGCCACACCTGCTCGCCGTCGACACCGAGGGCCTCCCGGCTCGTCGCGAGCACGACGACACCCGCGCAGTGCGCCACGACGTCACCCACCAGCCCGGCCGCAGCGGGCAGCACGTGCTCGCAGTTGTCCAGGACGAGCAGCAGCGTCCGCGCCCGCAGGTACTCGATCACCGTCTGCTCGATCGACAGGCCGTGGCGCTGTTGCACGCCGAGCGCAGCGGCGACGGCGTGGCTGACGGGGCCGGTGTCGGCGAGCGGAGCGAGCTCGCACAGCCACACCCCGTCGGGGAACCGCGCCCGTTCCCGCTCAGCCACCTCCAAGGCGAGGCGCGACTTGCCGACCCCACCGACGCCGGTGAGGGTCACCAGCGACGCGGAACCGGTCGCGGCGGCCAACCTGGCGAGTTCCGCGTCCCTGCCGACGAAGCTTGTCCCCCGCCGCGGGAGATTGCCGCCCGCGGCGACGCGGGACGGCCCGAGCGCCGGATCGTGCGCCAGCACCTGGCGGTGCAACTCCTGGGCCTGTTCCGAAGGCTCGACCCCCAGCTCGTCGACTAGACGGCCCCGCAGCTGCCGGTAGACGGTCAGCGCTTCGGTCTGCCGCCCGCTGCGGTATAGCCCACGCATCAGCTGGGCCGCGAGACGCTCCCGCACGGGAAACCGCCGGACGAGCCCTTCGAGCTCGGCGAGGACCTCGCCGTCCCGGTCCAGGTACAGGAGCGCGTCGATCCGTTCCTCGATGGCGACGAGTCGAAGTTCATCGAGCCGGGCGATCTCGGTGACCGCGAAGTCGAGGTCCGCGAACTCCGCGAGCGCGTCCCCCCGCCACAGCGCGAGCGCGGCGTCGAGGGTATGCACGACGCGGTCGTGCTCGCCCGCGGCCCTGTGCGCGCGGGCCGCGTCGAGCAGGCGGACGAACTGCGCGGCGTCCAACTCACCGTCGGCGACGTCGAGCACGTAACCAGGTGCGCGGTGGAACAGCCGGACCGGCGGGCCGAGGGCCGTCCGCAACCGGGAGACGTAGGCCCGCAACGCGTTCAGCGCAGCGGCGGGCGGCTCATCGCCCCAGACCGCCTGTATCAGGCGGTCGGTGGAGATGACGGTCCCGGGCTGGACGAGCAGCGCGGCCAGCAGCGCGCGCGGCCTCGGTCCGCCGACGTCGACCGGCGCACCCTCGGCGGCGATCTCCAGCGGCCCCAGGATCCGGAACTGCACGGTTGATCCTCACTCGTCGTGCGTTGCAATCCAACTGCAATCCATCCCAGCCACCGTAGTCCGACCGATCTCTGTCCAGACCGAACTTCGGTCCGACCGAACTGAAGGAGCGCAGATGCGGGCCGTCACCGAGCGTCGTGAGCTGTCGAGCATCGCCTACGGGTTCATGGCCTCGAAGGCGTTGTTCGCCGCATTGGGGGTCGACCTGTTCACCCACCTGGCCGCCGGGCCTCGCACCGCGGCCGAGCTGTCGGACGACACCGGAATCGCGGCGCACCGGCTGCGGACGCTGCTGCACGCGCTGTCGGCGGTCGGCCTGATCGTCGCCGAAGGGCAGTCCTACGCCAACGCGCCGGCGTGCCAGCGGTACCTGGTGCGGGGCGCACCCGGCGACTTCGGCGAGTACTTCCGCCTGCAGGTCGCCCAGCAGATCTACCCGGCGCTGGTGCACCTCGACGCCGGGCTGGCGGGCACCGGAGCGGCCTTCAACACGTTCGCCGACCTGCTGTCGCGGCCCGCCGAGGCCCGCATGTTCACCGCCGCCCAGCACGCCGGGTCGCAGGCCGCGGCCCGCGTCCTCGCCGCCCGGACGCCGCTGGAAGGCGCCCGGACGATGCTGGACGTCGGCGGCGGCAGCGGGGCATTCTCCATCGCCCTGTGCACGCGCAACCCGAGCCTGCATGCGACAGTCGTGGACTTCCCGGCCGTGGTCGACGTCGCCAGGACCTACAGCGAAGAGGCCGGTCTCGGCGGGCGCATCGACCTACTGCCCGGCGACGCCGTGCACATCCAGTGGCCGTCCGAACAGGACGTCGTCCTGCTGTCGTACCTGCTCAGCGCGCTGGGTGACACCGAGATCGACGTCGTGCTCGCGAAGGCGCAGACCAGTCTGGCCCCCGGCGGCCTGCTGATAGTCCATGACTTCATGCTCGACGACGTTGCGCCCGGCCCCGCGTTCGCCGCGCTCTGGTTCCTGCAGTATCTCGCCTACCGCAGTGACGGGGTCTCGTTCTCCGCCGACGCCCTCTCCGGGCGGCTGCGCGACCATGGCTTCGTGCCCGCGCCCAGCGAGGTACTGATCCCCGAGACCACCAAGACAATCCTGTGCAGAAAGGCATCAACATGAGCCTGGCCGTCGGACTCACCCCCCTGGAGACTCGGCGCGACGTCGTGCTGCACGTCGCCGGCCGCGCCGAATCGCTCGGCTACGACGCGTTCTTCCTGGCCGAGGGCTGGGGGCATGACGCGTCCGTGCTACTGGCCGAGGTCGCCACCCGGACCAGCCGGATCCGGATCGGGACGGGCGTCCTGAACGTCTGGGGTCGCAGCGCCGCGCAGATCGCCATGCTCGCGACGAGCCTGCACGAGATCTCGCAGGGACGGTTCGTCCTCGGCCTGGGCGCGGGCAGCCCGACGCTCGCCGAGGGTCTGCACGACGTCGAGTTCCGCGCTCCTGTGCAGCGGCTCGCGGCGATGGCGCGTCAAGTGCGTGCGCTGCTCGCCGGCGAGCGCGTCTCGCTCGGAAACGGCGGCCGCGGGCTGCGGCTCGCCGTCGGCCCATCGCCCGTCCCGATCATGCTGGCCGCGCTCGGCCCGGCGGCGATCCGAGTTTGCGGCGAGGTCGCGGACGGCTGGAGTCCATTCCTGTTCCCCGTCTCCGCGCTGCAGGACGGGATCCGGGTGCTGGAGGCTAGCGCCGTCGGACGGGCGCTGCCACAGGTGTGTCCGTGCGTGCCGGCGGCGGTGTCGCCCGACCCGGACCAGGCCAGGTCGCTGGCGTCGTGGTGGGTCGAGTTCTACTTGACCAGGATGGGGCCGCTCTACGCCACGCGGCTGCGGCAGCTCGGCTTCGTCGCGGCGGTTGACGAGGTCATGGCCGGGACGGTGCGCACTCCGGAGATCCTGCTGGACGAGCTGATCGTCTGGGGCGACGCAGCGGCCGCCCGGGAGGGCGTGGAACGCTGCTATGCGGCGGGCGCCGACATGCCGGTCATCACACTGCCGCCGAACCGGAGCGTCGAGGAGCTGGACTACATCCTCGACGCCCTCGCCCCGGCCGTCGCGCCACGCGCCTGATCTCCCGAGTGCCCAGTCTCATCGAACTCCACGCGCAAGCAGCATGGTGCACAGGCTTGTCCCCCAAGGTTGACGCGAGCGATGCGGTGGGAGCCGACATTCGTAACGATGCCGAGGCCAATTAATCGGGTCCACAGCAATTGGCAACGGGATTGAGTCAATCGGGATTGGCCAAGAGAAAATGAAGGCACACGGGCGGGCTCGACGTACAGAGATCGAAGAACTTGGCTACATGGAACTCAACAAACGAGTCGTTCCGTAATCCGAACGCTTGGTAGGACACCGCAGGTCGGGGCCATCGCCCCAGGTGGCCATCCCGTAAGACCCGTCCGGTGGAGATTCTCGCTGGGGTAGCTCAAACGAGACGTCGCCTGGTCCGAGCGCAGAAGAAGCATTGCTGCAGCCGACCCCGCGAATCACGGAGGGTGTGATATTTGGGCACTGATCGCGGCATCCCGTTCTAATCCCGTTATCGTCGGCGACGGGTGTCAGTTCCTGACCGTTCATTTCCTGGGCGTCAGTTCGCTGCGGTCTGGAACAGCACGGGGGTGCGAGTTCCAACGCAGCGCATCGCTGGGTGAGCTTCGTCAATTCGAAGTGCCCGCCCGAGCACAGGACCCCCTGGCTGCCGAACGAGGTGCTGCCCGCGCTGGACGACGACGTGTGGGAACTCTACGACGGCACCAGCTACTGGTCGCAGGCCCGGGACCTGGCCGCTCAGCAACCCGAACGGCTGGCGAAGCTGCAACGGCTGTGGCTGATCGAGGCGGTGAAGTACAACGTGCTGCCCATCGATGACCGACGGTTCGAACGGTTCAACCCGACGATCGCCGGGCGGCCGCAGCTGATCACCGGCACCACCCAGGTGTTGTTCGCGGGAATGAAACGGCTCAGCGAGAACAGCGTCATCGATGTGAAGAACAGGTCGTTCACCGTGACCGCGGCGATCGACACCCCCGCCGAGGGCCCGACGAACGGGGTGCTCATCGCGCAGGGCGGCCGGTTCGGCGGCTGGGCCCTGTTCGTCAAGAGTAGTCAGGCGAAGTTCGTCGACAACGTCCTCGGCCTGCAGGAATTCCTCATCGAAGCCATGGGTGACCTCGGCCCGCCCGGTGCCGACGGCGCGCCCGTCGTAATACCGGGTGACCGTGCCCCCTTTGGCGAGACCGCCACCGAGGAACTCACCCCCGGCAGCCACCAGATCCGGGCCGAGTTCGCCCTCGTCGGCGGAGAAGATCAGCGGGGCCACGATCCACCGCCGCAACGACGACCGGGACGCCGTCAAGCCCTTCTCGGCGATCAACCGGGAACTGATCGTGGCCACCGTCACGCCGTCCTTGAG
>JADGOW010000170.1 GCA_017882765.1 Frankiaceae bacterium
ACGCGAGCCGGCTCAACTCGCCGGGCTCGAACGTGTGCAGGTCGACGACCCACTCCAGCGCAGCAGCCGCGGACGACTCGGTCAGCTCCTGCTTGGTGCGCCCCCAGCGGCGCACGCCGGGCAGCTGGACCGCCCGGGAAGCGACCGCCCACGTCCACGTGCTCAGCCGGCGGGCGACCACATCGCCGTGCCGTGTCGGCTCGCCGGCGAACACGAACCGCCCGCCGGGGCGCAGCACCCGCAGTGCCTCCCGCAGGGCCTGCTCGACATCGGGGATGTGGTGCAGCACGGCATGGCCGACGACGAGGTCGAAGGACTCGTCCCCGAACGGGAGGGTCTCCGCGTCGGCGACCTTGCCCTCGACCTCGAACCCGCACCTCGCACCGTTGCGGACCGCAACCTCGACCATGCCGGGGCTGATGTCGGTCACGGAGACGCGGTCGATCACCCCCGCCCGCTTGAGGTTGAGCGCGAAGAAGCCCGTGCCGGCCCCGATCTCGAGCGCCGCGCCGTACGGCCAGCCGTCGCGGCCGGCGATCGAGACGAACCTGTCCCGAGCGAAGTCGGTGCAGCGGTCATCGAACGTGATGGACCACTTGCCGTCATAGGTGGTCGCTTCAAAGTCGTGGTAGAGCACGTTCGCCAGCTTGGGGTCGTCCCGTGCCGCCTTCACGTCCGCGTGGGTGACCGTCACGCTGCGCGTCCCTCCGCTTGTTGGTCGACCGCTCTAGCGACCGACGAACGAGGCCTGCCCGGGCCCGCTCTCGAGGAACGACCGCATCCCGATCTGCTGGTCCTCGGTCGCGAACAGGGCGCTGAACAGGGCGGACTCCAGTCGAAGCGCCTCGTCGAGGGGTAGCTGCAGGCCGTCGTCGATGGCCCGCTTCGCCGCCCGGAGGGCGAGCGCCGGACCGCTCGCGAACCGCTCCGCCAGCCCCACCGCCGCGCCGTACACGTCGTCGGGCAGGACGACCTGGGTGGCGAGGCCGATCGAGAGGGCCTCGTCGGCCCGGACATGTCGGCCGCTGAAGACAAGATCCTTCGCCCTCGCCGGGCCGACCAGCCGGGACAGCCGCTGCGTACCGCCGGCCCCCGGGATGACGCCGAGCAGGATCTCCGGCTGGCCGACCCGCGCGTTGTCCCCCAGCACCCGGAAGTCGGCTGTGAGCGCCAGCTCCAGCCCGCCGCCCAGCGCGTAGCCGCTGACAGCGGCGATGACGGGCTTGGGGATGCGCGCCACCTCGATGAAGGCGCTCTGCAGCCGGTCCGCACGGGCCACCATCTCGGCGTAGGACATCTCGGCCATCTCCCGGATGTCGGCGCCGGCCGCGAAGACCTTCGGACCGCCGTAGAGGACCACCGCGCGCACGTCGTCGCGAACGGTCACCTCGATCGCCGCCTCGCGCAGTTCTTCCTGCACGGCAGCGTTGAGGGCGTTCATGGGCGGGCGGTCGAGCCGGATCGTCGCGACGGCAGCCGCCGAGCCCGACCCCATGTCGATGCGGACGAACTCTCCCACGCGCACTCCCCCGGTCTCGGCTCTGCGCGGCCCGCAGCGACCGGCCGCCCACTGGCGTTTGCGTGCGGTGGGCGCCTCGTGGCCGATCAAGGCCGAGTGGCACCTCTGCAGCGGCTGGCAGTTTACCTGAGCAGGCAGCCCGGATTTCGGTGAAACGGAGCCAAGGCCGGGCGCGAATCGCGCAATGGGCATCGCCCGATCGGCGCAACTTTCGGCGGCGCAGGCGTCTTCCCGCAACGCCGGCGGGTCGGCCCTCGTTGTCCCGGTTAGACCGGCTTCCCCGTACCAGCCGCCGCTGCCGGGCCTGCGGGTTCCGCCCCGGCAGCGGCCGGGGGTACGGTTCGGCAAGCCGCAGCAGCCGCCGCGGCGTGCCGGGGATCGCCTTCCCGACCACCACTTGCCCGATCCGCAGCTTCGTATCGCTAGCGTCTGTGGGTATGGCCCCAGGACGATCGCCGTTGCCGGGTATACCGGGTGGGGCTCCGGAGCCCGGCGCCCCGTTTCCGCTCGGCGCGAACTGGGACGGCGGGGGCACGACCTTCTCCCTGTTCAGCGGCGCAGCCACGGCGGTCGAGGTCTGCCTGTTCGACGAGCACGGAACCGAGACCCGGGTCGCGATTCCCGAGTCGACGCACAGCATCTGGAGCGTCCGGCTGCCCGGCGTTGGGCCCGGACAGCGCTACGGGTTCCGGGTACACGGGCCGTACGAGCCGGCACACGGGCTCCGGCACGACCCGGCCAAACTGCTGACCGACCCCTACGCGCGCCGGATCGAGGGCGACCTCCTACTCGCCGAGCCCCTCAAGGCGTTCGGCGAGGACTCGGCCCCCTACGTCCCCCGCTCCGTTGTCGTCTCCGACCCGTTCCCCTGGGGCGAAGACGTGCGCCCGCGGGTGGAATGGCCCGACACGGTGATCTACGAGCTGCACGTGCGGGGTTTCACCATGCAGCACCCGGACCTGCCGCCGGAGCTGCGTGGCACCTACGCCGGCCTGGCCCACCCGGCGGTCACGGACTACCTGCTGGAGCTGGGTGTCACCGCCGTCGAGCTGATGCCGGTGCACTCCTTCGTGAGCGAGCCCGCCCTGTTGCGCCGCGGCCTCGTCAACTACTGGGGGTACAGCTCCCTGGGCTTCTTCGCCCCGCACGCCGCCTACAGCGCGACGGGCGACCCCGTGAGCGAGTTCCGGGCGATGGTCCGCGGCCTGCACGAAGCGGGGCTGGAGGTCATCCTCGACGTCGTGTACAACCACACGGCCGAAGGCGACGAGATGGGGCCGACGCTGTGCCTGCGCGGCATCGACAACAGGGAGTACTACCGGCTCGCGCACGGCCACCCCCGCTGGTACGCCGACGACACCGGCTGCGGCAACACACTGGACCTGCGCTCCACGACGGTCCTGCGGCTCGTCCTGGACTCGCTGCGCTACTGGGCGCAGGACATGCACGTCGACGGCTTCCGGTTCGACCTGGCCCCGGCGCTGACGCGCGACAGCCCGTTCCTGGCCGCCGTCGCCCAGGACCCGATCCTCAGCCAGGTCAAGTTGATCGCCGAGCCCTGGGACATGGGACCGGACGGCTATCGGGTCGGCCGGTTCCCCCCGCCGTGGAGCGAGTGGAACGGGCGGTTCCGGGACACCGTGCGCGACGTGTGGCGCGGCGCCGCGCGCAGCGTCGCAGACCTCGGCTACCGACTGTCCGGGTCCTCGGACTTCTACCAGTGGGGGGACCGACGCCCCTACGCCTCGGTCAACTTTGTCACCTGCCACGACGGCTTCACCCTCGCCGATCTGGTCTCCTACGAGCACAAGCACAACGAGGCGAACGGCGAGGGCAACCGCGACGGGGAGGCGCACAACCGCTCGTCCAACTCGGGCGTCGAAGGGCCCGCGACGGATCCGTCGGTGCTCGCGGCGCGGCGCCGCCTGCGCCGGGCGCACCTGGCGACCCTGCTGCTGTCGGCGGGGGTGCCCATGCTGCTGGCCGGCGACGAACTGGGCCGCACCCAGTGGGGCAACAACAACGCATACTGCCAGGACACGCCCGTGTCCTGGGTCGACTGGTCAGCGGGCAACCTCCAACGCGACCCGGCAGGTGAGGATCCCCTCCTCGTCCCCCTCGTGCGGGGCCTGCTGGCAATCCGGCGCCATGCGCCCGTGCTGCGCCGGACGAAGTTCTTCTCGGGCGGCAGCTCCCGCGAGCGCGCGCTGGCCGACGTCACCTGGCTGACCGCCGGCGGCACTCCGTTGACCCCGGAGGACTGGTCGGACCCGCACGCTCGCACCCTCGGAATGTTCCTGTCCGGCGGGGCCACGGGCGTCGCGGCGACGCGCCCGATGCCGCCGCACCGGGCGCCGGCCCGTACCCGTCCGGCCAGCTGGCTCGTCATACTGCACGTCACCGACGACGAGGACAAGATGATCCTGCCCGGCCGGCCGTGGGCGAACACCTACGAACTCGTCCTGGACACCGCCGCCGAGGACCTGGGCGGCCTGGTCGGGCCGCCGCGGGCGATCTACCGGGCGCGCGAGTCCATCCCCCTGCGCGGCCAGAGCGTCCTGCTCCTGCGCGTCATCGCCTGACGCGGACCCCTGCTGTCAGGCAGTGACCACCAGCCCGAGCTCGGCCGGTGAGGCCAGCAGCCGGTGCCGGGGCAAGATCCGTATCGTCCACCCGAAAGCACCCGCACGATCGAGCGCGACGGTCCCCTCGTAGCGCAGCGGGCCGGCGCGGTCCCCGACAGGCGCGAGGGACGACGTGCTCGACTCGTCGATGTCGTCGCTGGCGTCGACCCGCCCGTACAGCGCCTGGACGTCGACATCGTCGGGAGCGAGCCCGCCCAGCTCCACCGTCGCCCGCACGGCGAGGTTGGTGCCGACCTGCGGGATTTCGGTCTGGGCCGTGGCATCGGCCTGCGTGATCTTCACGTGCGGCCACGCCTTCGTGACGCGCTGCCGCCAGGCGGCGAGCTCGCGGGCGCCGGCGCAATCATCGCCGATGACGTTGCGACCGGAGACAGCCGCCGGCCAGTAGAGCTCCTCGACGTAGTCGCGCACCATCCGACTCGCCAGCACCTTCGGGCCCAGCGTGATGAGATCGTGCTTGACCATCGCCACCCACCGGCCGGGCGGCTTGCTGTCGCCCTTGCCCTGCTCGTAGAAGCGCGGCGTGACGATATTCTCCAGCAGCTCGTAGAGGGCGGCAGCCTCGAGGTCGTCGCGGCGGTTCGGGTCGCCGACGCCGTCCGCGGTGGGGATGGCCCACCCGTTCTGGCCGTCGTACATCTCGTCCCACCACCCGTCCCGGATGGACAGGTTCAGGGCGCCGTTGAGCGCGGCCTTCATCCCGCTCGTCCCGCAGGCCTCGAGGGGACGCAGCGGGTTGTTCAGCCAGATGTCGCAGCCGGAGTACAGGTAGCGGGCCATGCCCATGTCGTAGTCGGGCAGGTAGGCCATCCGGTGGCGCACCTGCGCCGAGTCGGCGAACTGCACCATCTGCTGGACCAGCTGCTTGCCGAAGTCGTCCGCGGGGTGTGACTTGCCGGCGATGACGATCTGAATGGGCCGCTCCTCGTGCAGGAGCAGCGCTGTCAGCCGCGCACGGTCGCGCAACATGAGAGTGAGCCGCTTGTAGGACGGAACGCGACGCGCGAAACCGATCGTGAGGATGTCCGGGTCGAAGACGTTGTCGATCCAGCCCAGCTCGGCCGCACTGGCGCCGCGCTGCAGCCACGACACGCGCAGCCTGCGCCGCACCTCCTCCACCAGCTGCGCGCGGAGGTCACGCCGGGTGCGCCAGACCGTCTCGTCCGGGAGCCGGACGACCGCGTCGAAGCGCTCGGGGTTCTCGATGATCGAGGGAGCGTGCGCCGCCGCGAGTTCCCTGACTTCCTGGCTCACCCACGTGGGTGCGTGCACGCCGTTCGTGACCGAGCCGATCGGCACCTCACGGGCGTCCAGGCCGGGCCACAGCCCGGCGAACATCTCCCGGCTGACCGCCCCGTGCAGCTTGCTGACCCCGTTGGCCCGCTGGGCCAGTCGCAGGCCCATGCACGCCATGTTGAAGACGTTCGGGTCCCCGCCGGGCGGCTCGGCCCCCAGGGCCAGGACGCGCTCGACGGGCATGCCGGGAGCGGCGTTGTCGGAGCCGAAGTCACGGGCGATCATGTCTCGGGGGAACCGGTCGATGCCGGCCGGCACCGGGGTGTGAGTCGTGAAGACCGTCGCCGCGCGGGTGGCTTCGAGCGCCTCGGGAAAGGACAGCCCCGCAACGATGAACTCGCGGATGCGCTCCAACCCGAGGAAGCCCGCGTGGCCCTCATTGGTGTGGAAGACCTCCGGGTCCGGGGCTCCGGTGACCCGGCTGAAGGCCCGCAGGGCCCGCATCCCGCCGATGCCCAGCAACATCTCCTGGTGGAGCCGGTGATCGGTGCCCCCGCCGTAAAGCCGGTCGGTGACCGCTCTGGCTTCCGGGTCGTTGTCCTCGACGTCGGAGTCGAGCAGCAGCAGCGGGACGCGGCCGACCTGCGCCTTCCACACCAGTGCCTTGAGGGCACGGTTGCCCGGGAGGCCGATTGCGATCTTGAGCGGGCCGCCGTCGGTGTCGGACAGCGGGGTCAGCGGGAGCCCGTGCGGGTCCACGCCGGGATAGCGCTCCAGCTGCCAACCGTCGCGCGACAGTGACTGGACGAAGTAGCCGGAACGGTAGAGCAGCCCCACCGCGACGATCGGAACGCCCAGGTCGCTGGCCGCCTTCAGATGGTCTCCGGCCAGGATCCCCAGGCCACCGGAGTATTGGGGCAGCACCTCGGTGACGCCGAACTCCGGCGAGAAGTAGGCAATGGAACTGGGACGGTCCTCTTCGAGCGTCTGGTACCACCGGTCAGCGGTCAGGTACTCCTGGAGGTCCTCCGCCGCCACCATCAGTCGGCGCAGGAACCGGTGGTCGGCTGCCAGTTCGTCGAGCCGCTCACGACTGACGTCCCCGAGCAGCTTGACCGGGTCGCCGTCCGCTGCCTGCCACACCTCAGGGTCGACGGCCGCGAACAGGTCGCGCGTCTCGGGGTGCCACGACCAGCGCAGGTTCAGGACAAGGTCGCCCAGCGGCGCGAGGGCGGCGGGCAGCTGGGCCCGGACGGTGAACCGGCGGAGAGCTCGCACGGCAGGCAAGCCTAGAGCGCCCGCACATCACCAAACGCCCGGCCCGCTGCGGTCGGGGCGCGCCCGCCCGGTTCGCCCGCCG
>JADGOW010000171.1 GCA_017882765.1 Frankiaceae bacterium
TCGCCGACCGTGCCGCCGGCGCGGGCCACCCCCGGATGTTTCGCTCCGCGTTCGTCGCGTCACAGTCTGCACGCTGTTGGCCACAATTCCCAGCATTCCCAGCGAGGAATCTGATGGATTGTCCCCCCTGGGCCGGAATGCCTGCTAATGTCGCGACTGGCCGTCAGCCACGATGCGCCGGCCGACCTGGCCACGAAGCCTCAACCGGGCGCAATCCTTCGTAGTGGCGCTGCCGCGCTGCCACCGCCGACAGCAGGCCGATCACGGCCATTGCGTTGGTGATCTCACCGTTAAGGATGCGGCGGACGGCGTCATCGAGCCTGACCCAATCCGTCTCCATGTCCGCCTCCTCGTCCAGCCCACGCTGCCGCTCGTCCTCGGGTACCTCGCCGAGATCCCGGGCTAGGAAGACGCGGTCGGCCTCGTCGGTCATCCCGGGCGAGGTGTGCACGTCGACCAGGACGTCCCAGCGGCGGGCCGTCACGTGCGCCTCCTCCCCCAGCTCGCGGGCCGCCGCCTCGGAGGCCAGCTCGCCGGGGATGTCGAGGATGCCGGCGGGAAGCTCCCATTCGTAGCCGCCCAGCGGATGACGGTACTGGCGGAGCATGAGCACCCGCTCCTGCGAGTCCATCGCGACGATGCCCACCGCCCCCGGATGCGCGACCACGTCGCGGGCCACGACATTGCCGTCCGGCATCACGACCAGGTCGCGACGCACCGTGATGACCTTGCCCCTGAAAACGACCTCACGGTCGCGCACCTCGTACACCATGGGGTCGATCTTCCCGCTCCGGGCGTTGCCCATCCGCACCGGCCTGCACTGGGGAGGCCGCGCGAGCCCTTACTCGGGGACTGAGGCCACCCGATCCGTGTCGCAACGGCACAGCAACGGGCCTGCGACGCGGGCGACAGCTCAGTCAGGTGGGCCACCGGCGCCGGGAAGGGCAGCCGGATCGTCGTTGCGCCGCGCTCACTGACCGCCAGCAACTCCAGCCCGTGCCGGTCCAGGCAGCGCGGCTCGACGAACTCGACGCCGGGCAGTCCATGGGCGCGGACGCAGGCCCCGAGTTCCGCGCGATGCGCGCAGGCCAGGTGCGCGAGCACCCCGGGCGCGGCGTCGCGCAGCGGATCGGGTTCTGCGGCCTCGTACTCGTCGGGCCCGACCAGCGTCCCTTTGCCGCCACCCAGGATCACGCGAACGCTGGCTACTTCCAGGCGGAAGGCCAGGACGCGATGGCGGCGCGCGCCGCGGACACGATGCGCTCCGCCGTGCACGACCACCGGTGCGCACGCCGGAGCGGCAAGGATGACGGTGGCCAGAGGGTGGGCGAGCAGTCGGGCCGCCGCCGGGGAGTTCGCCCCGACGCTGAGCAGCGGGCGTCCGCGATGGTCCGCGTCGACCGGCACCGTCACGCTGCTCGGACCTCCGGGACGCGGTGTGTAAGTGATCAAATCAGCCACGGCGGCAGTCGTCCGCGCGCGCTCCGCGATCGTGGGGAATGCCATGCACGCCTCCGACCTCACCAAGACCGCCAGGTTATAAGGGAAGCCTAACCTAAATGACCCCCCGGGCGGCGCGGGGGTCCCTTCACGCGGAGGCCACCTCGCACCGGTGCCGGCGCCGCTCCCTCACCGTCAGCTCCCGGGCTGCGACTCCAGTCGAGGTACCCGAAAGCCGTTACTCGTAAGGGACACGAGGAGGAGATGCGTGACCGGACCCCCGGGGCAAGCGCCCAGTCAACGCGATGACGACTACTTCGGCTTCTCTGCCGGAGCGCCGGGCACGCGATCGGGTGCCGGAGCGCCGGGCGCGCCATCGGGTGCCGGAGCGCCGGGCGCGCGGCCCGGAGCCGTAGCGCCCTCCGGCCCGGGAGCGCTGCCACCTGCTGGTCACTCTGCCCAGACGCCCCCATTCCGCGGATACCCCGCGCCGCCCCAGCCGTCCCAGGGCTACGACGGCGACAGGGGGTACCACCGGCAGGCGACCCCACCGGCGTACGGCTACCCCGGCTACCCCGGCTACGGCGGCGCCCCCGGCCCCCCTGGCTACCCCGGCTACCCTGGCTACCCCGGCTACGGGCAGCCCCCGGCTCCCCCGCGGCGCAGGACAACCAGGGTCGCGCTGCTCGCTTCACTGGCCGTGTTCGTCATCGCCGCCGCGGTCGCAGTGCCGCTGATCGTGCTCAAGGTGGGCGGATCGTTCACGCTGCCCGAGCACACCTCGGGACTGACCCGGATGGCGGGCACGACCACGACTTCCAGCCTGTCCGGTCTCCAGTCGTCCATGTCCCGCGACGCTCACGTCGAGGTGGCCGCGTACGGAACGACGGCCTCGGGGCCGATGGTGCTGAGCGTCGTGGCTGCGGATACTCCGGAGCCGGCCCCCACGCTCGACGACATGACTGACGTCTTGTCCCACGTAGTCGGCGGCAGCAACGTCCAGGCGAGCGAGCCGCAGGACTACCGGAGCCGAGGCCGTACCCTCCGGTGTGCCTCCGTGACCGTGCCGAGCAAGTTGATCTCCTGGTGCGTCTGGGCGGACGAGCACACCGTGGGCGGCTCCTTCGCCCTGAACAACGACCCCGCCGACCTGGCCAACCTCACCGCTCCCCTGGTGGCCACCATCGAGAACTGACTCGGCTGACCGGTCTCAGCCCGCTGCCATCTCCAGCAGCCGTGACTCGGCGCACTTTACGGCCGACCCGATGAAGGCGGCGAACAACGGGTGGGCCCGCGTGGGGCGCGACCGGAACTCGGGATGCGCCTGCGTGCCCAGGTAGAACGGGTGCGTATCACGGGGTAGCTCACCGACCTCCACCAGCCGCCCGTCCGGCGACGTCCCGGAGAACACGAAGCCGGCTTCGCTGAGCCCATCCCGATATGCGTTGGCCACCTCGTACCGGTGCCGATGCCGCTCGCTGACGTCCAGCTCCCCGTATGCGGACGCGGCCACGCTGCCGGGCAGCAACCGTGCCGGGTACAGGCCCAGGCGCATCGTGCCGCCCATGTCGCGCTCGCCGGCGACCACGTCCATCTGATCGGCCATCGTCGCCACCACCGGGTGCGGCGTCGACGGGTCGAACTCGGTGGAGTTGGCCGCAGCCAGTCCGGCGAGATTACGGGCGGCCTCGACGACCATGCACTGCAGGCCGAGGCACAGACCCAAAGCAGGGACGCGGTTCACCCGCGCGTACCGCAACGCGGCGATCTTCCCCTCGATGCCCCGGATGCCGAAGCCCCCGGGAACGAGCACGCCGTCGGCGTCGGCAAGCAGTCGCGCGGCGGCCCCCTGGGGCACGCACTCGTCGGAGGGCACCCAGCGCAGGTCCACCCGCGCATCGTGGGCGAATCCTCCGGCCCGGACCGCCTCGGTCACCGACAGGTAGGCGTCGGGCAGGTCGACGTACTTGCCCACGATCGCGACCGTCACCGTCCGGGACGGCGCATGGACGTGGCGGAGGAGGGTGTCCCACTCGTCCCAGTCAACGTCGCGGAACGGCAGCCCGAGCCGGCGCACCGCATAGGCGTCGAGACCCTCCCGGTGGAGAACCTTCGGGATGTCATAGATCGAGGGAGCATCCGGCGCGCCCACCACAGCCTCTGTGTCGACGTCGCACATCAGACTGATCTTGCGCTTGAGGTGGTCGGAAAGCGGGCGATCACTGCGGCAGACGAGTGCGTCCGGCTGGATACCGATGCTGCGCAGGGCGGCGACACTGTGCTGGGTCGGCTTGGTCTTCAGCTCGCCGCTGGGCGCGAGAAACGGCACGAGCGACACGTGCACCGACAGGCTGTGACTGCGGCCGATCTCGTGACGGACCTGCCGGATCGCCTCGAGATACGGCAGCGACTCGATGTCGCCGACAGTGCCGCCCACCTCAGTGATCACGACGTCGATGTCGGCCGTCGCCAGGCTACGGATGCGTGACTTGATCTCGTCGGTGATATGCGGGACCACCTGGACCGTCTCGCCGAGGTACTCGCCGCGCCGCTCTCGCGCGATCACGGTCGAGTACACCTGGCCCGTGGTCACGTTCGCGCTCTCGTCGAGGTCGACATCGAGGAAACGCTCGTAGTGCCCGATGTCGAGATCGGTCTCAGCGCCGTCGTCGGTGACGAACACCTCGCCGTGCTGGAACGGATTCATCGTCCCAGGATCGACGTTGATGTACGGGTCGAGCTTCTGCATCGTCACCCGCAGGCCCCGGCCCTTGAGCAGGTGACCGAGGCTGGCGGCCGTCAGACCCTTGCCGAGACTCGACGCGACACCGCCGGTCACGAAGATGTGCTTGGGGACGTGGGACTCAACCATGCCCGCCGCCGGAGGCGGTCAGCCGCGTGTTCACGGACCTTCACGGTAACAGCGCAGGGACGTCCTCGCTGGGCGACCGGCCGGGGTGTCGTGCGCGACGGGCCGCAAACCGGCGTATCCGAGCGCCGCCCCCGGTCCGGTTCGCACCGCAAACTGCGATCTCCCGTCCGAAGATCACTGGCTGTGGTGCGACACGCCGACGTGGCGACCGACAAATCCGGATACGTCGGGCCTGGCCGTCCCGCAAATGACGATCAAGCTGGTGGAGATCACGGTTTGCGGTCCGGCCAGGAGCGGGGGGCGGCCATTCCGGGCTCGGACCGACCGGGCTCGGACCGACCGGGCTCGGACCGACCGGAGGCGGCCAGCTGATCGTCCGGCGACGCAAGAACCGGGTCCGTCGCCGCCAGGACCCCGGCGGGCACCGCCAGAAACATGATCACCGCCGGGACGACTACACCGCTGTCGTTGGCGACCAATCCCAAGCCCGCTGCCACGACACAGGCCCAGAGACCGTCGCGCAGCAACGGCAGCCGGCGCAGCGCCCGGGCGAGCCCCGCGGTGCCGGCCAACCGGCCTGCCCGCGCCAGCACGACCGAGAACCCGGCCGCCACGGGCACCACCAGAAGGGTCGCGGCGTTGCGGGTCAGCAGCGCAAGGTTGGCGTCCCACTTGCGGCGCAACGTCTCATCCGCGCTCCCGCCGAGCAGATCGCTGGCGAACCGGCCGAGGTGCGTTCGCGACCCTGGCCGGCGAGCGAGGTCGATCGCGGCGAACAACGCGAGCGCGCCGACCGCCACACCCGCGGCAACGAGCGCCGCCCGCCATGTCGGACGCCGGCCCGCCGCCGCCAGAGCCAACAGTCCGAATGCCGGCACCAGGGCGATCACGCCACCGACGTCCGCGCCGAACCGGGGCGCGCCGTCGGTCAGGACGGCGACCGCGCCGATGGCGGCGACGGTGGGCACAGGCCTGGGCAGCCTCACTGCCAACAGCGTCGCGGTGAGCAGCGCCGAGACGGCAAGCACCCCGAAGGCCGGGTTGCCGATACCGGAGAACCTCCCGGCCACCAGCGGGTTGTAGCCCAGCAAGCCGGCCAGCTGCAGATGCGCACCCGTGACCACGTCCGCAACCAGCACCGCGAAGGTGACGAGCGCGACGGCGGTGCACGGTCCCATCGGATTGTCGCGGCGCCACGGGCCTGCCATGGCAATGCCGAGGACGAGCAGGTCCGCGACCGCAAGAACCACCAGCACCAGCGGCAACGGGCCACGCCACCACGGCACAAGGTTGGCCAGAAACGCCGCTACCGGCACAGCAGCCGTCCCGTAACTGGTGAGCCGGGCCAACTGGCGGCCACGCAAGCCCGGGCCCGGCCGGCCCGTACGGGCGCCGAACGCCATCAGCGCCCCGGCCGCACCGAGCAAGGTCACCACCGCAGCCACCACAGCCGCTACCACGAGCGGCACCGCACGGTGGGCCTGCCGGGCGGCCGCGTCGAGGTCCTCATAGCGGGCCTGACGACTCGCGAGGCCGGCGACGCCACTGGTGGCGCCCCAGGGCTGGCCGATCATGCTTGTGGGCGCGTCGATGCCCATCAGTGCCAGCACCGTCGGGGCGACATCGACGAGCTGGACGAAGGGCACCCGGCCCGTGGACGCCGAGGTCAGTTCCGTCCCCGCCGGGAAGGCAGGCCCGACCGCGATCGCCACGGATAGGTGAGCTCCCCCCGCGGGCGGATCGCCGACCGCGACCACGAGGAGGCTGTCGTCATCGTGGCGCAGGTCCGCGAGCTGGCCGGCCAGCACATCCGCAGCCGTGAGTCGCTGAGCGGGTGACGCGTCGGGGGCCACATCGGGCTCGGCGACCGTCAGTGGGCACGAATGCTCGCCGACGTCGGTGCCGTAACCACTGACACGACCGGACGCGTCCGAAGCCGCCAGGAGCGCACCCGAACCCCCGGCGGCCGTGGTGCAACGCGCCCCCGATCGGACGGCCTCGCCGAGCGCCCCCGGCTCCGCGCCGGTGTGCGTCGGCCCCTGCGCGGCGATCAGCAGCTCCATTCCGGGGTAGCGCCCTCGCATGACCGCGGGCCCCGGGGGCGGCGGCACCTCGGCCAGGCCCCCCGGCACGCGGACGCGGTTGCCCGCCGAAAGCGTCCCCCAGCCGTCCGCGGGAGGCGTGGCCTCGTCCGCCCCTCGGACGATCAGAGCGGCAATCGCCCCCTCGGTGGCGAGCTTCCAGAGTTGGGGGGTATGCGTGGCGCTGAGGTCATCCCATCGCAGGCCAGGTACCCCGAGAACGAAGACGCTGCTGCCGGGGACCGCCGGCGGGACGACGCCCTGGGAGCGAGCTGGCGCAGGCGGGCCTGCC
>JADGOW010000032.1 GCA_017882765.1 Frankiaceae bacterium
TGCAGCCGATTCGGCTCAAGCTGACCATGGAATTGGCGCGCGCGTTCGGCATCCTGGACGACCCCGCCGTCCGCCAGGTGCGCCCCGTCTTTCCCGGCGGGATGACCGAAGATGCGGCCCTGGAGCTGGTTCACGACGCCAGCTACGTGGCGGCGGTGCGCGGCGCGCCGGAGGACATCTTCGGGGAGTTCTCCCACCGCTACGGCCTGTCGACCGACGACAACCCGGTGTTCTTCGGGATGCACGAGGCGGCGTCGCTCATCACCGCGGGCAGCATGGCGGCGGCCGCCGAGGTGTGGCAGGGGGGCGCGCAGCACGCCGTCAACATCTCCGGCGGCTTGCACCATGCGATGCGCGCCCGGGCGAGCGGCTTCTGCATCTACAACGACGCCGCCATCGCCATTCGCTGGCTGCTCGATCACGGCGCCGGGCGGGTGGCCTATGTCGATGTGGACGCTCACCACGGCGACGGTGTGCAGGCGGCGTTCTACGACGAGCCGCGCGTTCTCACAGTGAGCCTGCACGAGACGGGCTTCGCCTTGTTCCCCGGGACGGGTTTCCCGGACGAGCTGGGCGACGGAGCCGCCGAGGGTACGGCGGTCAACGTGGCGCTGCCCTCATACACCAATGACGCCGGCTGGTTGCGCGCCTTCAGCGGCGTCGTGCCCATCCTGCTGCGCGCGTTCAAGCCGGACATTCTCGTCACTCAATGCGGGTGCGACAGCCACCGGATCGACCCGCTGGCGTCGCTGCGGCTGTCCGTCGAGGGACAGGCCACCTCCTACGCGATGCTGCACCGGCTGGCGCACGAGATCTGCGGCGGCCGCTGGGTGGCGCTGGGCGGCGGGGGCTACGCCGTCGCGGACGTCGTCCCGCGGGCCTGGACCCGGCTGCTGTCCATCGCCGCCGGCGTCGCTCTCGGTCCGGATACCGGGACGCCCAGCCGCTGGCGGGAGCTCGTGCGCAAGCGAACCGGTATGCCCGGGCCGGAACGCCTCGGCGACGGCGTTCCCACCAACGGCGGCCTCGTCGAATTCCGGCCCTGGGACGCCGGCAGCGGTGATGAGGACGACCCGCTCGACCGTGCCGTGGCGGCGACCCGGCGAGCTGTCCTGCCGTTGCACGGGCTCGATCCCCTCCATGACCGGTAGCGCGACGTGAGCGTCGATCAGCCGGAACCCGTCGAGCCCTAGGGGCCGCCCGCCGGAGATCCTGGCGCCGCAGATCCTGGCACCGAACTGCCCGAGGGGGAGGCTTACCCCGCCCACTGGGAGGCCGACGTCGTGGCCAGCGACGGAGGCACGGTGCACATGCGCCCCATCACACCCGAGGACGCCGGGCGGCTCGTCGCCATGCACTCCCGGCTCAGCGACCGCACGATCTACTTCCGGTTCTTCGCCACCTACCGCAAGCTGTCCGATCGCGACGTCGAGCACTTCACCAACGTCGACTACCGGGATCGGGTCGCGCTGGTCGCCCTGCTCGGCGACGACATGATCGGCATGGCGATGTACGAGCGGATCAACAGCGACGAGGCCGAGGTGGCTTTCGTCATCGAGGACGCCCACCAGGGCCGCGGGTTGGGCTCGATCATGCTCGAGCTTCTCGCCGCAGGTGCCCGCGAGCGCGGGATCAAGCGGTTCGTCGCGGAGGTGCTCGCCGAGAACCGCACCATGCTGCGCGTCTTCCTCGACGCCGGATACGCGCCGGCACGCGAGTACGGAGGCGGCGTCGTCCACCTCGTCTTCCCCATCGAGCCGACCGAGACGTCGGTGGAGGTGATGCGCGCCCGCGAGCATCGCGCGGAGGCGCGTTCGGTGCAGCGGCTGCTGCGGCCTTCGTCGGTCGTGGTCGTGGGGGCCTCGCGCGTCAAAGGCTCGGTCGGGCACACGGTCCTGGTCAACATCTTGTCGGGCGGGTTTGTCGGGCCCGTGTTCGTGGTCAATCCCTCGGCCGACGCCGTCGCGGGCGTGCGGTCCTACTCCACGGTCCGCGACCTGCCCCAACAGGTGGATCTCGCGGTCGTCGCCACCCCGCCCGGGGCTGTGCTCGCGGTGGTGCGCGACTGCGCCATCAATGGGGTTCGGGGCCTCGTCGTGCTGTCCGACGTCCCGGGGGAGGACACCCACGATCTGGTCGAGCTGGCCCGGGCCAACGGCATGCGCGTCGTCGGTCCGGCCGCCCTGGGCGTCGCAAACACCGATCCCAGGATCCGGCTGAACGCCACGCTCGCCCCCGTCCTGCCCGGCCACGGCAACGTCGGATTCTTCGCCCAGTCGGATGCGCTGGGGATCGCGCTGCTGGCTTCCGCGGCGGCGCGCGGCATCGGCCTCTCCTCCTTCGCCTCAGTGGGAAAGAAGGCCGACGTCAGCGGCAACGACCTGCTCCAGTACTTCGAGGACGACCCCGACACCGGGGTCGCGCTTCTGTACCTAGAGAGGTTCGCCAACCCCCGCAAGTTCGTGCGGCTGTGCCGGCGCGTCGGGCGCCGGGTCCCGGTCGTCCTGCTGCACCGCGGCCGGTCCGCCGTGTCGGATGCGGTCTTCGGCCAAGCCGGCATTGTCCGGGTCAGCTCGGTCAAGGAAATGTTCGATGCTGCGGCCGTGCTGTCCCGGCAGCCGCTGCCGGTAGGGCGCCGGGTGGGCGTGGTCGGCAACTCACCGGCGCTGGCCTCGCTCGCCCGGGAGGCCTGCTACAGCGCGGGCCTGGCCGTGACCGAGTCGGTCGAGCTGGCGCTGCTCAGCAGCGGGGAGCAGAACGCGCAGGCCATCCGCACGGTGGCCGGGCTCGACAGCGTGGATGCCGTCGTGGCTGTGTTCATCCCGCCGCTGGAAGCCTCCACCGACTCGGTGGCGCGCGCCCTCGCCGCCTGCGGCGGCGGCGGCAAGCCGGTCGTGTCGTGTTTTCTCGCCTTCGAGGGGCTGCGTCAGGATCTCGGTGACATCCCTTCCTATGCCTCGCCGGAGGAGGCCGTTGCCGCGCTGGCGCTGGCCGCCGACTACGCCGGGTGGCGCGCCCGTCCCGTGGGCGAAGTGCCGGAGCTCGACGTGAATACCGAAGCCGCGCGGGCGCTCGTGGAAGCCGCTCTGGAGGCAGGCGTCGAGCTGCTGGACCGTACTCCCACCCTCGAGCTGCTCCATTGCTACGGGATTACTGTCTGGGAGGAGGTGCCGGTAGCCTCGGCGGAAGAGGCCGTGGCGGCCGCGGAGGACCTGGGCTGGCCGGTGGCCTTGAAGGCGACGGCAGACCACCTGCGGCACCGGATCGACCTGGGGGGCGTCAGGTTGGAGCTGACCCAGCCGGGGGATCTTCGCGTCTCATTCCACGTCATGGTGGCCCGGTTGGGGGATGACGCGGACCTGGTCGTGCAGGCCATGGCTCCGCCGGGGGTCGCCACGGTGATCGCCAGCAAGGAGGACGCGGCGTTCGGTCCCCTGGTGTCGTTCGGCCTGGGCGGCGTGGCGACCGACCTGCTCGGGGACCAGGCCTGGCGAGCGGTGCCGCTCACGGACTCCGATGCGTCCGAACTGGTCCGCGAGCCCCGAGCAGCGCCGTTGCTCTTCGGATACCGCGGCGCGGCCCCCGTGGACGTCGCGGGCGTCGAGGACGTGCTGTTGCGGGTCGCCCGTCTCGCCGACGACCTTCCGGAGGTGGCGGAACTCGAGCTCAATCCCGTCGTCGTGTCGGAGAAGGGCCTGGCCGTTCTCGGCGCCGATGTCCGGGTCGCCCCGCCGGCGCGCACGGACATCGGGCCGCGGCGCATGTCGGCGGGCGGGCCCCCGCTCTGAGACGGCGGCTCTGAGACGGCGGCTCTGAGACGGCGGCTCTGAGAGCGCGGTCAGGGCGGTCTGAGGTTGCCGTCAGCTCGCGGGACTGCCGTCAGCCTTCTGGGACGTAGCGCCGGGAGCCGTCCTGCGGGTCGATCCACACCCGCATCCTGCGGTTGGTAGTCGGGTCGATGAAGACCTCGTCCGTGCGCTGCCAGCCTGCCGCGGGAAGCTGGGCCTCGCCGTGGCGCCGTACGGTCCAGGTAATCAGGAACAGCACCACGAGAGCGGCCACGACCAGCAGCGCGATCCCCATGTGTCAGCCTGTCAGCCCGGTCAGGACGTGCCGGTCAGGCAAGCGGTTGTACGTGCACCGCGGTGCCGTAGGCGACGATTTCGGTGAGGCCTTGCCCGCCGATCTCCGAGGAGTCAAAGCGCATCCCGATCACTGCGTTTCCGCCGAGGACCTGGCAGTTCTGCACCATCCGGTCCATCGCGTGCCGGCGGGCGTCCTCCAGCACCTGGGTGTACTGAGGCACCTCACCGGCCTTCAACGCGCGGAAGCTGCCCGTGAAGCCCTTCGCGAAACCCACGGAGCGCACGACCAGGCCGAAGCAGGTGCCGAGTTGCCGCACGACGCGATGGCCCTCGATGCCGAAGGTGGTGGACACCTGAACCTCGAGGACAGGCCGAGCCTGACCCGGCTGCGGGTACTGGGCCTGCGGGTACTGACCTTGCTGGGGGGGCTGGCCCGGGCCCGGGTAGAAAGGCTGATCACTCACGACGGTTCCTCCTCCGTGGGCCGCCCGGCTGCCTGCCCCGGCGGCCGGCGGGCACCGGCATCACCTGTGCCGCGTAGGCCCAGGCTAGGCACCTCGGCGGAGACGTCGATCCGGGGGGCAGGCGGATGCGACTGCCGCCCCTGGCCCCCGGCAGGCTCGTCCAGGTTCACGTAGGCAGGGCCGGGCCCGTGTACGGCCGCGAGGTCGGAATGGTCGAGGTGGACCGGACGCAAGTCCGCGCCCGGCCGGGCCACCCTGCGCTGCAGCAGGTCCTGGCCGAACTCCACCATCCCTTCGGCTTCGGCTTCCAGCCGCAGGACCTCCTCGGGGCTGGACGTGGCCTCCAGCTGGGCGCGGATGCGGCCGAGCCGGTCGAGAACGTCGGCGAACGTCAGGTCGCTCACAGGTGCCCATCCCTTCCTCGCGGACGGCAGCAGCCGCCCGCCGAACTGCTCGGCCGCCACCGCGCCGACGACCAGGACGATCGGCGCGAGCAGCAGCGGCATGCGGGCAAGGACCGCGGCGACGACGAGCAGGACCAGCAGGCCGGCTCCGATCGCGCGCGTCCAGGCGCGTCGCCGTGAACGGGCCCGGTCGGCCCGCAGCTTCGCCCGGGTCGCGGCCTCGCGCACCGAGGAGCGCTCCGCCACCAGGTGCTGGGTCGCGCGCCGCCGGCCGCCATCGGCCTCCCGCCGGACATCCGACAATGCGAGATTCAGTTGGGCGGACGCGCGCTGCAACCGCGCCACAACCGCCTGGACCGCGCCTTCGGCGCTGCGATGGGCCTGGTGGGCCACCGCGTCGGCGACGGTGCCTTCCTCGGAGGCGATCCCGGTGAGCACCGGCACGTCCGCCGCCGCGATCGTGCGTGCGACGCGTTCGCTGTCGTAGGCCGCGGCAGCGAGGGGGCGCCCCGGCGCTCGCAGCAGCAGCACCATGTCATGGCGATCGCCGACGGCCCGGGCGATGGCGCTCGCCAGCGCGTTGACCGCGCTGTTGCCGGTGACGACCGGGTCGTAGACGGCCACCTCGAAGCCGAACCCGCTGCGGTCGAGCATCGCCACTGCCTCCGGCAGCGAGGGATCGTCATGCGGGGCAACCAGTGCCAGCCGCAACGGCGCGACCGGGGGCGACAGCGAGCGCTGGCGCTCGGGCAGGCCCTCGCCGCTCACGGTGGCCGCCACGGTGCGGCGGACCTCATAGAGATCTCCGGCGGTGGCCTCCGGATCCAGAGCGGTCACGGTGAACACGATGCGGTGGGTGGCGAAATCGTAGGTCAGTAGGCCCCCGGCACGAACGACGTGACCGTTCACGACCACGTCGTCGATGCTCGCGTCGTGGAGCCGGCGCAGCGTGTCCTCGATGTCGTCGGCGGCTTCCAGGGCAATCAGGCAGGGGAGCATAAGCTCGTCATGGGCGGGCCGGGCTTCGACGAGACCGAAGCCGCGGTCGCCTTCCGCGTCCGCCCGGGAACCGGAGACGCGACCGGTGACCCAGATGCGGCGCGGAAAGCCGATGTGGAATTGGTCTTCGACAAGCCGGCCCAGCTCGCCGACGTGAAGTGGGCGGCGAGCGGAGTCGGGGCGGTCGGTGAATGTGGGGGCCCGGGCCGTCACACCGCGCATCGTAGGCAAATCCGTCGGCAGCGGGGCTCGCTTCGGCCTTCGCGCCCGTGGCGTCGTGGTCCGGCGCCGGCAGGAACGGGCTGGACGCGACCGGCTGGACGCGACCCTTTGCCGCCCTTGTGTGCGCGTCAGGGCCAGCCTCCGCAGCCTTCCAGGAACCGGCGCACTGGCACGGTGAGATCGACCCGGGCGGCTTCTTCGGCGGTGAGCCACATCGTGCGCAGGCCCTCCGCACCGAGGCGAGTCCGCGGACGGGCCGGCACCCGCACCTGGTAGAGGTGCCAGCGGTGGGCGTCGGAGCCCCGGCGGCAGCTGTCCCCGCGGATGTCGGCGTCGGTCACGTGCTCGACAGCGGGCAGGTCCAGGCCCACCTCCTCGGCGACCTCCCGCACGGCCGCGGCCGCCGGATCCTCACCCACATCGACGTGTCCGGCCGGAATGGTCATCTGGTACGGGAAGAGCCGCCGCTCGAACAGCAGACAGCACCCGCTCGGATCGACGACGACGACTCCGGCGGTTTCGTGCCAGTACTCACCGTCGGGGTCGACCCACCAGCGCACCCGCGGGTCGAACAGCAGGCGCCGCGGTGAGAACGTGCCGCAGTCGGCGCAGCGCCAGGCGGGCCGCCCCGCGTCGTCGACCTCACTGATCCGCGCACTGAAGCAGGCCAGGCACAGGATCCGGCGCTCGCCGGGGCCGGGCGGCGGGAACGGCAGTCGCACGCGGCCAGTGTGGCGCGGACCGCCCCACCCGGCCTGCCCGGGCCCGGGTCGGGCAGCATGCGGGGCGTGGAAACGACGCAGCTGCACCTCTCGGGTGATCCCGACGCTGACGCCCTCCTGTCCCGGGACGCGCTCGCTTTGACCATCGGCATGGTCCTGGACCAGCAGGTACCGATCGAATGGGCGTTCCGGGGCCCCTACGAGCTCGCCCGGCGGCTGGGACGGGACCGCCTCGACGCGGTCGAATTGGCCGCCGCAGACGCGGAGCAACTGATCGCGATCTTCGCGCGCCCACCGGCCTTGCACCGCTATCCCGCCTCCATGGCCAAGCGGGTGCAGGCCTTGTGCGCGCACGTAGTCGACCGCTACGGCGGGGACATCGAAGCTGTCTGGCGCGGCGTCGACGACGGCGGCCAGGTGCTGGCACGCCTGCAGAAGCTCCCCGGCTTCGGGGCACAGAAGGCACGGATCTTCCTCGCCCTGCTCGGCAAGCAGTGCGGTGTCCGGCCGTCAGGGTGGCGGGAGGCGGCCGGCGGCTATGGCGAGGAGGCCGTGTTCCGCAGCGCTGCAGACGTCACCGACGCCGACACGCTGGCCCGCGTCCGCGCCTACAAGAAGGAGCTCAAGGCCCAGAAGTAGTCGACCGGGTCACGTGGCGGCCAGCAGCGCCAGCAGTTCCGAGGGGCGCATGACGTCGGCTTGCTCAGCCCGGACCCGCTGTGCCAATGCCCGGTCCGCGGTGACGACGACCGGCCCCGGACTTCGCCTACCGCACTGCGCAACGATCTCGTCGTCCCCTGAACCCGCCGCGTGGACGACCACGATCGGCCCGGGCGCATCAGCGGCGGCGCCCGCGCGGGCCGCGCCCTCCAGAACGAGGACCACAGGGTCGAGCCCGGCTGCGGCCAGCGTTTCCCGGCCCGAAGCCAGCGATTCCAGGAGGCGGCGGGCGGCGGCCGGGCGGTCGCGCCACCAGCCGTCAGGACGGCTGCCCACGACGTTGGCCCCATCCACGATCAGCGGGCGGGGGCCCTGGGTGGGTCGCGCGCTCCGGGTCACTGGCCGAGCATCCCGCGTCTCAGGGCGCGGATCCGCCCCAGGGATGAGGGAACTCGTTGCGGGCACAGATCATGAGGGTGCTCTGGCGAGGTCTTGGTGCTCCCGGACGGATCACCGCTCTGGAAGGGGCTCTGGGGGACGGCGCCGGCGCGGGGTTGGGGCGGGCTCGGCCGAACCGCCCCAACCATCGCGGCCACTGCCCTAACCTGACTGCCCGGACGGTCGGTCGGGGCCGGCGCCACCAGCGCTGTCGTCGCCCGTACCTGCGCAGGTACCCGCCCGGGAGGCGCACATGGCCAGGTTCCGCAAGAACGGCAGCCGTATCGTCGAAGTCGATCTCGCCGGCGAATCGGTGAAGTCGTTGGCCGGCGCCATGATCGCCTACGAGGGGGAGATCTCCTTCAAGAAGGCGGGCTTCGGCGGCGGCGAGGGGATCCGCGGGGCGATCAAGCGCAAGGCGACCGGTGAGTCGCTCGACCTGATGGAATGCACCGGCACCGGCACCGTCTACTTCGCCCACGACGCCACCGAGATCGAACTCGTCCCGCTGGCCGGCGAGACGCTCCAGGTGGAGTCGTCGTCACTGCTGGCCCTCGACAGCGGGCTGAAGACCAACGTTACGTTCACCGGGCTGCGGGGCGCCAGCGCCGGACAGGGCCTGTTCACCACGACCGTGTCAGGCAACGGTGTCGTCGCCGTGCTGTCGGACGGCCCCGCGATCTCCCTCGAGGTCGCGCCCCAGTACCCGCTGGTGGTCGACCCGGATGCGTACGTGGCCTCGAAGGGGCAACTCACCCAGTCCTTCGTCACCGACGTGTCCTGGCGGTCAGCGATCGGGAAGGGTTCGGGAGAGGCGTTCTCGCTACGGTTCGACGGGTCCGGCGTGGTGCTGATCCAGCCGGCCGAGCGCTGAGGGCGGCCGTGCCGGGATACGTCCAGGTCAACAGCAAGGTCGTGCAGGTTCCCGTCGCCCCGGGTCGGGAGGTGCTGGCCCGGCGCGGGGCGATGCTGGCCTATACCGGGCAGGTTACGTTCCGACCGGTGACCGCCGCCCAGGGCATATCGGGGATGCTGGGGCGGGCCGTAGCCGGGGAGACCGTGAAGCAGATGGTCGCCGAAGGCTCGGGACAGGTGTTCTACGGCCACCTGGGCCTGCACCTCACCGTGATCGACCTGACCCCCGGCGAGTCGCTGCAGGTGGAGGCCGACCGGCTGCTCTGCCACGACGCGTCCCTGACCAGCTCGGTCCTCTTCCTCGGGCAACAGGGCGGTATCAGGGGCGCCGTTCGCGGCGCGGTGAGCGGCCAGGGCCTGTTCACGACCCAGCTGGCCGGAGACGGGTCGGCGGTCGTCCTCGCGCACGGCGGCGCGATAGGCCTGCAGGTGACGCCCGGCCGCGTCGTGGCTGTCGATCCGCAGGCCTACGTCGGGCACCGGGGCCAGCTGTCCGTCGACGTCACCGCCAAAGTCGGGTGGCGGGAGGCCGTGGGCCGGGGGTCGGGCGAGGCGATCCAGCTACGGGTGCAGGGCCAGGGAGTCGTGTATGTCCAGGCCTCCGAGCAGAAGTTCTGACGGGAGGCCGAGGTGGACGCGCCGCTCAGCCCGGTCACCCTGCCGGTCGACGACAACATCAACCCTTACGCCTTCTGCGTAGACCTGCAGGGTGAGTGGTTCCTGCACAAGGGAAAGATGATCGCCTATTACGGCCAGATGAGGTTCGAGGCGCTGACGGTCGCGAGCGTGTCAGCGCTGGTAGCCGCACATTTCTCCAGCCCGCTGTACGCCGACGACTGGGTGGTTGCCACCGGGGTGGGCAAGCTCGTGCTGGGTGACCGCGGCTTCGACATCAACTCTTACGACCTCGACGACGGCAACCTGACCGTGCGGGCGGCGAACCTGCTTGCGTTCGAGACCCGGCTGGAGCTCCTGCAGTCGATCGTGCCGGGATTCCTCACCCTGCTCGGCACGGGGAAGTTCCTCGCGTCGTCGAACGGCCCGGTCATCTTCGCCGAGCCGCCCATCCGGGTGGACCCGGAGGCACTGGTGGGATGGGCCGACTGCCCGTCGCCGAGCTACCACTACGACGGGCACTGGATGACCCAGAACCTGGTGGGCCTCCTGCGCGGAGCGATCGGGATCGTGTCCGGTGAGGAACGTCAGTTCGATTTCACCGGGGCCGGCACCGTATTGATCCAGTCCTCGGAGAAGACGATGGCCGACCCGGCCGCGCTCCGGATGATGGAGCAGCAGATCACCGCGCTCAGCCAGGCCGAGAAGGTGCACCTGCATCGGTTCCTCGGGGCCCAACTCACCCAGTGAGGGCCGGGCGAGCTGCAGAGGCAGCTCCGGGTGCCGAAGGGAGAGGGGACGCGGGACATCGCTTCCCGGCCCGACGACGGAGGAACCCGTGTCGACAAAGACCGATCTCGTCCGGTCTCATCTCGAGCGCCTGATGCAGCGCATCTTCGAGCTGCCGCAGCTGCCGACGGACGACCGGGGCGAGATCCGGATCCGGCACGGAAGCGCGCTGTGCAGGGTGCGCCTGCTGGTGTCCTCGCACCCGCACGTCGAGGTCTACTCGTCGGCGGTAGCCGGTGTCGACAAGACGCCGCAGCTGCTCGACGACATCAACGACCTGAACTCGCGGCTCAGCCATGCCCGCGCCTTCTGGCGGGACAGCAAGGTGATCGTCTCGGCGGAGCTGCTGGGCGAGACCCTGGACTTCGAGGAGCTCGCCTGCACCTACGAGGAGGTCGCGACGGTCTCTGACGAGGAAGGGGCGACGCTGGCGGACCGGCACGGCGGCCGGACTGCGTTCTCCGGTACCACCGACGAGCCGCTGGTGCCGGCGCCCCGCAACGGCGGGTACCTCTGAGCGGTGCCACTGGGCTGTTCCACTGGGCTGTTCCACTGGGCTGCTCCACTGGGCTGCTCCACTGGGCTGCTCCACTGGGCCGACGCCCGCCGAGGATCAGACCTCCACGAGCATGGTGATCGGGCCGACGTTGGTCGAGCTGACCTCCATGGCGGCGCGGAAGCGGCCGGTTTCCACCACCGCCCCCCGTCCGCGCAACGCCTCGACGAGCATCTCCACCAGCGGCTGCGCGACATCGGCCCGGGCGGCGGCGGCCCAGGAGGGCCGGCGCCCCTTGCGCGTGTCGCCGTAGAGCGTGAACTGACTGACCACCAGCAGGGGCGCCCCCAACTCGGCTGCCGAGCGCTCCCCATCGAGGATGCGCAGCTCGTGCACCTTGCGGGCGAGCGCGCCGGCGGTACCCGCCGTGTCGGAGTGGGTGACCCCGACGTAGACGAGCAGGCCCGCGCCGATGCTGCCCACGGTTTCGCCCCCCACGGTCACCGCCGCCCGGCTGACCCGTTGCACCACGGCGCGCACCAGTCAGGTCACCGGGCCGCGCCGGCATCCACCAACGGGCGCGAAGGCGGCGCCGCCCGTCAGGACACGACAGCGAACCAGCATCCTTGGCCCCCCGAGGGGTCGGGTGCCCCCAGGATGACGGACAAGGTGCGGCACGAACAAGACGGCCGGCGGCCGCCTATGCCATGATCAGCTATTCAACCCCGCACGACGACCCTTGCGGCCCTGCATCGTGGGCGTCCGAATACGCACCGCGCTTGTGGACGCCAGGGCCCGGGGTCGCCAGCATCGGCGCCGACATGTCCGGATGGGAGGTGCCCATGCCCGTTTCACCTCTCCCCCTGCGCCGCGTGAGGGAGGCGGCCGGGCCCGCCGGCGCGGCGTCCGCCTGCGCGGCGTCCGCCGGCGGGCAGGCGCTCGGCCTCTCGTCCGCGGGCGTGGAAGTCCGGCTCCGCTGACCAGCGCCCGGCCGTCTGTGCGTGCGGTGCGGCGGGTGTTCGGCCCCATCGCAGCGCCGGTCCGGCAGCGAACTCACACCGCAGGGCCGCGGGTCGGCATGGGCCTGCTCTTCTATCCCCGGGGCGGCTCGGCGTTCGTGGTCCGGGAGGTGGTGCCCCGGCTGGCCCGGCTCGGCTGGCCGGTTCGGCTGTTCGTGGGCTCGGTCGGGGCGCCGGGGGCGGCCACACACGCGGGCACGTTCTTCCAGGGACTCGACGTGTGGCCACACGACTACACCGACGCCGTCGAGGCGTTCGTCCGCGGGGACGACCCGCTGTCCTGCCCGGTCCCGATGCACCCGTCCTACGAGGACAGAGTCGACGCACCCGACCCGATCTTCACGAGCATCTCGCCGGACCTGTTGGAGCCGCAGGTGCGCGCCTGGCGGCGGAGCTTCACCGCCGGGGGGCTGGGGGGGTGCGAGATCGCGCACTTGCACCATCTCACGCCCCAAGCCGACGCAGTGCGACGGGCGTGGCCACACCTGCCCATCGTGGGGCACCTGCACGGCACCGAGCTCAAGATGCTCGCCGAGATCGAGCGACGCTCGGATATCGCGAGCGAGCTGGGCACCGACCTGGCTGGCATGGGCGGCAGGGCTGGCAGGGCTGGCAGGGCTGGCAGGGCTGGCAGGGCCCAGGCTCCGCCCGATGCGCAGGGCCGGTGGGAACAGTGGCGGTATGCCGATTTCTGGCGCGACCACCTGCGCGAGATTGCCAGCAGGTGTGCCCGGCTCGTCGTGCTCTCCCCCGCCGACGCCGAGGAGGCGACGCGGCTGCTGCCGGTCGAGCCCGAGCGGCTCGCCGTGATTCCCAATGCGGTCGACACAGAGCGGTTCGACCATCGGCCGTGCGGATTGATGGACCGGCTGTGGCGCTGGCGGCGGTGGCTCGTGGAGGAGCCGCTGGGTTGGGACGAGAGCGGGGTGCCCGGTTCCGTTCGCTACGCCGACGCTGACCTTGCGGCGTTCGTCGACCCCGGCACCGGGCTGGGTCGGCCCGTCGTGATGTTCGTGGGCCGCTTCACCGCGGTCAAGCGCCTCAACTTGCTCCTGCATGCCCACGCGCGGGTGCGGGCGCGCCTGGGCCCGGTGGCCCCGCTGGTCGTGTGGGGGGGATCCCCGGGGGAGTGGGAGGGGGAGCATCCGGTCACGCAGGTGCGCCGCGAGCGGATCGAGGGCGTCTTCTTCATCGGGCATCGCGGCCACGAGGACCTGCCCGGGGGCTTGGCATGCGCGGACGTCCTTGCCGTTCCCTCCGTCGGGGAGTCATTCGGTCAGGTCTACGTCGAGGCGATGGCAAGCGGGCTGCCAGTGATCGCAACTCGCACTGGGGGACCGCCGAGCTTTGTCAACGTCGTTCGCGGGCGCCCCAGCGGCTGGCTGGTCGAACCCGACGACGAGGACGAGCTGACGGCTGCGCTCGAGCAGGCGTTGGGCGATCCCGCAGTTCGGATGGCTCGCGGGCGGGCGGCCTACCGCCAGATCCGCGCCAACTTCTCCTGGGAGACGTGCGCGCGGCAGTTCGCCGAGGTCTACGAAAGCGTCCCACGTCGGTAGGTGCCCCCTGGGCCGCCGCCCTTCCGGGCCGGCCGGTCAGTGCGGTTGGTTCCGGCGAGCGTCCAGGAGTCGGCGGCACGGCTCGGGTTGTGGGCGGGGGCGCCCCGCAGCTGTGGCACTGGGCTCTTGGTCGGGCTCTTGGACGGGCTGTTGGTCGGGGTCGGCGTGGGCGTCGGAGTCGCAGTGCGGGTGGGGGTCGGACTCGCGGTGCGGGTGGGGGTCGGGGTCGGGGTCGGGGTGGGCGTAGGCGTGCCGGTGTCGGTGGGCGACGGGCTGGGCGAGGTCGGCGTCGGGGAAGGCGCGGGGGTATCCCCGCCCCCGGTGATGCTGGGACCGGTACCGCCCCTTCCCCACAGCCCCGCGCTGGACTCGCCTGTGATCAGCTCGATCACAGTGAGGACGCCGATGGCGATCACGAAGGTCATCGCGATGCCCAGCGCCAGGCCCACCCTGCGGTCCAGTCTTCGGCCCTTCCCGTAGGTGCGCGGCGCGGTGTAGCCGGGCCGGGCTTTGGAGTCCTCGGAGGGACCCTCGGCCGCGCTGATCGCGGTGCCCTTCTTGCTCGGGGATGCCCCGCCTCGCGTGGCTTGGCCGTGTCGGGTCGCCGGGCCGTACGCGCGCGCGGGGTCGGTGGTTCCGCCCCCGTACCCGGGCGTCGCCGTCGACTGCGGGTGGGCGTCAGGCTGGAACGGCTGGCGCAGCATCCGGCTCGTCCGCTTGATCGAATGGCCGTAGACAGCGCTGGCACAGGTGGCGATGGTGCTCATGATCGCCGCACCGACGATCGTGCCTCCGACCCCGAACGCCGACGTCACGATCGCGCCCGACACCGCAGCCAGGGCACCAGCGAGCACCTGGACGAAGCTGAGCTGCAGCCCTTCCTTCGCCTCGATCTTGTCTGCCCGCCGGGACGCCTTGCCTGGCTGGCGGTCAGGCTGCGATGACATGGCGGTCCCCCTCCTCGCTGCCGGAGGCAGGTCCCGGAGTGTCAGTCGCTGCGGGTCGCCGTTGCGACACGGGCTCGTCGGGACGTCCCATCGACGGTGTGGGCCGGCGCGGACTGACGAGTTGCTCGCGCGTGAGGCCGGCGACGGGGTGCCACTCGGTCAAGGCACGGGCCGGGACTGCGGCTGGTGTCGAGGGTTAGCCTACGGGCTGCCCTGGCGGGAGTGCAGGAACCGGCGGCATAACGAAACGGCAGCGAGAAGGCATTGGTGTCTGCGGCATTGGTGTCTGCGGCATCCCTGTCCGCGCATGTCACTCGGCCGTTCCTGGGACGCTGTCCGGCCCCAGTCTCGCGGGCCCAGTCTCGCGGGCCGGAGTCTCGGCCGACCTCACTGCCGCGTCGGTCTTGCCAAGAGGGCTTCGACCTCCTCGTCGCTGGTTTGCTCGAAATTGAGATACCAGCTTCCAACGGCATGAAACCAGCTGGGAACGAGCGGGCAGATCACTGCGTCGGCGACGTCGGAGAGTTTCGCGACAGCCTCAGGCGGGGCGACCGGAACGGCGACCACGACCACGGGGGCCCCGGCGGCTCGCACTGCCTCGACCGCCGCCCGCATCGAGGACCCGGTCGCGAGGCCGTCGTCGACGAGGACAACCGTTCGGCTGCGCAGGTCCAAGGGCGGGCGGTCACCGCGGTAGGCCCTCTCGCGGCGCGCGAGCTCGGCGTGCTCCCGGCGCATGACGCGCGCCACAGCTTCCGGGGAGACGCCGAGCCTGCCGACGAGCGACATGTCGACGAACTCGGCACCACCGCTGGCGATGGCGCCCATCGCCAGCTCTTCATGCCCGGGGACGCCAAGCTTGCGCACGACGAGGACGTCCAGGGGCACACCAAGTCGCGCGGCAACCTCGGCGGCGACGGGAACCCCACCTCGGGGCAGGCCGAGGACGAGGAGGCCGGGCTGGGCCCGGACCTCGGCCGCAACCGAATCGCCCAGCACGCGGCCCGCCGCCCTGCGGTCTGTATAAGGCTTCACGAGTTGGGCATTCCAGCCGGGAATCGGGCGCGGGTCAACCCGGGCAACCGGCGTTCCGTCGCCGATCTCCAAGATGAACTTCGCCGCGGCGCCCGGTCCGCGTCGCTTCGGCGGGCGTAGCTTGAAGGCAGGCAGGCGCCTGGCGACTTCAGCGGAACGGTCGGTGGGAGGCGCTGCGCCCGCTGTGGCCCGAGGCGCCGAAAGGGGCCGCCGCAATGATCGAAGTGGAACGGAAGTTCGTCGTCGACGCAGACTTCGTTCTGCCTCCGCTACCGGAGGTGCCCGGCTGGCCCACCGGATGGAGCGTGGCGGACGGCGGTGTCGTGCTTCTGGAGGCGACCTACTACGACACCGCCGACCTGCGGCTCGCCCGCGCCCGCATCACGCTGCGGCGGCGTACGGGCGGCAAGGACGCGGGCTGGCACCTCAAGATTCAAGACGGCAAGGAGCGGGAGGAGATCCACGCGCCCCTCGGGAGTGCGAAGGAGACCGTGCCCCGGGCGCTGTCCGACCTCGTGCTCGTCCACAGCAGGCACGAGCCCCTCGGCCCGGTTGCCAAGATCACGACGGAGCGCCACGTGCGCAATGTCTGCAACGCGGCCGGCGAGGTGCTGGTCGAACTCGCTGAGGACCTTGTACGTGCGCAGGCTTTCGGCCCCGGCGAACAGGACGCCGGGGAAGCTGCCGGCTGGCGGGAGATCGAGGCCGAACTCATGCCGGCAGGGGGCGACGATGACCTGACTGTCGTGGTCGGCCTCCTTGAGGCAGCTGGGGCGCAGCGGGCTCCCTTCCCGTCGAAGCTCACGCGCGCCCTGGGCGAGGCCGCCATGGCGCCTCCGGAGGTCGTCGAGCCTGCCGCTGTGGTCAAGCCGGAGAAGCCCGCCCGCGATGCCGTGACGGCATACCTGCGGACGCAGGCACGGGCCCTTATGGCGCAGGATCCCCGCGTCCGGCGGGATCAGTACGACTCCGTGCACAGGATGCGGGTGGCGGCCCGCCGGTTGCGCAGCGCCCTGCGTACCTTCCGCCCGCTGCTGGACAGCCAGCGTGCCGACGCGCTCGAACCCGAGCTCCGGTGGCTCGGCACGGTGCTCGGCGACCCCCGGGACAGGGAGGTGCTGCACGCTCGGCTCCAAGAAGAGCTCGACTCCCTGCCACCCGACGCCGTGTTGGGATCGGTCGCGGAAGTCTTCGACAAGGAGATGCTCGGCGGGCTCCGCCGGGCGCAGGAGCAGGCGCGGGCACAACTGCGGAACAAGCGCTACCTCGACCTGGTGGACCTGCTGGTCGCCTTCGCCGCTGATCCGCCGGTGACCGACAAGGCAGAGCGGCCCGCGGCGACGGTGCTGCCCCGGCTCGTCGCGAAAGCCTGGCGCCGCCTCGACCGCGCAGTTCGCACCGCCCAGGCGTCCCAGCGGGACGAGGACTGGCATGAGGCGCGCAAGGCCGGCAAGCGTGCCCGCTACGCAGCCGAGGCCGTCGAGGTCGTGCACGGCGGCGACGCGGCCGACCTCGCCGCCCAGGCCGAGGCGGTGCAGGAGGTGCTGGGGGAGCACCAGGACTCCGTGGTCGCCCGTGAGGTCCTGCGGCGCCTTGCGGCAGCCCACAACGACGCCGGGTTCACACTCGGGGTCCTTTACGGAGTCGAGCGCGAGCGGGGCCGGGCCAGCCTCCGGGCCTTCGACGGCGTGTGGGCAACGGCGTCCCGCAAGAGGCACCGGCGCTGGCTGCGCTGAGCCCAGCGGCCCATCCCTCGAAGGTCGTGCAACCCGACGTGCCGAGGAAGAGCACCTACAGGTCGATCTGGGGCAGGTGTGTCAGCGCCGCGTCGACACGCTCCTGCGGGTAATCCACATCCTTGACGCCGCCAGCCAGGTAGCTGTCGTAGGCCGCGAGGTCGAGCAGCCCGTGGCCGCAGAGCGCGGTGAGGATCACCTTGTCCTCGCCGGTTTCGGCGCATCGTTTTGCCTCCTCCACGACCGCCGCGAGCGCGTGCGTCGGCTCGGGTGCCGGGACGATGCCCTCGGTGCGCGCGAACAGGACGCCCGCCGCGAAGCATTCCGACTGGGGTTTGGCCACGGCGTTGAAGATCCCCAGCTCGTATATGTGGGACAGGAGCGGGGACATGCCGTGGTAACGGAGCCCGCCCGCGTGGATCGGGTCCGGGATGAAGTCGTGGCCCAGCGTGTGCATCTTCATCAGGGGCGTGAACCCGGCCGTGTCGCCGTAGTCGTAGGTGTAGCGGCCCCGGGTGAAAGACGGGCAGCCGCTCGGCTCGACCGCCAGGAACGAGGTGCCGACGCGCCCGGCCAGCTTCTCGCGAAGTATCGGGAAGATCAGCCCGGAGAAGTTCGATCCGCCGCCCGTGCAGCCCACCACCAGATCGGGGACGTCGCCGGCCTCCGCCATCTGCAGCAGCGCTTCCTCGCCGATCACGGTCTGGTGCAGCAGGACGTGGTTGAGCACGCTGCCCAGCGCGTAGCGCACGCCCGGGTCCGCGGCGGCCACTTCGACTGCCTCACTGATCGCGATGCCGAGACTGCCCGGCGATTCGGGATCGTCCGCGAGGATCTTGCGTCCGGACGCCGTGACGCTCGACGGGGAGCGGTGCACCGTCGCCCCGAAGATCTCCATGATCGACTTGCGGAACGGCTTCGTGTCGTACGAGGAGCGGGTCATCCACACTTCGCACTCGATGTCGAACAGGCTGCAGGCAAAGGCCAGTGCCGTGCCCCACTGCCCGGCGCCGGTCTCGGTCGTCAGCTTCTTCACGCCGGACTTGGCGTTGTAGTAGGCCTGCGGGACGGAGGTGTTCGGCTTGTGCGAGCCCGCGGGGGAGACACCCTCGTACTTGTAGTAGATGCGGGCCGGGGTGCCCAGCGCCTGCTCCAGCCGGCGGGCGCGGTAGAGCGGGGTGGGCCGCCACAGCCGGTACACGTCCCGGACGGGTTCGGGGATCGGCACGAAACGCTGAGTGGTGACCTCTTGGAGGATGAGGTCCATCGGGAACAGCGGTGCCAGGTCATCGGGGCCGACAGGCTGGAGCGTGGCCGGGTGCAGCGGCGGTGGCGGGGGTGCGGGCAGGTCCGCGACCACGTTGTACCACTGCGTGGGCAGCGCGGACTCGTCCAACTGGATCTTCGTGCGCGGGTCGGTCACGGACAGCCTCCGCTCGGGTCGCTTCAGTGGCCGCACGATACCCGTTCCGCTGTCGCGGGTCCCGTACCCGTTTGGGGCTTCAGCAATGGCCGGCACCGGCCGACGAAGTGATCGTGAGTCGCATTTCCGCGTCGGCTTGGGGCCTGCTCGCCATCCTGGTCGCGACTTTGCTCGCGGCCACCGGCTGCCTTCCCACGCCGCCGCGGCCTGGCGGGCTTCCCACGCCGCCGCGGCCTCGCGTGGTGGCTGCGCTCGGTGATTCGATCACCCGCGGCTTCGACAGCTGCGGGCCGCTGGCCGAGTGCCCGCAGGTGTCGTGGGCGACAGGAACGGATCCCGGGGTGCTCAGCCACCTGTCCAGGCTCGCCGGCGGTGCCCGCCTGGCGGCCTACAACGACGCGATAACAGGGGCCGCCAGCGCCGACCTGTTCCACGAGGCGCAGCAGGCGGTCCGGCAGCGTGCCGACTACGTCATTGTGCTCATCGGGGCCAACGATGTCTGTACTGACACCGAGCGCCAGATGACCCCGAGCGCCGTCTTCGGCAGCCGGGTGCGCGCCGCGCTGACCTATCTGCACGACGCCCTGCCCGGCGTGCGAATCTTCGTCGCGAGTGTCCCGGACGTCCACCGGCTGTGGCAGGTAGCCAGCGTCGTGCCGCAGGCGCGCATGGTTTGGCAGGTCGCCAGGGTCTGCCAGTCGATGCTGGCCAACCCCTTGTCGCGCAGCACCGCCGACATTGCCCGGCGGGGGCGCGTGCAGCATCGGGTCGCCGACAACAACGCCGCGTTGCATCAGGCGTGCGCCGCCGTCGCCGGCTGCACCGATGACCGGGGAGCGGTGTACCGGTACCCGTTCGCGCTGGCCGACCTCAGCGGCTGGGACTACTTCCACCCCAACCGGAACGGGCAGCGCATCCTCTCCGACATCACCTTCCGCAGGGCGTTCGGACCCTGAGGGGGCGCGGAGGGCTCGCAGGGGGCCGCTGGGGGCCCGGAGACAGGTCGGTGCGACCCGCATGCAGACCGTAGCCTGCCCGGCAGCGACGACGGCTACGGTGGCACGCGTGGTTGGCCGCCCGAATCCTCCTGTGGGCCCGCTCGACGGGCTCCTGGTCGTGGACTTCTCCCGGGTGCTCGCCGGACCGTTCGCGACCATGCTGCTCGCTGACCTCGGGGCCCGGGTCATCAAGATCGAAC